>JARFRH010000089.1 GCA_029287355.1 Maribacter sp. | reverse complement strand
TGTTCGTCTCGTGGGCTCGGAGATGTGTATAAGAGACAGACGCCAATGGCAAGAATTGTTTTTTGAAAAGCGCTATGCATCAACCGTAATGGTGAACCCTGATTTTGTGAAAATCGCGGAAGGCTATCATATTGAAGCAAAAAGAGTAAGTGAGCGCAAAGACCTAAAAGCAACCATACAAGAAATGATCGCTTCTGACAAGCCGTATTTCTTGGAAGTGAAAGTAGAACAAGAAGATAATGTTTTTCCGATGATACCTTCGGGAGCTTCGGTTTCAGACGTTAGATTGAAATAACATAAATGTCACATTGAGCGCCTCGAAGCGTCGAGAGAACGAGGTTTGTGATAGAATGCAACTCGAGACTGCCGACAGGCAGGTGCGCTCAGACTGACAAAAGAATAAAATGAACGACACCAACATTCAAGACATTCCAGCTATCCATTCCGAGATAGCACGTAAATCCAAAGAAATCGGATTTACCATGCCTTCGGATTTGTATATCGGAACCCTCTTGAAAACATTGATTTCAAGCAAACCGGCTGGAAAGTTCTTAGAGCTAGGTACTGGAATAGGATTGTCTTTGTCTTGGATGATTGATGGAATGGATATAGATTCGCACCTCATTACCGTAGACAATGACCCAGAATTAATTGCAATCGCGAAGCAGTATTTTGGAGTTGATAAAAGAGTGAACATCGTGTGTGAGGATGGTTCGGAGTGGATAAAAAAGTATAGGGGAGGTAAATTCGACCTTATTTTTGCCGATGCCTGGCCTGGTAAATACAGTGAGGTTGATGCGATTTTAGATTTTATCAAAGTGGGCGGGTATTATGTAATAGACGATATGGCTGTGCAACCGAATTGGCCTGAGGGGCATGATAAAAATGTAAAAAAATTGGTTGCTTATTTGGAAAATAGGGCTGATTTTAACCTGACCAAAATGGATTGGTCCACAGGATTGATTATTGCAGTGAGAACAAAACAAAAGGGATGAAAAAACAATATTTTACCATATCGGTATACTCCGAAAACAACGTAGGACTGCTCAATAGAATATCAGGTATATTCTTAAAGCGTCACATTAATATAGAAAGCTTAAATGTCTCTAAATCAGAAATAGAGAATGTTTCTAAATTTACGATTGTAGTCAATATTACTGAGGATTGGACACGAAAAATCGTCGGTCAGATTGAAAAGCAAATAGAAGTCATCAAGGCATTTTATCATACCGACGACGAGACGATTTATCAAGAATCCGCCTTGTTCAAGATCGACTCCGCCCTGTTGTTCGATGAACGTCAGATACAGAATATCATTAAGGATAATAACTCGCAAATCGTTACGGTAGCGCGTGATTTTTTCGTTTTGGCAAAAACAGGCCGAAGGAGTGAAATTGATGAAATGCATGACCAATTGATGCCATTCGGTATTATGCAATTTGTGCGTTCTGGACGTATTGCGGTTTCGAAAGATAAAATGCAGATTTCAACAATGCTAGAGGAATTCCAATCATAAAATTATTTAAATAAAGACAATAGTATTAAACAGATTTCCCGCTTCAGGGAAATGAAAACAAACAATTTCATTCATGGCAAATTACTTCAATACACTATCCTTAAGAGACCAATTGACGCAACTCGGCAAGTGCCGTTTTATGGAAGCAAGTGAATTCTCCGATGGTGTAAATGCATTAAAAGGAAAGAAAATCGTAATCGTAGGCTGTGGCGCACAAGGTCTGAACCAAGGTCTTAACATGCGCGATTCCGGATTGGACATTTCGTACACCCTACGGGAGGCGGCAATTAGAGAAAAAAGACAATCTTATTTGAACGCAACTGAAAATGGCTTTACGGTGGGTACCTATGAGGAGTTGATACCTAATGCGGACCTGGTCATTAATTTGACCCCTGATAAACAGCACACCAATGTGGTCAGTGCGATTATGCCTTTGATGAAAGAGGGTGCTACTTTATCATATTCTCACGGATTCAACATTGTGGAAGAGGGAATGCAGATTCGAAAGGATATAACCGTGATCATGGTTGCACCAAAATGTCCGGGTTCTGAAGTACGAGAGGAATACAAAAGAGGATTTGGCGTTCCAACCTTGATTGCCGTACACCCATCCAACGATCCACAAGGAAAAGGATTGGAGCAGGCCAAGGCCTATGCTGCCGCCACAGGCGGACATCGTGCTGGAGTTTTGGAATCATCTTTTGTTGCGGAAGTAAAGTCCGATTTGATGGGAGAACAAACCATTCTTTGTGGTTTGTTGCAAACGGGAAGCATCTTGTGTTTTGATAAAATGATTGAAAAGGGAATTGATCCTGGTTACGCTTCCAAATTAATTCAATACGGATGGGAAACCATCACCGAAGGGATGAAATATGGTGGTATCACGAATATGATGGATCGCCTTTCAAACGCTGCTAAAATAAAAGCATTTGATTTATCCGAAGAATTGAAAGATATCATGCGCCCTTTGTTTCACAAGCATATGGATGATATCATGACGGGCCATTTCTCGAAGACGATGATGGAAGATTGGGCGAACGATGATAAAAACTTATTAGGTTGGAGAGCCGCCACGGGTGAAACCGCCTTTGAAAAAACGCCGGCTGCCGATGTTGAGATTTCAGAACAAGAATATTATGACCATGGAGTTTTAATGGTTGCTATGGTACGAGCAGGCGTAGAGTTGGCTTATGAGAGTATGACGGAATCCGGAATCATCGGAGAGTCTGCCTATTACGAATCACTGCATGAAACACCCTTGATTGCAAATACCATTGCTAGAAAGAAATTGTTCGAAATGAACCGCGTGATTTCTGATACGGCAGAATATGGTTGTTATCTGTTCGACCATGCCTGCAAGCCGCTATTGGCTGATTTTATGAAAAAAATCGACACCGATGTCATTGGTAGGGCTTACAAGGAAGACAACGGAGTGGACAATGCCAAATTGATCCATGTCAATAAAATATTGAGAGAACACGAGGTAGAAATCGTCGGTGCACGACTACGAGAATCGATGACGGCGATGAAACCGATCGTATAGTCCTTTTTTTCAGTGGACTAAGGAATTTCCTTTAGAAGGGAAAGGGTAATAAGGACCCATGGATTATCTGTGGGTTTTTTAAATTTTATCTTTTTGTCATTTCGAGCGCCCAGATGTAAAGGGGGATGTATTTTACCAGGAAGTCGGTTCTCGACTCCGCTCGAACTGACAGAACAGTCAATAATCAAGAAAAATATCCATGAGCAAAGCAAAGAACGCTATACCTATTGAATTTCAAATCGACAGTCCCATACATCAAAAGACTTATTTGGTCGGTGGTGTACTCAAAGAATGGAACGGAAAATCAGCCGATGTATATTCTACCATTTCCTCTACCGATGCATACGCACCCACCTTCTTAGGAAGCGCCCCAGATATGGGTGAACCAGAAGCCTTGGATGCCTTAAACGCCGCCGAAAAGGCTTTTGCAAAGGGGCAAGGGGCATGGCCGACCATGCGGGTTCGGGATCGTATCGAATGCATGGAGCTATTCGTTGAGAAAATGAAAACCAAACGCGATTTGGTCGTAAAACTCTTGATGTGGGAAATAGGGAAACCCTTACCCGATTCTGAAAAGGAGTTTGACCGTACTATTGACTATATCAATGACACCATAGAAAACTATAAAGAACTTGACCGTGATTCGGCCAAATTTGAAAAGCATTCCGATGTATTGGCGCATATTCGAAGAGGGCCTTTAGGAGTTGTCCTTTGCTTGGGACCGTATAACTATCCATTGAATGAAACCTTTTGTTTGTTGATCCCCGCCATTTTGATGGGGAATACTGCGGTTTTTAAGCCCGCTAAAATTGGTGTCTTGCTGATAACGCCTTTATTGGAAGCTTTTCAGGAGAGTTTCCCAAAAGGAGTAGTGAATGTGTTGTTCGGCAGGGGTAGAGCCATTGCGGGACCGATTATGAAAACAGGAAAAATAGATGTACTCGCCCTAATAGGTCACAGTTCATCTGCGAATGCCTTACAAGATCAACACCCAAAGAGCAATCGATTGCGATTGGTATTGGGCTTGGAAGCTAAAAATCCTGCGATTGTATTGCCTGATGCTGATTTGGATTTAACGATCAGTGAATGCCTTGCGGGTACCCTTTCTTTCAATGGACAGCGTTGCACGGCCTTGAAGGTTGTTTATGTGCATGACGGGATTGTTGCCGAGTTCAACAAACGTTTTAGTGCAGCAGTGGATAAACTTCCTTTTGGCAACCCATGGGAGGAAGGGGTCAAATTGACGCCTTTGCCTGAAGCCGGAAAACCAGCCTATATTCAAGAATTATTGGATGATGCGATTGCAAAAGGCGCAAAAGTATTAAACGAGAAGGGTGGACAACATTTTGACAATTACATCTGGCCTGCCGTCGTCTATCCTGTTACGAAAGATATGCGTTTGTATGAAGAAGAACAATTCGGTCCCATCATTCCTATTTTGGCATTCAATGATATTGAGCAGCCATTGGATGATATGGCGGAAAGCAATTACGGGCAACAAGTAAGCCTCTTCGGTAAGGATGTTTATACCTTGGCACCTTTGATCGATACCTTGGCGAATCTGGTCTGTCGTGTCAATTTGAATAGTTCGTGTCAACGTGGGCCTGATGTATATCCGTTTACAGGAAGAAAAGATTCTGCCGTTGCTACCTTAAGTGTGCATGATGCGCTTCGTTCTTTCTCCATACGAACATTTGTTGCATCCAAGGATACTGAATTGAACAATGAGATCTTGGAAAAGCTCTTAGAGACGCGTTTATCGAATTTTGTCAGTACTGATTATATCCTTTAGTATAAAAGGGCATCAATGCTTCCTCAGTTCTTTTGAACTAGCCAATGCAATCACCCGGCCTTGATCGCCTACGGCATTGTAAAAATGGTAGACCACATCATTCCATTTGATTACCCATGGTTTGTGGGCATACTTCTGGTCATAAGGTTCCGAAGGAGCAATTAAATCGGGCCCTTCCCAATCGGTCCAGTTGATCAGGTCATAGGAGCATGCAAAGCGCTCGAAAGCACCCGGTTTCCAGAAAGCACCAAAATAAAACATGATGTAGACCTCATTGAATTTAGCTATCTGTGCATCTCCGCAAATACCTTTTTTTCTAGTGATGACCGGATCTTTCCCGAAGCGTTTCCAAGAGCGCATATCGTTTGAAACGGCCATGCCTATGCTTTCAAAATCACCCGCTCCTTTGGCGTTGTAATACATGACATAATCGTGTCCGGTATGGCCCAAACTATCTTTGATTACCAGACTTTTGTAAATGGTCTTGTTCTCGAACCAACGCGTATCGGCATCATCGGGAGATAGTATGGGTCGGTTGTTTGTACTCCAAGGTTGCACTTTGGTCAAATCCGGTGTATTTGCCAACCCAATTTTTAAAACGCCCGCTTCATATCCGGTCGTGTTACCCCCCAAATAGGTCATCCAATAGCGATTATCGTGTTTTTCCACCCCATAGTCGCCACCCCAATCATAATCGACCAACGCGACGTATCCTGCTTTCTGATTGGCATCCCAGGTGTCTTTTGTAAAGGATAGAATTTTGCCTTTCGATTCCCACTGCAGTAAGTCGTTACTTTCCGCCAACCAGGTTTCATAGCCTTGACCATCAAAAACAATATAGGTCATGAGCCAGCGATCATCCTCTCGAAAAATAGTGGGGGAGTCAATCAATTTTGTCGTGTCGGGATGTTGAAAAACTACCCCATACTTAAATGGCGTTTTGACTTCCTCGTAGACCTTTTGCATGGTCTCAACCGAAACCACTTTTGTACTGCTGTCCTTTTTTTCCGCACACGAAAACGCTGAGTAAAATATGACGATTAGGAGGAAGCCTCTGGATAATGTTTTCATTGAACGAGTTCTTTGGTATCCCAATTTCGAACACCCACTTTTTTGGCCCAAGACATCCACATATTTTCTAATGCAGTTACTTTTTCGGGCATCTCGTTGGCCAGATTATTCGTTTCGCTCCGATCTGTTTCCATATCATATAATTCCCAGGCGTACTCGGCATTCTTGCTCCATTTGGAAACCAGTTTGTGTTTGCCATAGCGCACCGCTTTGTTGCCTTCGTGTTCCCAAAAAATAGCCCTTTCTTCCAAGGATTTGTTTCCAAAGGAAGGTTTGAGTGATAGTCCTTCCATAGGCGTAATGCTATGATCGTTATATTTTTTGGGGTATGCTGCATCCGCTACGTCAACGCAGGTGGCCATGATATCAATGAGATGCCCCGGGTCGTTTCGAAATTCATTTTTGGCTGAAATACCAGCTGGCCAATGTACGATTAACGGAGTAGCGATTCCACCCTCATGTACCCAATGCTTATACATCCTAAAAGGGGTATTGCTTACATTTGCCCAGGGCTTTCCATAGCCCAAATAGGTGTTTGCACCCCCAGGTTCTAAACCAATTCCTGATAGTACGGGCCTTCCATCCCTGGTATACTTCGGTACCATTTGGGTTTGCAGCTCATCTTTTCCCATGGGTTGTATGGAATCCCCTTTTAGATTCTTATGATTGGGTTCAATGGCTTCCCGAAACCCGAATTCCTCGGCACAACCGCCATTATCCTGTAAAAAGAAAACCAAGGTATTATCCTTGATTCCCTTCTCCTCAAGAGAGCCCATTATTCTGCCAATACCTTGATCCATATTGTCGACCATCGCGGCATAGACCTCCATCAGTGAACTGTACCAGGCCTTTTGTTCTACCTCCTCCCAATTCGGAATAGCGTCTTTATCGGTCAATTTCCATTCCGATTTGATAATCCCCAAATCAAGCATTTTAGCATATTTTTCCGTTCTCATGACATCCCAACCTGCATCGAACTTCCCTTTGTATTTTTCAATATCGGCTGGTTTGGCATGCATCGGCCAGTGCGCTGCCGTATAGGGTACGTAGAGAAAAAAGGGAGCATCTGTTTTATGGTTTTCAATAAAGGATACCGCATGATCCGAAATGGCCTCGGTATAATAGAAATCTTCCGTTGGGGCAATGAATTCATTATCTCTGGTGAGGGAATTCGGATCGTAAAAACTTCCCGCCCCATGAATGGTTCCAAAGAATTTATCAAAACCTCTTTGCAAGGGCCAATTGCGTTTCGTCGGATTTGTCTCATCGGATTTATAGGGGGTCACATGCCACTTCCCTGACATATAGGTGGCATAACCTGCCTTTTGTAATAGTTCGGCAATGGTAACGGCGTTTTGACTCAAATCCCCTTCGTAAATATCAGTGCCATTCGTATCGACCATATGACCAATGCCTGCCTGATGCTGGTAAACACCAGTCAGTAACGCGGCCCTTGAGGGACAGCAACGGGCCGTATTGTAAAATTGGGTGTATCGGAGTCCATTAGCCGCAAGACCATCTAAGACGGGGGTATCGATGACACCACCATAACAACCGATATCGGAATAGCCCATATCGTCAGACATGATAAGTATGATATTAGGTCGGGTAGTTGTCTGTGACTGTTCGTTACAACTGAGTAGTACTAAAAAGATGATAAAACAGCAGTATTTCATATCGCGCATTTTAGCGGAGGTTTAGTGAGGTAAGTTATGGAAAAGCAAGAAAATACAAGCATAGGTATATATCGAATAAGTACCCTGCTCAACAATTGAAAGGGTTTAGTCCTTTCCTTCGAATTCAATATTAAAACCACCGAACCACGGCACTACTAAGTTATGGAGTACGGCTTCAACAATGCCGCCAAAAAATCCGGCAAGGCCAAAAATAATGGGCATTCCCGAGAGTGCTCCAAGGGCGAGTACCGTCCCATAGCTTAATCCCGGGGTAGACCAAGTTTCAGGCGATAAGAATTGCAAGGTGACCAAGGTATCTATAAAGAGGCCCCCAATGGAATACAGCACACCACACAAAAGACCCAATAGCGCCATTAAGATGGCCTGAAATTTTGCAAAGGATAACACTTTGATTCTTTTCAATTTCAGCATAAGGTATTCAATTTACAGAATTTACGGCGATTTCAAGTGCATATCACGATTGGTTTTGTTCGCTGGATTTAACGACCGCCTATCCTTTAACCTTTGAATACCCCTTAGAGTAAATGACTCATGCTCCGTGTTTTCATAGATGTTAAAAATCAATGCATGCGCGGGTTTTCTTTAAAATTTACTTTCAGTTCTGCCTGATCTTCGGTAAGTTTGATTCCCCCGAAGAGTTCAAAGTATATACTAAAAGCTATTGTTTTTGGTTATTGTTGTATGTAAACGGGTAAAATCGGATACAACCAAATCAAACATGCTTCACCTGTGAGAAGATTTAAAATCGTATTGAGTGCGGCACTGGTAGTGATTACACTATTCGCAATACTGGCGCTAAATATCATCCAAAGTGTGTCTGCTCGTGAAGCCAAGGCTATTGGCGCAGAAATTGCTGCAAAAAGGGCAGTTGTCTCCAAAAAAGAAGCAAAACGGTACAAAGCAAAGCAGCAAAAACTCAAAGCCGCTCTAGACGTCTATTTTGAAAAAGCGATTCAAGCAGGCCTTTTGGTTGGTGCAGGAGTAAGTATTGTTCATGGTGATTCAATCGTAATTTCAGACGGATTTGGCAAACGACATGTGAACCTAAATGCAGCAGTGGACGGACAGACCATCTTCCGATTAGGATCACTTTCCAAAGGCTTTGCAGGGGTTTTGGCGGCCAGTTTACAGGCCGAAGGCAAACTGGATTGGGACGACAAAATTGTCGACTACATTCCAGAGTTTCAGTTCGGGGATGCTATCAATACACAAAAAGTTACCCTATCCCATATTATGTCCCATAGCTCTGGTACGCCCTACCACAGTTACACCAATCTAGTTGAGGCCGGATTATCCGTTGCGACCATCGCCAAGCGATTCAATGAAGTGACACCACAAAGTGAACCTGGTCAACAATATAGCTATCAAAATGCCATGTTTTCGCTATGTCAAGAAGTAATGCTGAAAGCGACGGGACAAGAAGTGAAGGCTTCATTACAAAACCGATTCTTTACCCCTTTGGGAATGTCGAACATCTCCATGGACCATAAAAGCCTTCTGCAAGAAAAAAATGTGGCGATGCCGCATGCCAAAAGAAGAAGGGGTTGGCGGAGTTTACCACTTACAAATAGATATTACAATGCCGTCACCGCGGGAGGCATCAATGCTAGCTCGCTTGATATGGCGAAATGGATGCGTTTTCTATTAGGGCATAATCCGGCCGTATTGTCATCGGCCACCATTGAAAAAGCGGTTGACCCATTTATACCCATAGACTACAACAACAAATACTACCAACGTTGGCCCGGACATAAACAATCACATTATGCCTATGGATGGCGTATTCATACCTATCAAGAAAGTGCAAACGCCAAAGAAAAAACCATGTGGCATCATGGGGGCAGTGTCAACAATTACAGAAACGAGATCGCGCTCTTTCCAGACGCTGATATCGGTATTTGTGTGCTGCTCAATGGAAATTCGAGCTTGGCGCGAAACGTTATTCCGGAATTGTATAAGCTTGTCAAGGATAACTACGATCAATAATATCCATCACTTCGAATACGACACGGCAATTGCGCTCAAGTAGGGTGCCATTTACAAATGACCGCAAAATGAAATGATTATGGAAACATGGTCAAGTGAATTCTTTATATCCTGCGGTGAGAAGATGCGTCACTCCCAATAGCTCTTTGAAGAATGTCAGAGCAGGAGGAACTTTCCTATTTATTCCTGATTTAAAACCGCAGGAAGCACATAGTCCCTCATGATTTTGTCCACATTGGGGTGTGCAGTCGGCAAATTATAAGCTGAAGCCGTAATCACCACCACAAATGGAATGTCTTTAAAGATGAAAATCTTGTTTCCCCCATTACCACTGCAATAAGAGACTTCATATTCGGTGTCATCAATGGTATAAGTTTTGTTCCAAAATAAATAGCCGTAGTGCCCACCGTCAAGCGATTGCGCTATTTGTTTGGATAGACTTTTTTCAACCCAATTGGAAGGCACAAGTTGTGCTCCATGCCACAGTCCTTTGTTCTTATATAACTGTCCGTACTTCGCAAAATCAAGCGCCCGGAGCTGAATGCCACCTGCGGTATTGCCTACTTTTTGGGGGGTGTATTGCCAGCGATAATTGGTGATGCCCAAAGGTTGAAAGAGTTTTTTGTCGGCATAGTTAACCAAGCCACCGGGTACCGATTTGTGGATGATATCGCCTAAAACCACAATACCGGCCGTGAAATAGGCAAAGTCTTCTCCCATTTCTTTCTCATTATCCATAGGTAAGTCCAAGGCGAATTTGACCCAGTTGGCGGTCGGATACATGTTTTCTTCATTACCGGGACTATCATAATCATTATCATCCCCTAGAAAACCGGAGCTCATGGTCAATATTGATTTTAAAGTGACCGCGTCTTTTTCAGGACTGTAATTTTCAAAAGATTTTAAATCGTAAAAGTCCTTTAAGCGCATATGCTCATCGGAAATATGATTTTCCGCTAAAGCGATACCCAGCAGGCTAGAAGCAATGGTCTTACCTACGGAACGCGGATTGTGCAGACTTTCGCGACTTTCACCGTTAAAGTATTCTTCCAATAAAATTCGCCCCTCTTTGATTACGACGATACCGTTGATATTTTCAAAGCGTTGCTGTGCTATTTTTTTATTGAGGGCTTCTATTTTTTTGGTGTCGAATTTGGCAGTTGAGATTTCCCAACCGCTATTGGGTTGTATTTCTTGAAGGGATACTAAACTTGGGTCTACCACAATTTCCGCTACGCTTAAATTGAGATTTCCTTGCGCTAAGAGTTCGCCTATTTTTACAGCGCCCTTTTGTACATAGGATCTCACTTCGATACGCAACACATGGTCACCTTCATCCATTACATCTTGCCCACCGCCCAGTTTCATAAACTTCATCCACAGATACCAGCCCCAATAATCCAACTGATGCGGGGCGACCAAACGTATGTTGTGTTGGAGCTTTTCTGTTTTGGAAGGTGGTAAGCCGGCCCCGGTATTTAAATTCTCTACATAAACGACTTCCCCATCAACTAAAAATGAAAATTGAAAGTTGCCCGAATTCAACAATTCGGCTTCGCTTAAACCGGGAGCTACCGCTTCTAGACTTCTGATCAAAGGTTCTTCTAAAGTAAACTGAATACTTAGATAAGGATCTTCGTTTAGGGTGAAACTATCTGAAAAAACTGGTTCGGCGGCCTTTTTCTTGCTAAAATCCGCTTTTGAAAAGAAGAGCGTATTCCCTTCCGAGATATCTGATTCTTTCGAGCTTTGCGCGGTGCTATTTTTACAGGATACTATGACAAGGGTAACGAGGAGTAGGAGGTGATGAATTCTCATATCTGGTTTTAATTTTGTGCAAGGTAGTATTCCCTTTTCGGGCAGAATTGTATAAAATTAACCTTTAAGAAATTCGTTTCAAGAATTTTGAGGGGGTAATTCCATAGGCCGATTTAAAAGCACCGATAAAATGGCTTTGGTCGTAAAAACCGCATGCGTAACAGATTTCGGTCAAGGAGTAGCTCTTGGTGCACATCAGTAGTATGGCCTTATTCAGTTTCAAATTCCGTACATGCTGCCCAAAAGTAGTTCCGAAGTACTTGTGGAACTCACGTGAGAGATGTACAGGGTGTATGCTCAGGAGTTGACTTAATTCGGTTAAGGAATAGTCGCCATTGGTTTCTAGCATAAGCGCATTCAAATCGGATACCCATTTCGGTTTTTTTGAGGCTAGAACGGCACCCTGGTACTTCAAAACGTTCATAACTTCAATAAGCAGTAAATCGATACTCGTTTGGCTATGGGTATCCGAGATTCGGCTTTCGAGCAAAATGTTGTTCATGAGCTTTTTCAGCAACGGATTTTTTAGCTGTAGACTACCTTCCAATTCTGAGGTGGACAAATCGTGTTTTTCAAACCAGTCCGCGTTCAATTCGACATGAAAACCTCGGGTATACTCCGGGGCTTTGATATTTTGGTGGGCATCTTGCCAATTGTGGAAGAGTAGGGCGCCCGGTTCGAGGTAGTAGTCTTCATTTTTATTGGCCTCATACAATTTGCCCTGTAACAGGTAGGTGAAATACGGATTCTCATGATAATGCCAATCGACGCGCTCATGGGTATACTCGGTATCGGTGATCACCAGACCTTCAAAAGTGGACTTTTTATAATGCTGCCCGAAAAATTCCCCTTTCTTGAGTTCGTTCATGTGTTCTTATTCGGCCGATTAAAAGCAAAAGGTATACATGCGGGCTTTTTGATGCCTCCAACATTAGTTGCGCATTGGTTCATTTTGTTACACTGATTTGACTAAATAACGAGAACCGAATTTAAAAAGGAATTTATATTTGAGTTAACTTATAACCAAAATTAGAAAAAAACAAGGATGGGGAACAATTTTGAAAACAAAGTAGCGGTCATTACCGGGGCAGCATCGGGCCTAGGCTTGGCAATAGCGCAAAAATTAACCGAATACGGGGTGAAATTGGCTTTGCTCGATACGAATAAAGAAGCGCTTTTAAAAGTACAAGCGCAACTGCAGGGTGAAAGTCAAATCTATTCGGTTGATGTACAGGAGGAGGAACAAGTCAAAACGGCCATTCAGGAAATACAAAAAGAATTCGGAGCCCTACATATCTTGATCAATAGCGCCGGAATCGTCGGTGATACCAACATAAAAAGCCATGAGACCGAAACAAGAAATCTTAAAAAGGTACTGGATGTCAACTTCATTGGAAGTTTTTTAACCAGTAAAAATTGTATCCCTGTCATGCTACAACAAGATTATGGACGCATTTTACATATTGCCTCCATTGCTGGCAAAGAAGGAAATGCCGGTATGATTTCCTATTCCGCATCTAAAGCCGCGGTCATTGCCATGACCAAGGTACAAGGAAAGGAATATGCGGAAACAGGTATTACCATCAATGCCTTGGCCCCAGCCGTTATTCGAACAGCGATGGTGGATCACATGCCCCCAGAGCAGGTGAACTACATGACCGATAAAATTCCCATGAAGCGCTGCGGAACCCTAGAGGAATTTGCCAACATGGCAAGCTTCCTTGTTTCGGATGAAAACAGTTTTACCACTGGATTCACATTTGACCTTTCGGGTGGCAGGGCTACCTATTAAGTCTTGATCTATTCTAAATTAGCAATATGGATAAGAATATTATAGATACCAAAGAACTTACCATTGGCGTCGTGGGTCTCGGCCTGATGGGCTGCAGCATTTGTACCTGTCTACTGATGGCCGGTCACCCTGTAATAGCAGTAGCACCTATCCCGGATGATCTGCTTCATGCTGAAAAAAGGATTCTGGGGCATTTGAAAAAATTGAAGGAAGAACAAGTGATAGAGAGGGATCCATCAGCATATTTCCAGAAGTGTACTATCACGGAAGATTATAGTCGACTCAAAGGCTGTTACCTGGTCATTGAATGTACCTTGGAAAATATTGACATCAAAAAAACAGTGTTCCAAAAAATTGAGGCTGTTGTTGCAAAGACCTGCCTGTTGGCCAGTAATACCTCTGCCATCCCCATTACGATGTTACAAGAGCAAACGGCACACCCAAAGCGTTTTTTTGGTTTGCATTGGGCAGAACCTTCTTATATATCGCGCTTTTTGGAAGTCATCTGTGGGGAGCAAAGTGATGTGCTATTGGGCGAATCATTGTATGAACTGTCACATTACTGGGGCAAAGAGCCTACCCTGGTGCGGAAGGATATTAGGGGCTTTATTACCAACCGCCTGATGTATGCCATGTACCGTGAAGCAATTCATCTGGTAGAAAACGGCTATGCAACGGTGGAGGATGTGGACAGGGCCTGCCGCAATAATCCAGGCTATTGGATGACCCTGGTAGGTGTTTTCCGTTGGATGGACCTGACCGGAGTGCCCGCCTATCATACGGTTATGAAAGATTTGTTTCCGACATTGGCCAATACCACGGCAGTGCCTAAACTGATTGACGATATTGTAAGTGCCGGTGGAAAAGGGGTATCCAATGCAAAAGGATTTCACACCTATAGCCCAGCGGAAGCCAAATTGTGGGAAGAAACCTTTATGGAATTCAGTTATGAGATACGCAAGCTTGCTGCCAAGTATCCGGAAGACGTGGTGAAGAAAAAAATGAGCGCCAAAAATAAAAAATGAAATCCCGAGTACTACATGGGCATTAGAGGCACATCATCTTGTTTTGTTCGGTATTATTCCTCTTTTTCAGGCACGGCCATGGTGTGATTGGCCATCAGAAAACATTTCCCCTCGATTTCAACATAGGTTCTCATAAAATGATAGTTCGTCGGCCTTGCATCTCTGTCAACCACAGTGAACCCGGTTACGATGGCCGTTGAACCATTTACGAAGACTTCAACATCTTTGGAAATTCGAGATCGTGTATTGTTACCGGCAGCCGCTTTTTGGGCTTCGGCACGTTTGACTACAGCTGCTTTGTTATCTGACATGGAGGCGTGATTGTGAACCCAAATAAAATTTTCGGAAAGCAGCGAATTGAGATGGGCAACGTCCGATTCTAGAAGAGCTTTCTCCCAGGAGGCATCTAAACTTAACAACTGCTCCGAGTTTAAACACGATTCTTGGGCCAAGCCCGAAGCAAATGATAATCCCATCAAAAGCATTGTAATGTGTATTGTTTTCATAGTTGATCTTTTTTTTGAATGCTGTACCGTTGGACACCTACCAAACAAGATTTTTCTAGCCTAGCCCTAAGATTTTAAATTAGGAAGTATTTTGGTTTAGCGAATTAGGTTTCTTGCCCTCGCAAATGAATATCGCTTGCCCAGGGGCGCAAAGCACTTTGGTCTATTCAAGGGGCTCATATTATAATGCGGCTTCTAAGCCCTTGATCAATTGGTCTATTTCGTCCATAGTCGTGTAATGCAAAAAGGATATTCGCAGTACTCCAGGGGGTCTGGGGATACCCATAGCTTTAAGTGGGCGGACGGCATAAAAATCGCCTTTACCCAACATCAATTTGTGATCGGTGAGTGTTTCATACACGGCATCGAGGTCTTTGTTCTTGGGAATAATCGAAACCGTCGGCGCTCTGTTTTCTAAGCTATCGGGGCCTATGATTTGGACATCGTCACGAGAACGAAGAAAATCAAGCAAGCGCTCCAAAAGGGTATTTTCATGTTCTTCAAACAAGCGATTCAAAGCCAGATTCCGTTGTGCCGGTGTTGCTGCATCATCAAAATGATGTGCATAGACCGCATCAAAATAATCCAATACCCCTTGCACGGCAGCAATCTGCGCATGATCCGGACCTGCTGGGGTCAGCATGTTTCTGGTGATGCCCTCCTTGAAAAAATGGGATTGATTTTCCAACTGCCCGACCAGGGCATTGTCAACATATAGTAGTCCCAAATGTGGACCGAAGGTCTTGTACAATGAAAAGAGATAGATATCCGCTCCCAGATTTTTTAGATCCGGAAAGGCATGTGGTGCATAGGCCACGCCGTCAACTACCGATAGTGCCCCATGTTGGTGTGCGATTTCACTGATTTCCTTCACCGGATTGATGTGGCCGATCACATTCGAACAATGCGGAAAGGCGAGCATCTTGGTACGGTCGGAAATCAAGCCTTTTAGATCTTTCACATGCAAGACCCCAGTTACCGGATCTACAGGCCACTCTATAATTTTGATGCCTCGCATCGCTAATTTCCGCCATGCCCCTGCATTGGCTTCGTGATCTTGACAGGAAACGATGATCTCATCCCCATCATCCCACATGGGGCGCATGGCATTGGCCAGTACATACACATTCAGGGTAGTGGAGGGGCCGAAATGTATTTCGGAAGCTGCTACGTTCAGGTACTCGGCCATACGCGTATAAGAAGCATCCATCAATGCTCCCGCCCGTTGAGCGGCAGGATAGGGATAATAGGGCTGCACCTTGTTCTTTCGATAAAAGTCGGTGAGTCGATTGATAAACTGCTCACAAGGATAGGAGCCCCCGGCATTTTCAAAAAAGGCCCAGCCTTTCAAAGTGGGTTCTGAAAAAGCAGGAAATTGTGAGCGTACAAAAGGTACATCAAGTTTCATAGTGATCTAGTTTAGGTTACAAAGTGATCGAAATGTACTAAAGATCGTTTCATTTACTTTTTTGTAGTTCCTTAAGCATTTCGACAGCATTGTTATTTTCAGGATTGAGATCTAGAGATTTCTTGTAATTTTTAATTGCCAAATCAATTTCTCCTAATTTCATACAGGCTTCTGCATAACTATCATACACATTGAAACTATCAGGATAGAGTATCATGTTCACTTTTAAAACATCTTGCGCAATCTTAGATTGATCATTACTTAAGAAACCATACCCTAAGTTATTCAAATTGTTTTCATTAACGGCAGGGTTTTTCGCATCTTCCTTCATTAATGCCTGATATGCCTCAAGGGATTTATTAAAATTGCCTTCAACGAGAAATTCGAAAGGGATTTTTTTATCATTTTCCATTCGAGAAAATGTTGAAACCACAGCTCCATCATTTGCGTCAAGAAATAAGATATTCATCGTCTCATTTTCCGAATCTGGTTGAAATCGAATGCGTCGTTCACTATCTCTTCTGACATAAGAACTATCGGAAATCCTGATTAGTTCAATCGGTTCTTCTCCTAGTACTTTACTGATGAGTTGCTTGTTGTTTTGATATACTTCTATAAGTCTATTGTCATTTATTCGATAGCGGCCGCTTATTTCAGTGATTAAAGAAGGCTCAACTTCCATTTTCTCATATACCGGTACATAGTTATCCCACTCATAGGTATGAGCGACAGAACGAATAAGTTCAGAAATAAAGGCCGGGTGATTGGAGTTGGTTAACACTACCACACCATATCCTTTGTCTTTGTGCGCAATCAACTCACTAGAAAACCCTTCATTCCATCCGCCGTGTCCAAAGTATATTTCATCTTTCTTTTTATTTATAAAAAATCCTAGTCCTATAAATTCTTCCACAAAAGGGGTGAGCATTTTTGTCGTCATTTCTTTAGATATGCCTTTTTCACTCTGGCCTTTCAGCGTCTCTTGAATGTTGATTGCAAACTTTGCAAGATCGGTTGCAGTTGTCCATAAACCTGCAGGAGCCATTTCAGGATAGGTATGCCTTTTACCCTTTACCATAGTACCATTTGGTAAATACCCAGTAGCTGCCATCGTTAGTTGTTCACCAGTAAGCGGTTGATTATAGGTGCTATTGTTCATTTCTAAGGGTTGCAGTACTAATTCATCCATAAGGGTTGGAAAGGGTTTACCCGCAACATCCATCATCATTTGTTGTATGATATTATAGCCACCACCAGAATACCGAAAACTTTCTTCGGGTATCTTATCCACTACGCTAGCGCCTGAATTGGCAGGAGGTGTACCATTTAATACTTCAACAAGTGTTGGTACTGGTAAACCGGGACTGTAGCCTAAAAAACCATGAACAGTTATTCCGGCCGTATGACTGAGAAGATTTTTTACGGTAACCTTTTTTTCTTTGGTAAATTCATTGTCTGCCAACTTCCAAGATATTAGAGCGGTATTGATGTCTTCGTCCAAGGCTACCTTTTTTTGTTCTACAAGCGTTAAGGCACCGTAAGCGGTTACAGGTTTGCTAATTGATGCTGCTTGAAAAAGTGTTTTATCGGTAACAGGAGATCTACGATCCTTATCGATTATACCGTAGGTCTTTGTCCATTCAATTTTGCCATTTTGAATGACAGCGATACTTACCCCAGGAACGTCGTAGTGCACCATACGCTCTTCTATAGTCCATGTTGGGTCTCCTGCTATGTATACTGGAGTGATGAGACCTGTTTCAACCTTTTTAATCTTATCAATGGTAGCATCAGCAATAGGTGCCTCCGCGCATGATTGAAGAAGAATTATGCTGAATAGCATAAAGAGTTTGTTTTTCATATTAGTGTTTTTTAATTGAATGCTTGTACCTGCCTGCCTAGCTGGTGGTAAATCGTGTATCACGAATTACGCTTTGCCGTTTCGATTTAGTAACTTTTCCGAAACTTTGTAGGTGGCTGAATACTGAAGTTTTGGTTCTTTCTTTTTGAATTCTAAAAACGCCCTTTTATACCATTTTGGGTCCGTTGCTTTTTTTCGATAGTCCTCATTTCGTTTAACCTCATAGGCTACTCCTTTCAGCCGAGGTTCCATGCTATATATTCCAATTCCGAACTTCTCGATGCGCGCTAAGACGATTTCAAAATCAGCTTCGGAAAAATAGAAAATGGAATCCGTTTCAAAGGCTTCATTATGGTTTTTTAAGTCGAGAAAGATGTTTTTTTCAAAAAATTCCGATTTTTCCATAGGTTTCTAAGGTTCTTGTAATTTGTGCTTTTATGCGGTATTAATTGGGGTTGGCACTGCTTTTACTTTCTAGCGGCTTTAAATTCACTTCCCTCATACCATTTTGGAAAACTAGCTTCATTAGCTAATTTCAATCCTACATCAAAAAAGAGTTGCAAGTCTAATCGCACCCCGCTTAATTCCGTTGTTTCAGGATTGTATTCATCTGAAGGTTGATGGTAGGTATTGATACGGTAATAATCATTGTGCGCTTTTATTTCTTCTTTACTTTTATGGAACCCTTCATAAGCACCACTGGCGTACAATGCAGGGATACCGATTTTCGCAAAATTAAAATGATCTGATCTAAAGAAATAGCCTTTTTCAGCTTCCGGATCCGGAATAATGTATCTATTTTGTTTTAGAGCAGCTTCTTCGGCATACTCATCCATTTCAGATTGGCCATAGCCTGTTATGGTTAGATCTTTCATTTCTTCCGGGCTATCCAAGGCATCGATATTAATGTTCGCTGCTGTTTTTTTAGGAATAAAAATCGGGTTTTCAGCATAGTATGCTGAACCTAATAAACCTTGCTCTTCTCCGGTAACGGCCATGAATACAATAGAACGTTTTGTTGAGCCGTTTTTCTTGAACGCTTCCGCGATAGCTAATAAGCCCGCCGTTCCTGAAGCATTGTCAACAGACCCATTGTAGATAGAATCCCCATTAATTGCTTTGCCCACTCCAAAATGATCCCAATGCGCGGAGTAAATAATAACTTCATCTTTCCGATCGGTACCGGGTATATGTGCAACTACATTTTTAGAAACATCTTTTTTAATCTTGTTTTTAATTCCCACGGAAACGTTAAGACCCAAAGGAATGGGTTTAAAATCCTTATTTCTTGAGATGGTTTTGAAATCTTGACCTTTCATAGCGGACCCATCAAATATTTTTTGTGCACTTTCACCACTAATCCACGACTCTACATTCAAGAGCGGTAGTTCGGTTTCAACTATTAATCGGGCACCACTCCAACCTGATTCAATGACATTCCAACCATAAGAGGCGGGCTCCGTATCATGAATGATTAGAAGTCCATCGGCACCTTGTCTTGCAGCTTCTTCGTATTTGTAGGTCCAACGCCCATAATAGGTCATTTCATTACCCTTAAACAAGGTGGAATCCCCAGATTTAAAACCGGGGTCATTTATTAAAACCACAGC
>JARFRH010000088.1 GCA_029287355.1 Maribacter sp. | reverse complement strand
AGTTCACTCAGCGCCCATTTTATATATACGTGCAGAAACATAGTTTAGACATGTAATATAAAACCAAAGCATTATGAAAAATTTATTTCGTATTTCAGTAAAAGAACTATGTTTAGAAAAGTTTGAGAATTTTGCAATAACTCCCACTGGAGGATTTTGTAACTCTTGCGAAAAAGAAGTCATTGATTTCATATCACTTTCAGAAGAGAAACTTATTCAACATTTTAATAAACCCAAGAACACTATTTGTGGTCGTTTTAAGAAATCACAACTAACATCTTATCAATCAACTTCGCCCATGAGTGCTAATTTTATTTCAAAAAGCATAGGTATTATGAGCTTTTCCTTATCGGCTTTATGCACGATTTCCAATATTCAAGCGCAGGAAGCGGTAGCCCTACATTCCCCTCTAAGAACCGAAATTGAAAGTATTCACAGATATGAGAAGGCTAATGATGTTATCGATGAAAAATATACCATAACGGGCACCGTAATAGACGAAGAAGATTTACCCTTAGCAGGTGTGAACGTTGTTTTGAAAGGAACTACTGAAGGCCTTCAGACCGATTTTGAAGGCAAATTTGAATTTCCAAGGGCATTGGAGGTCGATGATACTTTGGTGTTCAGCTATATAGGATATGGAAAAAAAGAATATACGGTCACCGCTTCGGAATCGGAAACCATTGACATCACCATTAGGTTTGACTTATCAGACATTGAATTGATGGGTGAGGTTCTCGTTGAAGGGGCTTACAAGACAAAACGCAACATCTTTCAAAAATTCATAGCACTCTTCAAATAATGAGGTTCGTCTTTGTACTTGTAGTATTCTTTTCTGTCTTCACTCGTGGACAACGCTCCGAATTCGATCACATTAATTTCAAGAAAGCAGATAGTATTGCTATGTTGCATAATGGAGCAAGTCTTAAAAACTTACCTGTATTGACCCATAAGTTAACGGCTAGTTTACAAACGGATGTCCAAAAATTCAGGGCCATATATACCTGGGTCAGTACTAACATTGAAAATGACTATAGCGCATATTTAACGACAAGAAAAAAGCGTAAAAAGATGGTTGAAAATCGCGAGGCATTCCTTGAATGGAATACCAGTTTCACTCCAAAAGTATTTAAAAAGTTAATTGACGATAGAAAAACAGCCTGTACGGGATACGCATATTTAATAAGGGAGATGGCTAGTCTGGCTGGTTTTAATTGTAAAATAGTCAATGGATTTGGCCGCACACCAACTTTGCGATTAGATTCCGAAAGCACTCCAAACCATTCTTGGAATATCGTTGAAATCAATAATAAGTCGTATTTGTGCGATGCCACCTGGTCTGCTGGGCACGTTGTGCTTGAAGAGAACGGGCCTGAATTTCAAAATGATTATTTTGATGGTTATTTTTTGGCGGACCCCAACTTGTTCATAAAAAATCATTATCCCGTAGATATCAATTCTACTTTGTTAACACCACCCCTTAGTTTTAAGGAGTTTATTCAGGGACCAGTAATCTACAAAGAGGCATTCACGGCTCCTATTATCCCACTTAGTCCTAAAAAGATGCATTTTGAAGTGTTGAAAAACGAAAAGGTTTCTTTTAGTCTGCAAGTTCCGAATGACTTCAAAAAGGAAAATATCTATCTGGTTTTCAACAATGGGGGTAGTGATAAGAAGGTTATTCCCAAAATCACTCTAAAAGAGAATAAATGTACTTTACAGCACACTTTGGAGAAAACGGGCTTGTATGATGTTCACATAAAAGTTGATAATGCAAACGTAGCCACGTATGTAGTTAAGGTGAAAAGAAAATGACAATTTGATCTAAAGGGAAAAACTGGCTTCATAATTCCATTCTGCCTGAAACTAGAATTAATGCCCTTAAAATTCGTTTCGATTATTAAAGAAGAAGCACCTAGAGTCTTGATTTCAAAACCATTAGAAATGTTAAATGCAAGTCATTTTACCTATTTGGTTGTTTTTCTTGGCATATCATAAAGTATAACAACTAAACCGAATAGTATAAATTCAAAAGTATTTCTAGTTCTTAGGATTATTCTCGGGTTAGCGCTTTTATTTTTTGGTGCGAATAAATTATTTCACTTTATGCACCCACCACCACCCCCTGAAGAGGCCATGGGTTATTGGACAGCCTTATCTGCCTCAAAGATCATGACTCTTGTCGCCATAGTCGAAGTTCTTGCCGGCTTATCCTTACAAATAAATATGGGGCCTTAATGATGCTTATTTTAAGGAGCGTCTCCGTAAATGCATTACTTTATCATGTTACACTCGATCAAGGAGGTCTTGTCATGGGTGCCGCATTATTGATACTTAATATTATAATGCTATATGCATACAAAGACAAATACAAAGATTTGCTAAACGGCTAGCGAAAATTCAGTTAAGAGATAGAAGGTTCCTTTATATTATTGGAACCTTTTTTATTGGCATTAAGCCAAACTTCTTCCATTCTTACTGCCCTATCGCAGGCCATGATAGATTGTTGAAATTAACCCCTTAATCATTCAACATCGCCCAAAGCCTATCTTTTAATTCGGTAAGGCCTTGTTGGGCTACTGAGGAGATAAACATATAAGGAACATTTTTTAAATCCTTGTCCAATTCAACCCGCATTTCATCCATCAACTCCTCGTCGAGCATATCGCTCTTTGAAATCGCTATCAAGCGTGCCTTATCCAACATCTCAGGATTGTATCTACGAAGCTCATCTAATAGAATCTCGTATTCTTTGCTAATATCATTGCTATCTGCCGGAATTAAAAATAACAAGGTCGCATTGCGTTCAATATGTCGCAAAAAATAATGCCCCAGTCCTTTACCCTCTGCCGCTCCTTCAATAATTCCCGGAATATCGGCCATCACGAAACTTTTAAAGTCTCGATACTCCACAATGCCTAAGTTAGGTTTTAGCGTAGTGAATTCATAATCCGCAATTTTAGGCTTTGCAGAAGTGATTACAGAAAGTAGTGTTGACTTTCCGGCATTAGGAAAACCTACCAAACCAACGTCGGCCAAAACTTTGAGTTCTAAAATGTAGGCCCCTTCCTTACCTTCTACTCCCGGTTGCGCATATCTAGGGGTTTGATTTGTTGGACTTTTAAAATGCCAATTGCCACGACCACCCATACCTCCTTCCACAATTATTTTTTCCTCGCCATGTTCGGTAATCTCTAAAACGACCTCATTAGTTTCAGCATCTCGCAAAATTGTTCCTAGAGGAACATCTAAAAACACGTCTTCTCCGTCAGCTCCGGTGCTGCGGCTTTTAGATCCATGAGCACCATGACCGGCTTTGAAATGTTTTTTAAACTTGAAGGTTACCAGGGTCCAAAGATTTTGATTTCCCCTAAGAATAATATCTGTCTCTTATACACATCTGACGCTG
>JARFRH010000023.1 GCA_029287355.1 Maribacter sp. | reverse complement strand
GTAATGATGTTTTCTATTTCAGAGCTTGCTTTTGCTTCTTGTAAATGAATGGTGTCCAGAAAAAGTCTCGGGTTAGGTAAATTCGTTATTGCTCCCTTTAGTTTGGATAATGCCCTACTTGCTGTAATGGTTTTGCGAAGAACCGCTGTAGTTTCCAAATCCTTTTTTGGGGGGAGTAATGGTAAATCGTTGTATGGAATATATTTGTTAAACGCAGCCATTTGTTAAGGGTCGAATTTACACTCGTTCTGAGTACGAGGGTAAATATACGTAAAAATTACCCTTGTTTAGCTGTCAAATGTAAATTTTACTCCCATTAGATTTCTACCAATTTATTTTGGGGGAAGAGCAAGAGGGTAACGCGCTAAAGCGGCGTTACGTTCTATAGGTTTCTTATTTCCAGCACCTTACTTAAAATACAAACCCTTGGGAAATACCATTCTTGAAAAGATTTTTGAATTTTTACTGATTTGAGTCAAATCGCCCCGCAGCCCCTATAAAAAAATAATAATTTGCGTCAAATAGTTGCAATTTGCCTCGCAAGCAGATTAGTTTGTATAAGTATTTGGGACTTGCAGCACGAAACTTCGTTTCGCTCGCGTTTCCTATTTAAAATTTTAAGTTTCTACAAAATTTGTGGTGCCCTAAAACGTGAATTGAAGAAGCTATTAAAAAAGACGGCCGATGGGACACGTTACACAAAAGTCGTCTAGACTAGGAAAAGTGTCCAATAAAACGGCCACAAACCTTTCTAAGGACTCAGCCAATTTTCTTCATCCTCTCTCTTTTGTTTTCTTCATTGCTAAATGTCTATATTAATTATTATTCAATATAGTCCATCTTTAGTTGACGTAGTGACAAGCGTTCATACCCACATTTATTTAGACTTCCAAAACTGTAGATTCAGTTTACCTTCAACGGCCACGAATGGTTTTTAGGTCAGTTTTTTAATAGAATCAAAGTAGCTATTCAATTCGTGTTGAAGTATTAGGGAACGCTTAAAATAATACGAATATTAGAACCATGCTTTTAAAGATTTTTACTCCAGTTTAAATTGTTCATGACTAGGTTTTCTAAAATTACTTGGCTTACTTAAATTGGTGTTTTAAGAAGATTTGAATATTCTTTTAAGTTTTATTTTATGATTCCCCAATTTTTTGATCTACCGGCACAAATCAAGAATACTATCTCACATATCCGATGCTATCAGTCTCCAAGACCAAGTGGGAATTCACCTAAAAAGGAATCATAAAAAGTATTTTTAAGGCCGTTTTCCTTTTGCGCATTCTTTCTTAACAACACTTTACTTATATTAGAGGGTAAACCAATTGATTATGCCCAATTACATTCTTAATATCAATAAGAAACAAAATAGCGTAGAGACAGACCCCGATACGCCTTTGTTGTATGTACTTAGGGATTACCTTGAGTTGAACGGCCCTAAGTTTGGGTGTGGCCTCGCACAGTGCGGATCGTGTTCGGTATTGATAGATGGTCGTGCCAGAACGACCTGCATGTTGCCCGTTTCCAGCATTGGGCAATCTAAAATTACGACCTTGGAGGGGCTTAAAGAGATCACAGGTGAACTACATCCGGTACAGGAGGCTTTTATAAAGGAACAGGCTGTGCAGTGCGGTTATTGTTTAAATGGCATGGTAATGGCGGCCGTTGGTTTGCTGAATAAAAATCCAAGTCCCGATGAACTGGAGATAAAGAACTCCCTGGAGATGAACTTATGCCGTTGTGGTGCTCATGGTAGGATTGTGCGTGCCGTTAAAAGCGCGGCCAACTCTTTTAATTAAGCACTATAATGATAAATTTGTCAAGTGAATCCAGAAGAAGGTTCCTCAAAGACCTAGGCTATGTAAGTATTGGTTTTACATTATTAAGCTCCTGTTTGGGTGAAGAAGACCAAATGATAGCGGAAAGAGTTCCATACAACAATAGCCTTCCGGGTAGTATAAGAAGGGAAAGCAATGTGAATGCATGGCTACAGGTGCTGGAGGACGGTAGAATTCGAGTATTGTCTGGGAAGGTAGAATTAGGTCAAGGTATCCGTATAGCCATTCGTCAGGTCGCGGCCGAAGAACTGGATATGGATCTGGATAAAGTTGAAATCCATCTGGCGGAGACCGGGGTTACCCCGAACGAAGGTTATACAGGTGCTAGCGCCTCCATTCAAAACAGCGCTATGTCAATCCGCTATGCAGCTGCCACTGCGCGCATGGAACTACTTGAACTCGCAAGTAAGAAACTTAATATAGTCGTAGATGAACTCTTGCTATATAATGGCCGTGTTAAGGTACGAGGGAGAAACAAGTACCTTACATTTAATCAAATTCTTGAAGGGGTCCAACTTGAAAAAGAAGTGACAACACCGATTCGTCTTAAAAAGAAGACCGAATACCGTTATGTGGGAAAAGCTATCCCAAGACCGGATATCGAAAAAATGGTTCAAGGGGAAGCCGCCTATATTCATGACTTACGTTTTCCCGATATGGTGCATGCTAGGGTTGTTCGCCCCACTGGATATCAATCCAAACTGGTGAAAATTGATACATCGGGATTAAAAGGAGAAGTATCCGGGGTGCTTAAAATAGTGGTTAAAGGTAGTTTTGTAGGGGTCATTGCCATGAGGGAGTATCAAGCCGTGAAAGCGGAAAAGTACCTTAAAAGGCATACGGACTGGACAGTCTCTGTACGGTTGCCCGAAACAAAAAATCTGTTTAAACATATTAAAGATATTGCCAAAAAGCCAGAGACCATTAGAAATGATGGTGATTTTGACACCGCAACATTAAACACACAAACAATTAAATCGACGTTTACCAAACCTTACGTAATGCATGGTTCTATGGGGCCGGCTTGCGCTATAGCACTATTTGATGGGGAGGTATTGCATGTATGGTCGCATAGCCAAGGCATATATCCTTTAAGGGAGGCATTGGCATCAATGCTCGAAATGGATTCGGACAAGATTCATATAATTAGTGTTCCCGGGGCAGGCTGTTATGGTCATAGCACAGCAGATGATGCAGCGACCGATGCGGCACTTTTGGCAATGGATTATCAAAAAAAACATATCCGAGTGCTATGGTCCAGACATGATGAACAATCTTGGGATCCTTATGGTCCGGCAATGATCATTGAATTGGAGGCAAAACTTGATACGAATGGAAGAATAGATTCGTGGAAATCCGAGGTATGGACAGACTCCCACAGTACACGTCCCAACAGTGATGCAGGTACAATATTGGCTGCCCGGTATCTTGAAAAACCCTTTGAGATGAAATCTAGGGGGTTTTTGGCCGGGGGTCATAGAAATGCAGATCCATATTATCGAATTCCAAACATTAAGTTGAAAGCACATTATTACGATGGTCCTTTAAGAGTTTCATCTTTACGTAGTTTAGGGTCATTTGCGAATATCTTTGCCGTCGAGTCATTTATGGATGAATTGGCACAGAAGGCCGGGAAAGATCCAATGGAATTCCGTTTGGAACATTTGGATGACCAAAGGGCCATTACCGTTATCAAAAAAGTGATGGAACTGACCGCTTCTCAAAAAATCAATGCAGGTGAAGGTATTGGATTTGCATTTATGAGATACAAAAACACGGATGCGTACGCCGCAGTCGCCGCTCATGTTTTAGTAGCTAAAGAAAATAATGAAGTTCGGGTTTTGAAACTATGGGCGGCCATTGATGTTGGTGAAGTGATTAACCAGGATGGGATCATCAATCAATTGGAAGGTGGTATGATCCAAGCAGCAAGTTGGGCGCTAAAGGAAAAGGTGACTTTCAACACCTATGAAGTGACCAGTACGGACTGGGTTAAATATCCCATTTTACGCTTTTCTGAGATACCGGAGGTCGAAGTTGCCGTAATTCACCGTCCGAACGAGCCTGTATCTGGTGCAGGTGAAGTACCCCTGCCCCCGACCGGAGCTGCGATCTCCAATGCTATCTTTAGCGCTTGTGGCACTCGGGTGTATAGTTTGCCAGCACGAATAAAGAAAAACGAAATGCCCTTAGAAAACCGGCAAAGGAAGAATAATTAAAAGTGAATCTACATTAGGCTTACAATTTGATTTAAGACGAACTATTATTATAAATTACAAACGGTTGGTATTGGTTTCAAACAATAATTATGGCAAAGAAGGAAATTATTGAGTCAATTAGAGCCGAAACTTCCAAATCCGAGGTGCTTTTGTAAGTTACACATCGAACCATTATTAAAAGTTAGGGGAATGATCTTATCTTATTGATTCTAGTCTGATAAAACGAAGGTTTTTCAGGACAAATAAAAACAAAAGTTTATTTTGGATATTGATACTTCCCCCTTAAAACATTCATGTCTTCGCTCAGTTTCTTGTCGATAACCTTGGTGTAAATCTGAGTGGTCTTTAGTGATTGATGCCCCAACATCTTACTCACCGATTCAATGGGTATCCCATTCGCTAGAGTAACAGTCGTTGCGAAAGTATGTCTGGCTAAAATGAAAGGTTAGATGTTTTTCGATATCACAGGAGTCTGCTATTTCTTTTAAATAGGCATTTGTCCTTTGATTACTAATTACAGGTAGTAGCAAGCCATTTTGCACCGTAATTGGATGATCTGCATATTTTGATATGATTTCTTCTGCTGCTGGGAGTAGGGGAATGGTACTTCGAGAATCGGTCTTGGAACGATTTATTTTTATCCACCGATTACCATCCATTCCAAATACAATGTGATTTTTTGAAAGCCTACGGACATCTACATATGCCAATCCGGTAAAGCAGCAGAACACGAAGATATCGCGTACTTGGTCTAAGCGTTTCAGGGGAAGTTCTTTCTCAATTATTGAGCGAAGTTCAG
>JARFRH010000022.1 GCA_029287355.1 Maribacter sp. | reverse complement strand
ATCTTCAGGTGGTGGTCCGGCACTTCCCAGTACCCAAATCGCATTGGTGGTATCGGTATTGCCAACTCCAATCTCCTGAAGTCTTGGCCATAGTAGCCATCTTCTATGTCCGACTGGGCCATTGGCAGCACCTGCATCTTTCATATACGAATCCACCGCTTCAGCATTTCTTGTTTGTGTCAAAAGTGAATTGCCGGCGCCATCCTTTCCGGCTGTGGAATAACACTTCCAGCTTTCGGGCGGAAAATGATCTAAGGTGCCATTTGATTTCATCATCAAAGCAGCATATTGTGCTTTTTCACTTTTTGTTTCATTTTCTGAAATCGTATTATGAAGACCAGCTGCCTTTCTGAAATATTCAATTCGTAAAAAAATCTTATCCATTGTGCCCTGAGGAATGTCTCCCTCGTTGCAAGAGGGTTCGTCACCGGTCCACGCACTATCTGATGATTCGGTTTTAGAAGCTTCGTAGTAATCCTCATATAATTTTTGGGCTGCCTGGCGAGCGGTAAGATCGGTAGCTACTATTTGTTCCTCCTCAGTTGCAGCTGAACTGTCTTTTGTACAGGAACTAGAAAGAATTGCCGCTGCAACTACGAGATAAGATAATTTTGAAAAACGCATAGTTAGAAGTCTTAGGGTCTTCTACTAACGTCTAAATTGAATACTAGGTATAAACTTTTCGATGAATAGCCCACTAGAAACCCCTCAAAGGTTGAGGGCCGATAATTCTTTGGTTGATGAAGGTTAAAGAGCAGAAGCTTTTTTAATAACATCCGTACCCAAATGTTTGTCGTCTCTATTGTAATACCAAGCGCGGGTTTTGGGCATATTGATGCCTGATACGGTCTCCATTCCACTTAGTAAAATGTACTCACCGTCATTTATTGATTCGTCGTGAAAGAATTGATATACCTCCATGGCATAGGTTTGGGGGTCAAAGTAAAAATACCAGATATCTTCACCAACTTCTTTATCGTAAGTAACCTTCAAAACAAGGTACTTCTTTCCCTTGAATGTTTTGGTTTGTACTTGAGGGTCTACATTGGTGCCTTTGTCACGTAACTTCATGGGTAATCCATAGAGATAGGTATAGTAATTTTTGTACATACTGGCCCGTTCGCAGGTCAGTCGGTGGGTTTTGGCTTCTTCTTTCGAAAAATCTGTACTTCCGTTTAATGAAAGGGTGCATTCTCCCTTAGATACGGTTTGTTCAATCTCAATATCATCTTTCATCGAAGTTGCTTTAAAAAACTCTTTGGGCAAATTCATAATGATTTCGCTGACACGCTCCTTTCCATCGGGAGTTTCCATCGTAATGTCCAATTTACCATGGAAGGAGGGCCAGGCACTGTTCGGATCATGAAAGTTGATGGCTTTTTCCAGCAATTGTTGACCAGTAAGCTCTTGCCCAATTGTTGAAAAGGGTAAAAGCGTAATCAGAAATATAAAATAGCACTTTATCATAGCGTTGGTTTTAACACCTCTAAGGTACTTAATATTACTAAGCCGAAAGGGCGCTTTCTAATCACTAATTTATCTTCAACATTTAATTAATCTTGGCAATACCTCGATTTTAAAGGCAAATCAATTTTGAAAACAGAATAACTTACTTTGCATATGCGTAAAGTTCATAACATTCACTTAACGTAATTTTTACATTATATTTATGTGATAAGTTCTAATTAAACACAAATAACTTGAGTTACGGATTTTACGATATTCTTCAATTATTCGGCGCCTTAGGCTTGTTCCTCTTTGGAATGAAAGTCATGAGCGATGCCTTAATGGACCTTACAGGGAATAAAATACGGAAAATACTCGCCACCATGACGTCGAACAGATTTCTTGGCGTTCTTACCGGCTTTTTTATTACTTCTATTATTCAATCTTCGTCCGCCACGACATTAATGGTGGTAAGTTTTGCAAATGCCTCTTTGTTGACTTTAGTGGAATCTATCAGCGTTATCATGGGCGCAAATATCGGCACGACGATTACTGCATGGCTCATTACCATTTTAGGTTTCAAAGTAAGTATGAGTTCAATTGCACTACCCTTGGTAGGGTTGGGTTTTGCCTTTACGTTTGCCAAAAAAGAACACCTTAAAAATTGGGGAGGCTTTATTATTGGCTTTGCGGTTTTATTTATCGGGCTCCAATTTCTAAAGGACGCAGTACCTGATATCAATCAGAATCCTGAAATTCTTGAGTTCTTAAAGCGATATACTAATTTAGGTTTTTGGTCTGTACTATTATTCTTAGGTATTGGAACACTTTTGACCATAATCATTCAATCTTCCAGTGCCACAATGGCTTTGACCTTAATAATGACCGCTCAAGGATGGATTCCTTTTCCATTGGCCGCTGCCATGGTTTTAGGAGAAAACATCGGAACAACCGTTACAGCAAATTTAGCTGCTATCGTGGCTAATTTTCATGCAAAACAGACGGCTAGGGCACATTTGATTTTCAATATCATCGGAGTTATTTGGGTGCTCGTTCTGTTCTATCCTTTTTTAAGATTCATTGAATGGTTGGTAGGGTTGACCGGTTCTGAATCTCCATATGTTAGTACAGCTGCAATACCTGTTGCACTTTCATTGTTCCACACCACTTTTAATATCACCAACACTTTTGCATTGGTATGGTTCATCAATCCAATCGCTAAAGTTGTTGAAAGAATAGTACCTACCAGGATTGAACCGAGTAAAGAAATTGATGAACCAAAGTATCTGGTCAAGGGAGTTTTGAAATATCCTGAAACGCTTATAGCTTCTTTGGTGAAAGAATCAAAGCACTTATACGAAAACGCTATTTTTCAAATAGTGGCAAATGCATTGAACATCCATAGAGATGACATTAAATCAGAGTTGAAAGCCAAGAAAGTAATCAAAAAATCAAAAGAGGATCTTAAAACAAATGTGCGTGAACTGTATTTGACAAAAGTCAAGAGTATTTATGGTGAAATCATTAAATATGCAACCACGGCACAGAGTACATTAAAATTAAGTGTTGAGCAAAATAGACGCATTGCCGAATTAAAGATAGCGAACCGTAAGATGGTCGAGATTATTAATTACGTTACAGAAGTCAGTAGAAATGTCTCGTATTATCAATTTTCGGACAATGAGCATATGATTGATGCTTATAACGGATTTCGAAAAAAGGTTGTCAAAGTTTTACGTATCATTTATTTGTTCAGAACCCAAGAATTTAATGAAGAATATTTTGAAAAACTTCAATTACTAAAGAATGAGGCGAAAGAAGGAATTCATCAAAGTAACAAAGCAATAGACAAGCTCATTCGTGAAGACTTGATTTCGGCCGATATGGCCTCTTCATTGTTCAATGATAATGACAACGTCAACGATATTACAAGAGAGTTAATAGAAGTGGCCGAACTTTTGTATGGCTCAAAGGACTCTTTGTTGGAAAATCGTGAGGACCTTAATGAAGCAATTACAATTAAATCTTAACATTGGCGTTCGAATCGTAAATTTCTAAAAGATTCATGGTCGCTATCAAAAGATCTTTTGTTTCCAAAAGTAAACTAAAATATAGGGCAGTGTTTTTAGGGCTCGATTCGTCGGTTCGGGTGCGTTGCACTTGTTTTTCTATTTTCTGATCGATTTTTTGCATCAATTCCTCCTTTCCTATAATCAATTTGGTGAGCTTCGGATAATCTTTGGAGTCAAAAATGGTTTTTATCTCTGAAAGGAGTTCATCGATAAGTTCATCGGTTTCCTTTAAGTCCTTGATTTGGTTGAACCGCAACTTTTTGTGGTTATTGTTGACGTGTTTGTAGCTGGCTTTTGAGATGTACTCCAATGACTGTGTCATATCTTGTAGATAGCTCAACGCCGTTAAATAAAAATTACTGGTGCCAACACTTGATTCATCCAGGTTCTTTATGAAGTAGAAGATATTGTCTTGTAGACCTTCAACTTCGCTATCGAGTTTATTGATTCCTTTTCTGCTTTTCTTTAGTCTGTCAATATCGTGTTTGGCCAAGCCATCCATGACTTGGGTATAGATTTTGTTGGCGCGGTCAATAGCTAAAGACATATTTGAAGAGCTTTCTTCTATAACCCCGATAATCGAATTGCTTTCTGATTTTTGTAGTTTTTCCTCAAGCTTGGTCTCTTTCACTTTTTTGTTATGAGATAGGTAATTCCTACCGATAAGGGCAAAAGCAATCGTTAAAAGAATGCCAATGGCCCAGATACCGCCAAGATGTATCAAATAGGCAATAAATGCCGCGGCGGTAAATGCGCTGAAAGCTGTGAAAAACCATCCGCCGATAACATTCAGCACCCCGGCGACTCTGTATACCGCACTTTCCGGCCCCCATGCGCGATCCGCCAAAGAGGTGCCCATTGCAACCATAAAGGTTACATAAGTAGTCGATAGCGGTAGTTTCATTGAGGTCGCCAATGAAATTAGTACGCTGGCGACCATAAGGTTTACCGCAGCACGAACCAAGTCGAATGCCGGCAAGTCTTGAACCCTACTTTTCGGAATGTATACATAGGGTTTTTCAAACTGTTTATCAACTTTTTTAACGAAAAAAACAGGAACGATGCCCCCTAAATTTTCGGAAGCTTTGATGGAATACTTTACAATTTTTCGTGATAGGAAATTAGGCTGAAATCGTTCGTCACCTTCATCTTGTCTTGATAAGTCTACGCTCGTCTTTACTACACTTTTTGCTTTAGAAGAAAACCATAACGTTATTACCATAATGACACCCGAGGCCAAGAGTAAATAAGTTGGAGTACGTACGGCCTGGGTCAACCCCTCCATCGTAAAATTGGAAGCTTCTACACCAGATGCGTTCCAAGAATTGAAAGATTCCAAGGCCGCTAATGGTACTCCAATGAAGTTGACCAAATCGTTGCCTGCGAAGGCCATCGCAAGGGCAAAAGTGCCTAAGACGATAACAATCGTGTAAATGTTCAGTTTTGTTGCCACGGTAACTGCCCATGACGATAATGTCCATATTACAAAATTTCCAAGAAGGAATAGTTCTGGATTTGCGCCGATAAAATCTAAGATGGCAGGACTGAATATCGCTGCACTTTTTAAACCTTTGACGATGATAAAGTAGATAATGGAAGTAATGGCAAAGCCACCGAAAATAGCACCAACCCACTTTGGTTTCTCCAAAAATTTAAATGAAATCAAGACACGCGAAATGAACTGAACGATCATTCCCACACTAAAGGCGACTACCACTGAAAGTAAAATTCCTAAAATGATTTCGGTGGCTTTGTCCGTATTGATATAGTTCGGTAATTCACTAAATCCACCATCTGCTCCTGCAATCTTGACCAATGAGATGGCTACTGCCGCGCCTAAAAGTTCAAAGACAATCGAAACCGTTGTTGAAGTAGGCATCCCCAAAGTATTGAAAAAATCGAGGAGCAATATATCGGTTATCATGACTGCCAAAAAAATAATCATGATCTCGGCAAATACGAATTCGGAGGGATTGAAAATTCCCTTTCTGGCAACCTCCATCATACCACTTGATGACATGGCCCCAAAGGCGATACCAACACTGGCAACGATCATAATGGTTTTGAAAGAAATCGCTTTTGAACCTATTGCGGAATTCAAAAAATTCACCGCGTCATTACTCACCCCTACGACCAAATCGGTAACCGCAAGCACGGCCAAGGCAATGATCATAAAGTAATAAATGTTCTCTCCCATCAAAAGTTGGTTCAGCATGCGCCATGAAAGAACAGCGCAGCAACAAAAATGACATTATAATTCAGTTTATAAGTTAATTTAATGTTATGAAATGGTTTTCAAGGTTCGCGAACTGGGAATAGCAATAGGAACAAGAAGAGTAAAATTAGAAACCCAATTTTTTAATGGGACACCGCTATTGTTCAATAAAAAAGCGCATCGAAATACAATAAAGGAAAACACCAAACGTTCTCAATGTAAATTTAATGTTAATTAATAGTTGTATAAACGTAAAATTAGTGTAACTTTGAAGTATCAAAAGATTTAATCATGAAAAAGACAATACTATTACTCGCCATACTTTTTATTTCAACTACGGCTTTCGCTCAAATACAGCCAGAGTTGAAGTTAAACGAAGAAACGAATCTAATCGAGGCAACGTATTACCACGAAAATGGCGTGGTAAGTCAAAAAGGCACCTTTAATCTGCAAAAAGAATTGCATGGCAAATGGGTAAGTTATACGAATACAGGAGAGAAAATCTCTATTGGAAATTATACGAACGGACTAAAAACTGGAAAATGGGTTTTTTGGTCTGAAAATGATAAGAAAGAAGTGGAGTATAGCAATAATGTTATAGCAAGTGTTGATGGCATTAAAAAGGAAGCTCCAGTCGTAAAAAATTAATAGTTCCCGTTTTTGCTTGTAAAAGAAACGTCCCGCTCAAAGCGGGACGTTTCTTTTATAATAGTTTCTAACGTTGTTATTCTAAGCCCGCAGCAGTGGTCAGTTTTTCTTTAGATGGAGTTGCAATTCCGGAAACGTCACCTAAGTCAAACGTCTTGGCAGCTAAACCTAGTTGTACTTGGGTAGTCTCACCTTCTTCTAAAAGAATGGGCATTTCGACGCTTTCGTAACCAGCATAGGTAATTAGCAAAGTATAGGTGCCTTTTTCTAAATTGGCAAACTCGAAATTACCATGAAAATTGGTTTCTGTTTTTTTATCGGTATCTTTTAATTGTACGTGGGCGAACAAGAGTGGCTCATTGTGCATTTGTTTGTCAAGAACGGTGCCTTTGATTGCACCTTGGTTTTGGGAAAAACCAATGGCCGATAGTAGAAATGCTCCTAAAAGAAAAGCTTTTTTCATTTGTTAAAATTCTCAATTTGTTGCAAATAACGTTTTTGAATGTAAACTTAATGTTAGGTGCAGATTAAATATGCGTAAGAGAATAGTTAAGAAACGACTCTTCGAAAGAAATTTCCCATGACTTTAAAAAAGAAAACCCCGCTTTTCAGCAGGGTTTTCAGTGGTATTTAATAAGGCCTAGTTAGCCCAATCAAACATAGTTACGTCAACAGTAGCTGGATTGTCATATGCAGCTGTTGGGTCAGAGGTGGCTCCGTCAATTGTTACATTAGTCAAAGCACCACCATCCCTGAAATCTATAGAAGTAGCATATCCAGTTAAAGATAGGCCGGTAATAGTTGCACCTGATTCTTTTTTGAATTGAAGTGCAGTACCGTCCACGGTAGAGACACAAGTCAGGTTCACCAAGGATGGATTACCGTTATCACCATCGGCTTCTACCGCTGTAGAGAAACCAGCTTCAGAATGAATTACATACGCATCCGTCAATGTACCGTTCCATCCCTCAGTCCAATCTATGGCATCGTCTTGGTTGTTTTCCATATAGAAATTGGATGCAGAAACGGTTCCACCGAAGAACTCTACACCGTCGTCAGTTCCATTTAATAAAGCGACATTACTTATGGTGGTTCCAGAACCAACCGCATAAAGGGTAAGTCCGTTATACTGAGATTCAGAATTGATTTGCGCACCAGCATAATTAATGATCAAATAATTGATAGTACCGGAATTGTCGGTATCATCGGTACCTCCATAAATAATGTTACCTACTTCGGCTGTCGCATCCACCCCTTTGGTAGTGGCAGCATTACCAGCGATTACCAGTCCGCCCCAGTCACCAGGAGTTTCATTTGAAGATGTCATCACTACGGGATTGGCAGCAGTCCCTTGAATATCGATTTCACCACCTTTTTGCACTACCATGTATGTACTTGTTTCTTCGCCGGCCTCAACATCGGCAACAATAGTAGTACCTGCAGGGATTGTAAGCTTAGCGCCGCTTTCAACACTTAACGAACCATTTAGGAAATAAGTGGTAGAGGCATCGAGCGTAACGTTACTTGAAACGGTACCTGTCAATACATCGGATTGTGATTCTGAGTTTCCGGTTGCCCAAGAGAACATGCTTGCGCTTACGGTCGCAGGACCTTCATAGGTTTCAGAAGGATTAGAGTCAGCTCCTTCGATTTGAACGTTTGTTACGGCTCCTCCATCTCTAAAGTCAACTGAAGTGTCATAACCGGTCAATGATAACCCTGTAATGGTAGCACCAGATTCTTTTTTGAACTGAAGTGCGGTACCTCCTACCGTAGAAACAGCTGTGAAGTTAACCAATGAAGGATTTCCATTATCACCGTCGGCTTCAACCGCAGTTGAGAAACCGGCTTCTGTATGAAGCACATAGGCATCTGTCAATGTACCGTTCCATCCCTCAGTCCAGTCAACAGCATCATCCTGGTTGTTTTCTAAGTAGAAATTAGAAGCTGAAACAGTTCCGCCGAAGAACTCTACACCATCATCCGTTCCATTAAGTAAAGCGACATTGCTAATCGTAGTTCCAGAACCTACCGCATAAAGGGTCAACCCATTGTACTGAGATTCAGAATTGATTTGTGCACCAGCATAATTGAGTATCAAATAGTCAATGCTTCCCGAATTGTCGGTGTCATCGGTACCCCCATAAATGATGTTACCTACCTCTGCGGTGGCATCAACACCTTTGGTAGTAGTCGCACTACCAGCGATTACCAATCCACCCCAATCACCAGGGTTTTCATTGGCGGACGTCATAATAACTGGCATAGCCGCTGTACCTTGAATATCGATTTGGCCTCCTTTTTGGACCACGATGTAGGTACTTGTCTCCTCTCCAGATTGAACATCAGCAACTATTCTTGTGCCAGCTGGGATAGTCAATTTAGCACCACTTTCTATGCTTAATGAACCTTCTAGGAAATAATCGATAGCCGGGTCTAAGGTCAAATCAGATCCGATAGCTCCACTCAAGATGTTGCTTTCAACAGTATTGTTGGTACCAACCCAACTGAACATATCAACATCAACAGTAGCAGGACCTACATAAGATAAAGAAGGGTTTGAATCCTCTCCCTCAATTTGAACGTTGGTAACGGCTCCTCCGTCTCTGAAATCTACGGAAGTATCGTAACCGGTCAATGACAAACCTGTAATGGTCGCACCCGATTCTTTTTTGAATTGAAGGGCCGTACCACCTACCGTTGATACAGCTGTGAAGTTAACCAAAGACGGGTTGTTGTTGTCACCATCTGCCTCAACCGCTGTTGAGAAACCAGCTTGGGTATGAAGTGCATAGGCATCGGTCAAGGTACCATTCCATCCTTCGGTCCAGTCAACCGCATCATCCTGGTTATTCTCTAAATAGAAGTTAGAAGCGGAAACCGTTCCGCCAAAGAATTCAACACCATCATCCGTTCCGTTCAAAATGGCCACGTTATCAATGGTAGTCGCAGAACCAACGGCATATAAGGTAAGACCATTGTACTGTGATTCTGAATTAATCTGTGCTCCAGCATAATTGATAATCAAGTAATCGATATTTCCAGAGTCATCGGCATCATCGGAGCCACCATAGATGATGTTACCAACCTCTGCCGTGGCATCAACACCTTTTGTTGTAGTCGCATTACCGGCAATGACCAATCCACCCCAATCTCCAGGAGCCTCACTGTCGGAAGTCATTACTACCGGTTCTGATGAAGTACCTTGTATATCAATTTTAGCTCCTTTTTGAATTACGATATAGGTACTGGTCTCTTCACCTGAAGCTGCCGTTGCCGTAATTGTTGTTCCGGCCGGTATTGTCAAGGTTGCACCGCTCTCTATACTAACCTCACCATCCAATGTATACTCATTAGCTGGATCTAGGGTTAAATCGGCCGTTATAGGGCTTTCATCAGCAAGGTTGATTGATTGTGTACAAGCGTTTGGACATGATCCACCGCAATCGACACCTTCTTCGTCGCCATTCATTATACCATCAGTACATGTAGCCTCAACTGGGCAATCCCCACAAGTTCCACCACAGTCAACACCTGTTTCAGTACCGTTTTGGATACCGTCATTACAGGTAGGTGCTGCAGGACCTCCGTCGTCGTTGTTACAGCCAACCATTAACAGGGCTGAGGCTGTAAAAAGCATAAATAATCTAAAAATTCTTGTTTTCATAATTGAGATTTAAATGTTAAATTATAGTGTTCTACTTTTAAAATGAGTAGGTGAGACCAATACCAATTGTTCTACCTAGTTTATAAGACCTTACGACTTCTTCTCTAACGATTCTCGCCGGAGCGTTGGGCCCTAGTCTTTCGTTAATATCCGTTGAGAAATTCCTGATTTCGTTTCTATTATCGAGAACGCCTTGGGTTCTTTTAATTTCAGGATTCAATAAGTTCTGTCCGTTTAAGGAAACTTGCCATTTTTCCGCAAATTCTTTACTAACCCTGCAATTAAGCACCACAAATCCGTTTTCAACAATATTGTCGTTATAGGAGTAGTCATAGATATCAAAACCTTCCGGACTCCCCAGAACGAATATTTTATCAGAAGCGTAATTCGCATTCAAAGAAGCACCGAAAGGATTTTTCGAGGCAGTCTTCAAGTTCAAATTGGTATTCAAGATAAAATCGGAGGCTCCTTCAAGCCCCGTCTTACTATTAGTGCCGAATCGGAAAAAATCTGTGGCATTGGTGCCATCCTCGGTAGGAACGAACTTTAAGTCTTGCTCATGGTGCATGAAGGTGGCATTGCATACAAGGCTAAGATCTATACCTGTAGATATATCGTTAGCTTCATCATAATATGGTTTGATCAGGCTTATTTTACTTTCCAACTCCAAACCGATTACTTCTGCTTTTTCACCTGTGTTTTCAAAGGTCCATATACTCTCGCCACCTCTTTGTACGGTTCTGTTTATGGGGTCTTTAATATCCTTGTAAAAGACCGCAACTGATATCAATTGATCCGCACTGGGGAAGAACTCCCATTTGAGGTCAAAATTATTGGTAAACGAAGCGGTCAGGTTTTCTGCGTTACCCGTTACTTCCTGTCCGGATGGTGCAACGTATCTAAATGGAGCTATTTCCTTGAATTCAGGGAGCGTGATTGTTCTACTCGCCGCAAAACGGAGGGCGTGTTTTTCATTTAGAGAGTATTTTAAGTTCAGGCTAGGATAGAAATTTTGATAATCCTGTAAGGTTTCCCCTATTAGACGTGTACCGCTACCACCAACATCGTACAGAACGGAAATATCATCTTTTTGCGCTCGTAGACCCGCATTGATATTCAATTTATTAAGTCCGACATTAAAATCCGCATAGGCGGCTTGCGAAGTATACTCACCGGTATAAATATCCTTTGACTCCCCATTTTCATTAAGGCTCAGTCTTCGTACCTCAATCGAACCGTTAGAAAAACTCTGGTCAGAAAGGATACTATTCAAATCATCTAGACTGCTGGATCGAGTATCAAAGCGATCTACACTATTGGATTCAACGACTCCGACAAATTCAGAACTAAAATCCCGTTCCTTGTTTCTATAAAAAACACCTACTTCTATATCAAAAAGCTTACCGTTGTCCTCGTCAGCGATGACATGAAAAACATCGTTTAGATAGCCATTATATTCTAGATCCTCTATAAGTTGGGCTGCTTTTCTTTGATTGAAACCTCCTTGCGAGTTGAGGGCCACCGAACTTTCAGGGGTGGTATCAAAAAATACCTGGTTGCGAATACGATTAGGCTCATCGGCGTTTAAGAGGTTATAACCGAAGGCCCAATTGAGATTGTTTTTCTCTGAAATGGTGTGCTGTCCGAGCAACTGGGTCACCAACAGGTTGGTCTGTTTTGTATTTTGATCTCGAACAAATTCCAAGGGAATACCAAAGCTATCGAAGGCTCCTGTATCGTCACTAACTTGTGCCTCGCCATTTCGCCCGAACTCAACCACATCGTCTGCTAATGTATTTAAAAAGGTTGTAGTAGATTTTATTTTATTTTTCTCGTTGATATACCAAGTAAGATCAAAAAGAGCAGTATTGTTGATTTCCGATTGATAAGTCGTATAATCGGTCGCACCTACTTGAACGAAGCCGTATTCCAATATTTGATAAATTCCTTCGTTAAATCGGTAGCTTTCATTGTGCGAACCGGTTAGAACAAATGACAGTTTGTTGTCGAATAATTTTTTTCCTACCGTAAGGTTAACACCGTAGTTGTATGGGTTGCTTTTGATTGCCGGGTCCCATGACTGCTCCGTAAGCTGTTGAACCAAAGAATTATCGGAATTATAAAACCCGAAAGTCGTTTCAGAATCCAGATTCGGACTGATTTTGAAGTTATCCGCTCCCTCCAAGTTAACCGAAGAATTGACACCGCCAGAAATACCAACGCTGAATTCAGAATTTCCGACCAACTCCCTTGATGAGATATTGATATTACCAGATGCCTGGTCTGCGGAAGTACGCGGTGCATAGGTTTTGCTAATACTGATGTTTTGAATTACTCTAGTAGGGAAAAGGCCTAAATTAATGTTCTTCTTGTCTACATTATCGGAGGGAATAGGTAAACCATTCAAAGTCGTGGATAAGTAACGGTCTCCTAATCCTCGCACAAAAATGTCACCGGAAGCTTCACTTTCGGTTACTCCGGAAATTTTCGTCGTCGCGGTTTTGGCATCAGAAATTCCTAAGGCCCCCAATTCTTGTGCCCCAATACTTTCCTTAATTTCTATGGCCTTCTTCTGATCTAACAAAAGTGCCGTTTCCGAATCTTTTCGTGCCACAGTTGTGACTACTACTCCTTCAAGGGCAACACCTCCGGCAGCCATGGCCATATTGATGGTCGAAACCTTACCGGCCTCAACGGTCACATTGGGCACTTCTACAGTCTCATAACCCAAAAAGCTAAATACCACGGTATAGGTTCCGGGTTCCAGGTTAGCAACTTCATAAAGGCCGTCAAAATCGGAAGTAGTTCCTTGAGTTGTTCCTTTGATTAGTACGTTGGCGAACGGAAGAGGCTCATTATTCATCTCTTTGTCCGAGAGTTTTCCGGCAACGCTACCGGTGTCTTGTGCAGCAACCTGCACTACTGCTGCAAAAAGCAACATGCTTAGAATTTTTTTCATTTTCAGTTTACTATGTTTGATTTTAAATACCGCTGCAAAAGAACCATGCAGGTGTAAAAGTCGGGTTATCCGTATGTTAAACCTGTATTGTAAAAATGTTAGCTAAACGTTACTACATTAAGCGAATGTTAAGCAATTCTTTATAACCCCACGGTCTAGGGTGGCTTTGAAAAATCAGTATCTTGCGCGTTATTAATTCACCAACATGAACTGGGAACAACTTCTCTCCTTAAAGCGCTACGGCGATACCCATAAACGCCTCCGTAAAGAACAAGATGAGACCCGTTTAGGCTTTGAAGTCGATTACGACCGTATCATTTTTTCTTCGGCATTTCGGAGCTTACAAGACAAGACACAAGTCATACCACTTTCAAAGACCGATTTTGTTCATACCCGTTTGACTCACAGTCTTGAGGTTTCTGTAGTGGGGAGAAGTTTGGGGCGAATTGCAGGCAAAAAGTTATTGGAAAAACATCCGCATTTACAGGAAATACATGGCTATCACTTTAATGACTTTGGAGCAATAGTTGCCGCCGCAGCTTTGGCGCACGATATTGGTAATCCTCCTTTTGGTCATAGCGGCGAAAAAGCCATTGGAGAATATTTCGCGACCGGTAATGGACAAAAATACCAGAAGTATTTGACGGAGAAAGAATGGCAAGATATTATTGATTTTGAGGGGAATGCCAATGGTTTCAAACTATTGACCGAGTCTAGAGAAGGAGTACCTGGGGGATTGCGTTTAAGTTATGCTACCTTAGGCGCTTTCACGAAATATCCGAAGGAATCGCTGCCCAAAAGGCCTACCAAGCATATTGCGGACAAAAAGTTTGGGTTTTTTCAGTCTGAAGAAAACAGTTTTAAAGAAGTAGCACAGGAATTAGGATTGGTACAAACCCGTTCTGGGAAAGACATCAGCTTTTCAAGACACCCTTTAACGTATCTGGTAGAAGCAGCGGATGATATTTGCTATACCATAATTGATTTTGAGGATGGTATTAATCTTGGTTTGATTTCTGAAGATTTTGCCTTGGAGTATTTAATCAAACTGGTCAAGGACAGTATAAATACCAATAAGTATAATTCTCTGAAATACAAGGAAGACCGGCTAAGTTACTTGCGTGCATTGGCTATCAATACCCTAATTCAGGATGCTATCGATGTATTTGTCAGTAATGAGGAAGCTATTTTGGCGGGTTCTTTTGATGTGGCCTTACTGGATAAAAGCAAGTATGCGGCTCAGATTACCGATATCATTTCATTGAGTGTGGAACAGATTTATCAATCACAAGAAGTTATCGAAAAAGAAATCGCAGGCTATAAGATCATTTCGGATATTTTAGACACCTATATCACCGCTTTGGTTCGCGAAAAACAAGGAAAGGCTTCGAATTATGATCATCTGATTCGACGAACACTTCCTGAATTTTACCAACAAACCGATGTTTCCGAGTATCGCATTTTATTGAATTCTTGCTGTTACGTGGCAAGTCTATCTGATAGCGCTGCTGTTCACATTCATAAAAAAATCACAGGTACAGAGGTACACTAATAATCTTGTACTATTGGAGAAAGGACAAAATTAGAACTGCCCCATTGTTGTGGGGCAGTTTTGGCCATATAGATTTATATGGCAATGGTAGCATCATAATTGAAATTTGCTATCAATTTTTTGCATTCGTCTTTTTCATTGCGCATGTACTAATGCCGAAAGGCGCGTACAATGGACAAAAACTGATAAAGCTTGTCAAAAGGAATATGCCCGCCAGGACCAACATCACTATTCCTAAAGTTCCCGATACGGTTCCTGTAAAATACAATACGCCAATAATTGCGGCGATGATGAATCGAAAGATTCGATCTGAGTTACCCATGTTTTTTTTCATGACTTTATTTTTAGTTATACAATTTTCGAAAGACCAGAACAATACCCGAGACCGCGATTATGCAAATAAGGCATACCCATAAAAATTGGAATACTTTCTTGCTCATGTTTCTTTTTATCAAAGGTAATTATGTGAATGCACCTGTGCTGTGACTACAGTCACAACTACAGAATTTCGATGCCGTTGGCATGCTGTTTGACCAATCCTTCAATTTCCAGTTTCTTCATCACGCGGCTTATGACCTCCCTGACCGTACCCAATTCGTTGGCAATCTGCTGATGGGATATTTTAAGAGGATTCTCGTTTCTGACGGAAGTTTTGGTCTTTAGATGGTCGTACAACCTAGCGTCCATCTTATTAAAAAGTACGTGGTGTATCGTATCTAAAAGTTCGCTGTAACGTTGTTTGTATTGTTGAAAGAAAAGTGTGTTGATGTCGGGAAATTGCGCTATCCACTTCGAAACTTTCGCAACCGGCAATAAAAGGGCCGTCGTGTCCTCCTCTGTTTCAGCAAAAACTTGGCTGGGTTCATTCTTTATACTTGCCGAAAAAGACATGATACAACTTTCGTCAGGACGTATGTAGTACAACAATAACTCCCTATCCTCATAGCGCGTATATACTTTTATCAAGCCTTTTAGTACAATAGGTATGACCTTTATAAACTGTCCTTCACGTAATATTTGGGTATTCTTGGGAATTTCCTTTAAAATCGATTCCTTTTGTATTCGCGATACAAGATCCGGGTTTAGATAGGAGAGCGACTTTGAAACATCCATAATTAAAGAAATTAGTATTAAGAACAGGAATAAAGATAGCAATTAAAACTGCCCCATTGTGGTGGGGCAGTTCATCAAAAACCTTGCTTTTTCATAGCGGGAAACTTTACTAAAAGAATCCGGAAGATTTTCGATACGAGCACTAAAAGGAGGGGCATGCTCCTTTTCTTGGTTTTACTGCCAAGGAGGTCTAGTTCTTTTCAAAAGTCAAGGTATCCGTTCCCCCATTGCCACCGCTGACATGAATTAGTGAAATTTTGACATCGGAACGTGAAACAATTTCCCAATCTTCGCTCAGTTCGTTAAAACTTGCTGGCTCGGCAAAAAAGAGATTAAAGTCGATATCATCGCTGCTATCGTCATTGCTACTATCATCGCTACTGCTATTGCTATCGTCGGTTATAGACCATGTGCCGTTAACGGTGGCAGATCCATTTTCGGCGATTAGCATGCCATCTGAATTAAATGAAAATCCGTAACCGCTAAAATCGCTGGTGTCATCATTTCCCGAATCGATAAAACTCGTTATACGCCAAGCACCGGTAGTTACAAGTTGGGTAAGCTGTTGAATTTCGGCTTGGTTATCGATTGAGGTAGCATCGTCATTTTTCTCACAGGACAGAAACACAAATGTCAAAAGCACCATCGCTTTAATAAGAATATTGTTTTTCATGGAAATTGTTTTAAAACCTGTTAGCACAAAATTTAAAAGCGTTTTATACTAACAGGTTGGTGTGATTATTGTTTTTCAAAGGTCAACAGGTCAGTGCCTCCATTACCGCCACTCACATGCTTGAGTTCAATTTTCGATGCCGTATGCGAAATAATATCCCAATCTTCTGAAAGTTCGGCGAAGTCTGCAGGAGAAGCGAAGAAAATATTAAAATCAATATCACCAGTAGAGTTTCCTGAAGAACCTGCGGAAAAATCTCCGATCGTACAAGTATTCTTAAAACGCAAACGGTCATCACCAATACGCAGATCTACCTTCGATTCCCCATTTTCCAATTCGATTTCATGGAGGGTCCATGTGGCCTCAATATCGCTTAAATCCGTAATCGTTAGGACAACTTTGATGTTATTACCGCTTCCAGATGCTGCCCATGTACCTGTATACGTATTACCATTCCATGATACACTCATGGTGCCGTCTGAGGAGAAGTTAAAACTGTATCCGCTTAAATTATCTTCCAAGTCATTATCGTTCAATTCAAGCTTATCAACATACCAGTCCGAACATGCCGTTAACACATCGGTCAATTGTGGAACGCTGCAATTATTACAATCGTCGATGGAGTTGTCGTCGCTTGAGTCATCATTGGAGCTATCGTCGCTCGAACTATCGTCGTCTGAATCATCATTGGAGTTATCGTCAATGGTTATTGACCAAGTACCCGTTTCTGTATTGTTTCCGTTATCCGCGACCAAACTTCCATCGGAATTGAAGGAGAACCCATAGCCCGTGAAATCGCCGGTCTCATTTTGGCCCGAATCGATAAAATTGGTAATGACCCATGAACCTGTAGAAACGTTGTTGGTAATCGTTTCAACATCTGCTTGTAGGTTCGCAAAGTTGTTGCTGTCGTCAGCATCTTTGGTGCAAGCGGTAGATAGTACCGCCACTAGTAATAGTCCGTAAATAAAAACATTCTTTTTCATAGCAATTATTTTAAAGGTTATTGTTTTACTGTTTAAGAAGGATTAATGTATCCGTGCCCCCGTTACCGCCGCTAACATCCTGTAGCTCAACTTGAGTATCGCTAACGGAAATCACATCCCAAGTATCGTTGAATTCGTCAAAGGGCCCTGTAGTGCCAAAATTAAAGAAGAGTTCACTTTCTGAATTTTGTGGGCCCCATGTACCATTGATGGCGGAGCCGTTATCGGCGACCACGGTACCATCGCTATTAAAGTTTAGCGTATATCCGCTGTAATTGCTTGATTGATTATCGCTGTCTTCGGTATAAGAACCGACTACCCAAAGCCCATCGGCCAAGGTTGTTGCAAGTGCTCCCGTATTTCCGTCACCCCCATTATCGGTGCAATTGCTCTCGAATCGTAAACGGTCGTCTCCCAATCTTAGGTCAACTTGGTTTTGTTCTATTTCATGAAGGTTCCAAGTGGCATTGAAGTCGCTTAAATTTGGAATATTGATGATAACCGAAATATTGTTTCCAGACCCGTTGCCTTCCCAAGTGCCCGAAAAGGAATTCGTATTGGTCTCTGCCGACAAAGTACCATCAAGTAAAAAGTTGAAACGATATCCTACATAGGTATCTTCAAGATCTTGGTCGTTGCGTTCCAATTTATCGATCGTCCAATTGGTGCATCCTGTTAGTAAATCTGAAAGTTGGTTCGGGGTGCAATTATCACAGTCGTCATCGTTAAAGTCGTAATCATCATCTTCATCGCAACTGTCCTTGGCATCATCTATCACTTGCTCCAACCCTATTAAATTGCCAATACTTACTCCGGTACCATCTGCTAGGACGACACTTACTGGAAAGCTAATGTTAACAATATCATCACTCTTTAAATCATCGATAAAGTTATAGAGTTGCAAATCACTAGTAATGGATACATTATCAAAAGCCTCGGTGGTTTGATTGAAAATAGATGCTGTAATCGGATATTGAATATCCAGACATTCAATATCGTCATCCGCTACATTCTCTCCGTTACAACTGGCGGAAAAGGAATTGAATTCAATTTGGTCAGCAATGGCGACTTCGTTAAAGTCGCTCAAGATGATGGTAATGGGAAATTGAATTTCCACCAGATCAGTATCATCATCGGAAACATCAAAAATGGCCTCTATGTTAGCGTAGTCTTCTTCGGTATCCACAAGAAGGTTCGTTCCATTGACTTTTACGATAACGGGTAATTGAACCGTAAAACAATTGGATCGGTCAATAATATTATCGTTAGAACCGTCTTTCAGGGCTGTGCGTTCCAGCAGATCTGCAACCATTGAATTGGCCAAGGTCGTTTGGTCTTCCGGCGGAAAATAGTCAAATTCCTCTTGTCTACAACTTAGGTTCAGTAAGACGAGTGATACTATGATAGTTAATAGTTTTAGGGGCCTTTGCATGATATTATAATTGTTCGATTAATGGGATTTGATACTAAAACAACCAACTCCTGAAAACTCCTGAATATTTTTAATTTTTTTTATTAATACATTTATCCCCACTAAATTTTGAAATCTTGTCCAAAGAATTACATGAAGATATTTGCCAACAACAAATCTTTTCCGGCATTTATAACAAATACTCGAAAAGCCTACATGATTATCTGTACTATAGATATGGCGAACGTTTAAACCCCAATGATAAGGCCCAAGAAGCTTTTATCAAGCTATGGGAGCATTGCAAAGAAGTAACCTTAGGCAAGGCCAAATCTTATTTGTATACGGTGGCCAATAATATGATGTTGAACGAAGTCAAGCACCAAAAAGTGGTTTTGCGGTATCAAAAATTAAAACCAACGGAACATAGTAACGAGACCCCCGAGTTTCTCATGGAAAAAGAGGAGTACTTTCAAAAATATCAAAAAGCCCTTGAAAAACTTTCGGAAGAACAGCGTGTAGCCTTTATGCTCAACAAGGCAGAAGGTAAGAAACATGAGGAAATCGCGGAAATGTTAGGGGTTACCCGAAAGGTTGTCGAGTACCGCATTTATTCGGCTTTTGGCATCCTCAAAAAAGAATTGGAAAATTTTAAGTTAAAATAATCAGGAAAAAAGGAAACTTAGTTGTTATATCATAAGAAGCCAAATCTATGGATAAGGAATATTTGATACAAAAATGGTTGACCGACGAGCTTTCCGAGCAGGAAATGCGAGCGTTCAAACAACTTGATGATTATCCGGAAATCGTTGGTATTCTTGAGAATGCACACTATTTTAAAGCCTCCGAATTTTCCACCGTAGATGATTTTGAAACTTTTAGCGCACGCCTTGAAAAAAATAAGGTACCCGTCAGAAAATTGAATTGGGTAATACCTTTCTTGCGAATTGCAAGCGTCTTCGTTATAGGTCTGGCGCTTTCCTATTTCTTCCTTTTTAATACCGATGTCGAGGTACGGACACTAGCCGGCGAAAAAACGACCATAGCACTACCGGATGCCTCCACTGTAGTGGTCAACGCCTTATCGGAACTCAGTTATTCCAAGAATAAATGGAATGAAAAAAGGGAAGTGAAGTTGCAAGGTGAGGCATTTTTCAAGGTCGCCAAAGGTGCGAAGTTCGATGTGGTTACTTCCGAAGGGGTCGTTAGCGTGGTAGGCACACAGTTCAATGTAAAGCAACGCGGCAATTATTTTGAGGTCGAGTGCTTTGAGGGCATTGTAAAGGTTATATCGGCCAATGCGTCGGAGCGGCTCAAGGCCGGGGACCGCTATCGATTTTCGCAGGATACACCTTCGTTGGGCAAGACCATATATCAAAATCCGCAATGGACCAAGAACGTCAGTAGCTTTGAACGGGTGCCTTTGGCAGAGGTCATTGCAGAACTGGAGCGACAGTATGATGTGAAAGTTCGAATGGAAAAAGTAGATTCGGATCGTCTTTTCACAGGTGGTTTTGTACACGATAGCCTAGAAAATGCATTGAAATCGATTAGTGAGCCATTGGATTTGGCATATAGTATAGAATCGACGAACACTGTCAGAATTTATGCGTTTGATAAATGATGAAGTCCATTTGAATTCTTTTGGAAGGCTCGTTACCTAAATGTTCACCGTTGAATTTTCCTTTTAAAGCCCACAATCTTACGCTTTACTTTATTTTTTTTGATTTAAAAATAAAGTACGCTTAAATTAGGTTCTTTCTCAACATGATATACTCGTACGATAAATGATTTCTACCAGCCCGACCTTGATTTAGTGAAACGCATCCGACCACATATCATCCTACTCTTCTTAAGCTGCAATTTTACTGTGATATCAGCACAAGATGCTCCTTCCACTAAGCCCCTGATTGAAGTTTTGAAGGAACTACAAGTTCGTTTTGGCTATCAGTTCAATTATGCCTCGGAAACCGTTGATGAGATCCAAGTCGTTCCACCGTCAAAAGAGCTATCCTTTAATGAGTCCCTTCACTATTTGCAGGAACACACAAATCTTATTTTCTCAGTTCTTGACAACAACATCGTTTCCGTTAAAATACCTCAATTGCAACTTTGCGGGTATCTAAAGGACAAAAACACTCAAGAACCGATTGCCAACGCCACTGTTCAAGGAAGTAAAAACTCAACGATTACTGATGAAAACGGCTATTTTGAACTAATACCCGATACTAAAAATGACGTCATAGCCATTCGACATATTGGCTATATAACGCTCAACAGAAACTATCAATATTTTAAGGAATATACTTGTGGTACGATCTATTTGGTGCCCGATGAACTGCAGTTGGCTGAAGTTGTTCTTTCCGATTTTTTGATACGGGGCATCGACAAACTCAATGACGGTTCCTTTAAAATAGACTTTGGCAGGTTCAGTATACTGCCTGGGTTGATCGAGACCGATGTGTTACAATCCGTTCAGGCTTTTCCGGGTATTCAAAGCATCAATGAAACGGTATCCGACATCAATATTAGGGGCGGCACCAACGACCAAAACCTGATACTGTGGGATGGGATAAAAATGTATCAATCGGGCCATTTTTTCGGCCTTATCTCTATGTACAACCCCCAGATAACGCAAAAGGTCAGCTTACGTAAAAACGGAACACCAGTGAGTTATACCGATGGCGTTTCGGGTACCATCGCCATGGAAACCGATAAAGAAATCACAAAAAGATTTCAAGGTAACGTGGCGTTTAATTTTCTCGATGCCAATGCTTTTGTCGATGTGCCACTAGGTAAAAAGTCTTCCGTTCAGGTGGCAGCGAGAAAAGCTATCAGCAATTTTGTGGAATCGCCTACCTATACTGCCTATTTTGATCGTATTTCACAAGATACCGAAGTAGAATTAAATGCTAGCGAAGTGGTCAACTCCGATTTTGAATTTGATTTTTACGACCATTCACTGCGTTGGCTATACCAGCCTACAGAAAAAGACGAAATACAGTTGAACTTCATCAACGCCAATAATGAACTGGTCTTCAACGAAAATGCGACCCTAAACGCAATCGAAGAATCAAGACGGAGTAGTGTGGCTCAAAACAGCACCGCGGGAGGGGTGAAATACCATCGCACATGGAATGACCGCCTAAGCACCCATTTGAATATCTATGAAACGGATTATACCTTAAAGGCCATTAACGCCAATATTTTGGATAGGCAACGGTTTTTACAAAAAAATTCTGTATCGGAAACGGGGGTGAAGCTGGAAAGTGCGTACCACCTTACTGACAAATGGCTCATACAGGGGGGCTACCAGTATGTTGATACTAAAGTAACCAACTTGGATGATATCGATGATCCCAAGTTTGTAAGACTAGAAGGAGAAGTACTGCGAACGCATGCGGTATTCACCCAGATGGGCTATCTTTCGAAAGATAGGATGACCACTTTGAATGCCGGGGTCCGATACAACTATCTAGACAAGTTCAAAAAACAACTCTGGGAGCCACGTTTTAGTTTTAACCAAGGCTTTTTAAATTCGTTCAACCTTGAGATACTGGGGGAGTTCAAACATCAGAACACCTCACAGATCATTAATTTTCAAAATGATTTTCTGGGCATAGAAAAGCGGAGGTGGCGTTTATCGAACGATGACGATATTCCAGTGATTATCGGCAAACAACTATCCACCGGACTGAGCTATAGCAACAAGGGCTGGCTACTAAATATGGTTGGATACTATAAAGATGTGAAGGGTATAACAACCTCAAGTCAAGGTTTTCAGAACCAATACGAGTTTGAGGCGGCTAACGGTAGTTATGATGCCAAGGGTATAGACGTATTGATAAGAAAACAATTCAAAAACGTCAATACCTGGTTGAGCTATTCCTATCTTTCAAGTGATTATACATTTGAGACGCTGCCTGATACCAGTTTTCCGAATAACCTTGAAGTTGTGAACAGCGCTACTTTTGGAGCTACTTACACCACCCCTCATTTTCTATTTTCTACAGGTTTGAACTGGCATTCCGGCAAACCCATTACGAAACCTAGTACAGGTAATGAAGTATTGGATAATCGCATCAATTATGGCGCTGTAAATGAAGAAAGACTCCATGATTACATGCGTGTTGATGTGTCTGCCATTTACAACTTTAAATTGAAAGGCACCCGTAAGGTAAACATCGGCGTGTCTGTTTGGAATCTTTTGAATAAGGAAAATACCATCAATACTTTTTATAGAATAAACACACTTGGCACCACGGAAGAAGTAGAACAAAATTCTTTAGGCATTGCACCAAATGCTGTACTTCGAATTTACTTGTAAGCCTTCTTAGTTCGACCAGCCATCAATTTTAAAAATCAAGCCACTTTTTAAAATCGGCCGCCTTGTTCTTAGAAATAATGATGGTATTGCTAGAGGCGGGGTTCAAAATGATTTTAAGTTGATTGTTGCCATACCTTAAAATTTCATAAATACCTTTTGCCGATATGATATGTTGTCGATTGGCCCTAAAGAAAAACATTGGATCAAGACTGCTATAAAGTTCATCCAGACTAGAATTGGTCGAATGCCTTTGTCCATCCAAACAAGTTATCGTGGTCACTGAATTTTCTGTGCTTATGAAAGCAATATCATCCACTCGTACCGATATCAATTTGTCCTTAGAGTAGGTCAATAATCGATTTTTTATTCTTGCGGCATCCCCACCTTCTTCTTTAATTTCGTCATTTTCGCCCTCTATCCGTTTCGTTATTTTACCCTTCAAATTATACAAATCAGAATTAAGTTTGGAAAGGTTTAAAACCTCTTCGGCCAGTTTTTCATTTTTAAGTTCAAATGTTTTCTCGTAGTAACTTCCTAAGAACCTAACAATAAGTAGGCATAATAATACTATAGTGGCACTACTCAAAAGGTATACTAGTAAAAAGTTGAACCGTAATTGATCTATCTGTTTATGGATTTTGTCAATGTTCGCATGTGCAGCAATAATCCAATCCGAGTTTTTAACGGGATAGAGGTAAATGACTTCAGAACTGCGGCCTTCGTTTGAAAAATCCCTTATGCCACCTTGAGGCTGCTTATTGTGCAAAAGATCATAAAAATCCTCTGAATTAATTTCGCTGTCGATAGGTCGGACATAAGATTCATTTGGGTTGGTCTGTTTGCCTATTTTTTGTGGATCTGGATGGCATATCTCTACGCCTGACCAATCGAACATACATATAAAACCACTTTCAATAACAGTACCTTCAATACTTTTCTGAATATTATTGATTACGGTCTGTCTCTCTAGGCCATTTTCCAATTGTGAAGCAACCAATTCAGCAAATTCACGTGCCTCTCGTTTGCTCGATTCTATTTGTATCTCTAAAAATTGATTGGTACTGACCTTGACCATGTAGGCCATGCTAAAATAGCCGATAATAAAGACGATGGTCGAAATCGCCAGCAAGGTAAACAGATATAGGTTATCTTTTTTCAAGAGCAGTTCAATTCTTCAAGGTAGAATTTTCCCTTTTAGGTCAAATTTTATCCCTTTCACGTTATTTTTTTTGATTAAAAAACGAAGCGAAGTTAATTTACAAACATAATAACCCAAAATGCTAGAAAAATGAAAAATATATTTTTACTCTTATTCATATCGGTCTTTTTGCTGCAAAGCTGCAGTTCTGATGATAGTCCGGCCCCCGTTGTTCCGATTCCAGATCAGATGGATGACCCAGATTCAGACCCTGACCCAGATCCAATAGTGAGTTCTGTAAAACTTGCCGACAATGCTACCTTCGGTAAAATTTTAACTGATTCCGATGATATGACCCTGTATTTTTTCTCCCTGGATACCAAGGACACTTCTGAATGTACATCAGCTGGATGTTTGGGTGCTTGGCCTATATATTATGAAGAAACAATTACGGTCGATACTGGTTTGGATGCCTCTGATTTTGCCACCATTGACCGCGCTGATGGCGAAAAGCAAACCACTTATAAAGGATGGCCCCTATACTATTTTGCAAATGATACAGCAGCTGGTGATACCAACGGCGATGATGTAAACAACGTGTGGTATGTAGCCAAACCGGATTATTCGCTCATGTATGTCAGTGCACAATTAGTGGGAAGCGATGGCGTAAACTACTTGGGCGATTATACCGAAGGAGATGGGGCAACACCCTATATTGTAGATATAGAGGGCAATACACTTTACGCATTTGCTCCTGATAAGAAGGATACGAATACATATACTGAGCCCGATTTTTCAAATGATCCAGTTTGGCCCATTGTGGAAATCACTCTAGACAAGATACCTAGCGTTCTCAACGCTGATGACTTTGGCACGATAGACGTATTCGGAAGAACACAATTGACCTATAAAGGATGGCCATTGTATTATTTTGGAGGGGATAGCGTTCGTGGTGATAATAAAGGTGTTAGCGTGCCTACACCTGGGGTTTGGCCCATAGTTAATGTCGATACTCCCATGGCACCGGAACCTGAGCTTAATGTTAAACTAGCGGAAGATGGAACCTTGGGTAAAATATTGACTGATGCTGATGGCATGTCACTATACATCTTTTCTAGGGATACAAAGGACACATCGGAATGTGCCGGTGGATGTCTAAGTGCATGGCCCATATTTTACCAAGAAGATCTAGCACTGGATCCAGGGTTGGAAGGCTCCGATTTTGCCACTATTGACAGAGCTGATGGGTCGAAACAAACCACTTACAAGGGATGGCCCCTTTACTATTATGCAAACGATGTAGCCTCTGGAGATACGAATGGAGACAATGCAAATAACGTATGGTTCATTGCCAAACCCGATTACTCGTTGATGTATGTTCGAGCACAATTAGTTGGCAATGACGGCAACAATTATCTTGATGATTATAGTCTTGGTGATGGTGAAACATTCTATATTACCGATATTGAAGGTAGAACACTATACGGTTTTATACCTGATACAAAAGACACCAATACCTACACCCAATCTGATTTCTCGAATAACGCCGTTTGGCCAATAGCAGAGATAACTTTGGATAAAGTACCAAGTATTCTGGATGCTGCGGATTTTGAATCTATTGAGGTCTTCGGTAGAACACAACTAACCTATAAAGGCTGGCCTATGTATTATTTTGGGCAAGACCAGATAAGGGGCGACAACAAAGGAGTCAGTGTTCCTTCGCCCGGTATTTGGCCTATTCTCAATGCTGATACAATACCGCTTGAGTAAATCTAAGAATGAAATTTTATTTCTAATTTGGAACAAAAAAGTAAAATGAAAGACATAAGCGCATACGGCATAGTACTGATATTGGTCATCAGTTTTACAGCTTGTGAATATAATGTTGAAAATGAAGAAGTAATCATGGTCGATGATTCATGTGATCCTGCCGTTTTATACAGCGCCACGATTGCACCTTTAATAGCCAACAACTGCATGCCCTGTCACAATGGCGATGGTAGTATTCCCCAAGCACCGAATCTTACCCTATATGCCACTGTGCAAAGCAATGCGGAATTAATAAAAGAAGTAACGCAATCAGGGCGAATGCCAAAAGATGGTACTATTACAGACGCCCAGATTGCCGCTATAAAATGTTGGGTAGACAATGGTGCGTTGGATAATTAAAGATTGGAAAAGTGAGAAATAGAACATTTAAAATAATCTTTGGGTTTCTATTACTGGCGGCGTTGGGGCTTGTTGCTTCCATCTACTATTACAACAAACCACATGTTGATGTGCAGAAATCTGAAGCTACTTATGTGTTGAGCGCGCAAAATCTTATCGATCAATATCGTAATAACGAAACGGATACGGATAAGAAGTATTCTGAAACCGTAATTCAGGTAAAGGGGAAGGTTTTTGAAATTTCGACACTAAAAGGCAATAGTGTAATCACATTAAAAGACGAGGGGCTTGAATCAAGTATTATTTGCCATATGCTCCCTGAAGACAATAAAAGAACATTACAATTTAAAAAGGGAGATGAAATCAATGTTAAGGGTATCTGCACGGGATATTTAATGGACGTTATTATGGTAAGATGTACCTTAGTTGATTAAGCATATGAAAAAGATCCATTTAATAGTTTTTGCGCTTCTGTTCTATCATGGCATAAATGCACAAGATAAATTTTTGACCAAAGAAGGATATGTTTCTTTTTTTTCGCATTCCTTGGTTGAAGACATAAAGGCCGATAATAATCAGGTGTTGAGCGTAATCGATACGGTCACGGGAAAGATTGCGATACAAATGCTGATGCGCTCTTTTATGTTCAAGAAGGCATTGATGCAAGAGCACTTTAATGAAAATTATGTAGAGTCTTATAAATATCCAAAAGCGACCTTTTCGGGCGAGATAATTAATTTTAGTGACCTAAATGAAGAAAATGACGAAACGGAAATTATTGGAACATTAACGGTGCACGGAGAAGAAAAGGAAATTAGAACTAAAGTGAATGTTGAAATCCGAGAGGATGGGATACGATTAAAGGGGGATTTTAATGTAGATGTAGCGGATTTTAAAATCAAAATCCCCTCAATTGTGGCGAACAACATCGCTAAAACCATTAAGGTAACCTTTGAATTGGACCACAAACCTTATAAATAAGAGTATGAAGAAATACGTCTTACTATCGACTTTTATCTTGATTATGCCAATTTGTTTGGTCTCACAAGATTTGGAAGCTATTTTGGAGGAAGAATCTTCGGATACTACTTTAGTGGTAGCAAGTACTTTCAATGGCACTAGATTGTTGAACGGCCATTCGGTGGAGACGCGCAAAACAGGAGTTTTGGAGTTCTTGATTTCACACCGTTTTGGTAGGGTCAATTCGGGTTTTGATCAATTATTCGGATTGGATGAGTCCAATATCCGTTTTGGCTTTGAGTACGCTTTTAACGATAACGTAACCCTTGCTTTGGGAAGAAGTTCATTTGAAAAAACTTTTGATGGATATGTAAAGTATAGATTATTGTACCAACGAACAGGGGTAAAGCCCTTTCCATTGAGTATTACACTTTTTGGAAGTGCCACGGAAAAAACAATTAAAGACTATTTGCCAGAGAACAAACCAACCTTTAGTGAAAGACTTAGCTATACAGGGCAAGTTTTGATTGCGAGTAAGATCAATCAGAATTTATCGCTCCAGGTCATGCCGACATTTGTACATTTTAATACGGTGCCTGAATCGAATGACCCTCATGATATGGTCGCTTTAGGCCTTGGTACACGAATCAAAATAAGCAAACGGGTTTCAATAAATGCAGAATATTATTATAACCTAAATCCTTTTGAATCGATTGATGTTAAGAATTCCATTGCATTTGGGGTCGATATTGAAACTGGCGGGCATATTTTCCAAATAATTCTTGGTAATTCGGTTTCAATGATAGAAAAGGGATTTATCGCGGAAACCACAGGAAGTTTTTTTAAAGGAGACATTCATTTTGGTTTCAATATCTCCAGGGCATTTCAAATAAAGAAAACGAAGTAAGCTAAAGAATTGAAGTCGTTTGTTAGTGTTTAAGTTGCCCGCTCTCGGGCTAATGGGAGAAATTGCTGTGAAAGACAAAAGCTCTTCCAATTTGGGGGGGCTTTTGTTGTGGGTCTTTCATTCTAAAAGCCATAGGAAACTGCAACACCCAATACCTGTTTGAACTGAATACGTAATGCTACGTGGCAAGTCTTTCCGATAGTGCGGCCGTTCATATTCATAACAAGATCTTGGGGAAACAGTTTTGAGGTTTAGAAATTGTAAGCCACTCCCACCCCTAAAACTTGTTTGAACTGTAATTTGGGCTTTCCTTCATCAATAACTACGCCCGCATCGTTTTTTACCGCGTCAAAGAGAATATCATCATCGTAGATAATATGGGTTCCAAGCGTGGTAACTATGTATTTATTGACCTGTAAACTCACATTAAGCTCCCAATCTACATCGATGTTACCAAAACTTCGTAGATAATCGGTATACAAATTAAGCCGATGTTTTAAGCCAATATTTTCCATGAGCCGGGTTTCCCAATTATTGGTAATTAAAAAGCCCACTTCCAGAAAGACATTTTCTCCACGTTTTATTATATTTCCATCCAAATCAAGAATTGCTTTTTCTACCCCAAACGCCCCTTTGTCGGCCAAATCTTGATCCAATACAAAAGTGGATTTCATAGTAAGGGGAGAAATATATACATTGAGTTTTCGCCCTTCTGAAATATATGATGTACCCGCTCCCAAGAAAAAGTAACCCGGACTCATTACCCTCGAAATAGGAATTTCTCTGTCGGGATATTTAAAACCATCGGTATATTGGGTGTTGAAGTTGGCTTTTGCTGAATAGTACCAGTTACTAATCGTATCACGACGGTAACCAACGGTAGAACTTATTCTAATGGCATCATCGGTCTTTCTGATTTTTTGACCTTCTTGTATGTTAATGCCATATTGCGTTTCCAGAATATTTTCCCAAAGAAAATACCTGAATTTATAATTGCGCTCAAAACGGGCGTTGGTTTGGGCCGAAATAGAATTGTTACCACCTGCATTCCAATTTATGAAGGCGGCCTGACTGAAGTTTAGTCCGATTAGGTTTACACTCTGCCAGAATGTTGGTGTCTCAAATTTTTTGAAGCCCTCGGATAGTGGTTCTGTTTTTTTGAACGAAATAGTAGTGTTCATTAGGTTGACACTCTCGGCCTTTGGTTTGACCCTTGGTTGTACTCTTCTGATTACAACTGTGTCGATTATGGTCGTGTCTAGCACTACGGGCGCCACAATTAAAGAATCTGGTTGCACCGGTTTCGGTATGCTATCTTGAGCGCTGTTAATTTGAATGGAAAGAACAAGAATGAAAAAAAAGATTCGAGGGTTAAAAAATTCAAACGTCATTTAATAAAGAGTTTAATTTATTTTTTATGGATATGTGGTCAAGCCCTGTTAGTTGATAGAGTTCTTCGGTGGTGCCCTGCTCGATGAAAATATCGTCGACACCTATAATCGTGATTTTTCCCGAATAGTCCATTTCACTGGAAAATTCCAATACGGCACTACCAAAACCACCGGTTTTGCAGCCGTCTTCGAGAGTAACTACCTTGCTATATTCAGCAAATATTTTGAGTAATACATTTTTATCCAAAGGCTTTACAAAACGCATATCATAATGACCGATTTCAGTTGGATTTCCTAATTCTTTTATCACCTCGGATACCATGTTTCCGATATGTCCGATGGAAAGGATTGCGATTTTTGAGCCTTTTTTCAATTCTCTGGAGCTTCCAATCGGGACTTTCTCAAAAGGAGCCCTCCAATCTTGTAATACCCCTCGGCCTGTCT
>JARFRH010000312.1 GCA_029287355.1 Maribacter sp. | reverse complement strand
AGGGTTAGCAAAAAACGCTCCTTTTTTATGTATTTTCCACGCAGCTGTTGCATTACTTCCCATTGCGTTGGTGGATAGGAAATACACATTTCCATATCCTCCAGAAGCAATAACGACAGCATGTGCTGAATGTCTTTCTATTTTTCCAGTAATTAAATCACGCGCAATAATCCCTCTAGATTTTCCATCCACTAAAACCATATCCATCATTTCATGACGGTTGAACGACTGTATCTTTCCGCGATTGATTTGACGGTTCATGGCGGAGTAAGCCCCTAAGAGTAACTGCTGCCCTGTCTGCCCTTTGGCATAAAAGGTTCGAGATACTAAAACCCCTCCAAAGGAACGGTTGTCCAATAAGCCTCCATATTCACGGGCAAAAGGAACTCCTTGCGCAACACATTGATCAATAATATTTCCGGAAACTTCGGCCAAACGGTATACGTTTGCTTCTCGTGAACGGTAATCGCCTCCTTTTACAGTATCGTAAAAAAGACGGTAGTTGCTATCGCCATCACCTTGGTAATTTTTAGATGCATTGATTCCGCCTTGAGCTGCAATAGAGTGCGCACGTCTTGGGGAATCTTGATAACAAAATGTTTTAACATTGTAACCTAATTCTGCTAAGGTAGCAGCAGCAGCCCCACCGGCTAATCCGGTACCCACAACGATGATGTCGATGTTTCGCTTGTTTGCAGGATTGACTAGGTCAATATGATTTTTATGATTAGTCCATTTATCGGCCAATGGCCCAGCTGGAACTTTTGAATCCAATATGCCCATGCTTAATGTGTTATTGGGTTAAGGTGATGATATATGGCAATTAATATGAACCCTAAAGGGATGGCAATTGCATATATCTTGGTAAATGTTTGAATCGCAGAAGAGAATTTGTTGTTCACTCCCATGGTTTGAAAGGAGGAAGCAAACCCGTGTAATAAGTGTAGTGCCAAAAGCACAAAAGAAATAATGTATAACACCGTTCTCCATATGGGTTCAAATTTATGGACGGTTTCTTCATGGTATCTAGTGGCATCCTCTGGATTGCTTTCAATGTACTTATAGGCCATTTCAGGGAGCCAAAAATCGTAAAAGTGTAGTCCTAAAAATGCAAGGACGACAGCACCTGAAATCAACATATTTCTTGAAATCCACGAAGCATTGGCACTTCCTTTATAACTTGCATATCGTACACTTCCTCGTGCCGCTCGATTTTGAAGCTCCAATACAAACCCCATTACAAAGTGAATAATAACACCTGCAATCAAAATAGGCTGCATTATATATTGCACTAAGGGATTATATCCCATGAAGTGCGACCAAGAATTAAAAGTATCCGGGGCAATTACCGAGGTTACATTTATTACAAAATGCTGTCCTAAAAAGAAAACCAAGAAAAGACCTGATAAGGCCATAACGACTTTTCGGGCCAACGAAGATTTTATTAATGCACTCATTAGTTGTTGATTTAGCTTTGTAAAAATACTGCAGAACCTAGTTATTAGCAAACTTTGACCCCCTTTAGTGCCTTATTTGAAATGATTTTAAGTGAACTTCAAGGGGCGTTTAATATTTAATGAATTTGTATAACAAATAAATAATAAAAGTTAAACAATTTTAATGGTGCCCTTTTCAAAAAAAGACCAAAATCGATTGAAAAAAGGGGAATTTTTATTACAATGGTCATTTTTCACCGATATTTAAGACCTAATTGGACATCAAGCCAACACTTACCATGAATATTGGACTGCTATCTGTAAGCATGAACGTCTATTCTACCAAAAGAATAGTGGAGGAAGCCGAAAACTTGGAGCATCATATTGAACAAATAGATCATACGAAATGTGTCGTAAAGTTAGGCAAGGGAAAACCACAGATTCTTTATTGTGGTGAAAATATTACCAACGAGTTCGACGCCGTCATTCCACGAATAGGCTCCAAAGTTACGCGCCACGGAGCTGCTATTGTAAAACAGTTTGAAATGAATGGCATTTTTAGTACTGCCCGTTCGTTGAGTATCACTCGAGCAAGAAATAAGGTGCGAACACTTCAGATCATGTCCAGAAAAGGAATACCGATACCTGAAACGCTTTTTGCAATTAACCCTGATAATATCAAAGAGCAAATTGAAATTTTAGGAGGGGCTCCTGTTATCATTAAGCTTCAAGAAGGCACACAAGGTTTAGGTGTGATTTTAGCCGAAACGGAAAAGTCCGCAAAATCGATTATAGATACCTTTTATAAAATGGATACGAGCATTCTGATTCAGGAATATATTGAAGAATCGAATGGGGAAGATATCCGGATTTTTGTGGTAGGCAATAAGATCATTGCCAGTATGAAGCGTACTAGTGAAGTAGGTGAATTTCGTTCCAATTTCCATATAGGAGGGAGTACAGAGGCCATAAAACCTAGTGCGAAAGAACAATTCATTGCTTTAAATGCTACCAAACATCTTGGATTAGGGGTTGCTGGAGTCGATTTAATACGTTCAAAGAAAGGACCTTTGTTGATTGAGGTAAACGCATCTCCTGGATTACAGGGTATCGAAGCGGCAACAGGAGTGAACATCGCAAAGGAAATCATACTATTTGTTGAAAGAAATGGACGTCGTAGAAGATAATAAGGAAATCAATATTGGAGGGCAAAAGGTTGCCCAGGGGAAGACAAGCTGTTAAGTATCAGTATTGATCGCTTGCCCACGGGAACCTTGATCGATATTCCCATTTATGTTTTTAATGCCAAAAAAGCGGGTCCGACAATTTTGGTTCAGGCGGGCTTACATGGTGACGAAATCAATGGAATTGAAATTCTTCGTCATATGATAGCCGAAAAGCGGTTTAGGGCAATAAGGGGGCTATCATTGCTGTACCCATTTTCAATATTTTCGGATTTATCCATTTTTCTCGGGATGCGCCTGACGGAAAAGACGTCAATCGCAGTTTTCCCGGAACTAAAACCGGATCTATGGCAAGTCGGATAGTATATCACTATGTCACTGAGATCATGCATCAAATCAATTATGGAATCGATTTGCATACCGGAGGAGTTCAACGCCATAATTTCCCTCAAATGCGATATACTAAAGAGGATGCTATGAGTTCTAAATTAGCTGTGCTTTTCAATGCGCCTGTTTCCTTCTCTTCAAAGTTGATTCGCGGGTTTTTCGAAATGCGGCTTTTCGAGTGAACAAACCGACCGTGGTTTTTGAGGCAGGTGAAAGTATGCGTTTTGATGATTATTGTATCATGGAAGGCATGCAGGGTATTCTCAATGTGCTAAAACATTTTGGAATGATTACGAAAATTGAACCAAAATATGTCGAGTGAAACAAAACCATTCATATAGAAAGTCGTCGGTGGTTGCGTGCCCCAACCGCTGGTATGTTCATTCCTGAAGTAACCAATGGAAGCGAAATCAGTAAAGAACAAGAAATGGGAATGATAACCGATACCTATGCCAAAAGGATTAAACGTGTCAAGGCCCCATTCGATGGTTATGTGTTTTGCGTGAATCACCAAGCTGTCGTTAATCAAGGAGAGGCTCTTTTTCATGTTGGAACAATATAGACATTCTTTTTTTCGGTTCAAATAACTCTAAATTTCCCCTTCAAAAACATACCGTAAACCAACTTAATTGCCTGCAATGGCCATTTAATATTTGCCTCTTCATTTTCATTCATGTTCTTGGTCGATGTTTTTTCGATTATCGAAATGAGTATGACTGTCTTTAATTTCAAACGAATGAAACTGTCTCGGCAAAACCGATAATATTGGAATAAAAAAAGACCAAAAGATTTACGTTTTGTATTTACCTCATGTTTGTCTCTATCATGGTGAACTGACTATCCCGCATTACCCCATCATGACTTTGGCTCTTTTTTGGAGAGGCGAATATTGCTTGAGAAATGAATCTCTTTAACCTAGCCTTTTATCGATAAAACATACGATTTGCCGAAAAAAAACGAACCTTTTGCCAATGGTTGATTTTAAAATATAAATTGAAAATCGAAACCATGAAAACAAAACAACTCCTCACCAAACCAAAGGCGTATTTATTTGCTGTTTTTAGCTTCCTGCTATTAGGAGCAATGCCATATTTTGCCGGCTCAGGATTAATTAGCCCAGAACCCTTGGGAAAATATTTGAATAGTAATTTTCCGGCCATTATTTCTGTACCGCAGGGTTTACCATATGAGCCAATCTTCCCTAACTTAACCTTTGACTCTCCACTTACATTTAATGAGTTGCCAACTGGAAATAGAGTTCTCGTTGGTCAACGTGATGGCAAAATATATTGGTTCAATAAAATGCCTGATGTAGCCCAGAAAAATATGCTTTTAGACCTTAGTAATAAGGTTGGTGTTGTATGGGATGGCGGGTTTTTAGGTTTAGCATTACATCCTAATTTTGGAACAACTGGGAATAATTATTTCTATACCTATTATACGACTAAAGACGCCAATGGAAACAATATCCCAAACAGTTACACCACTCAAAACTGTGATAACGAAGAATATTGGGGAAACTTTCTTATCCTTTCAAGGTATGAAATGAACCCAAACTCAATGCAAGTATCGCCTAGCTCTGAACAAGTTTTGCTCAAGTTAAGAATGTACGGCACCACACATCGTGGAGGAGGTCTTTTATTTGGCGATGATGGTTTTTTATACTTGACAACAGGCGATCAAACGGCTTCTAAAAAATCTCAGGATATTGAGAATAATCTTGATGGCGGGGTGCTGCGTTTCGATGTTGATAAAAATCCCCAAAAAAGTCATGCTCCGGTCAGAACCATGCCGGATGATCATGGATTTTCCGATGAGCTTACAGGCAATGGGTATTGGATTCCGAATGACAATCCTTTTTTGAGCCCAGGCGGTCAAACTTTTGAAGAGTATTACACCTTAGGCCATAGAAATCCGCATCGTATGACAAAAGACCGAGCCACCGGCGACTTATATATTGGTGAGATCGGGTGGTTCAGACATGAAGAAATTAATGTTGTAAAAAAAGGGAAGAATTTTGGTTGGCCTGTTTACGAAGGGCGTTTTAAAGGTGACCTTTGCGGAACTACCCTTTATAACAATATGCCTCATGAAGAACCATTGGTAGCTTTCCCAAGATCGGAAGTCAACGCTATAATGGGAGGATTTGTGTATAGAGGCGAAGAGGTACCTGAATTACAAGGAAAATATGTTTGTGCGGATTATGGTAATGGAGAAGAATTATTTTCAGTGAATATAAATGACGGTAGTTACGAACAAATAGGTGTTTTTTCATCGACCAACATTATATCATTCGGGGAAGACAAGCAGGGAGAGCTGTATATCTTAAAACAAGGTGTATCTACATTGTATAAAATGGTCACTAAATTAACATTCAACGAAACAATGCCGCAATCGCTCTCTCAAACAGGTGCATTTAGTAACTTGACTAATCTTACTCCCACAGACGGTTTAATTCCTTATGATTTAGTGGAATCTTTTTGGTCTGATGGGGCTCTAAAGAAAAGATGGATCGGGATACCCAATGACGGAGCTCATGACACTGCCGAGGAACAAATTGACTATTCGGAAAATGGAAACTGGGACCTTCCTGTAGGATCTGTACTCATTAAGCATATTGAAATGCCCCTAGATGAAAATAATCCATCAATCACCAAGCGCTTGGAAACCCGTTTTTCGGTCAAGGCAGCTGATGGCAATTTCTATTTTGCCACCTATAAATGGAATACCGCACAAACCGATGCATTATTACTGACGACAGGTTTGGATGAATCTCTAAATATTACCAAGGCCGATGGGTCGACGGTGGTACAAACTTGGCGATATCCTAATAGGAATGAGTGTATCACCTGTCATAATACTAGCACTGATGGTACCATAGGAACAAGAACTCGATTTTTGAACAAGGATTTCACCTACCCTAAAACGGGAAGAACAGCGAATCAATTGGTAACCTTGAGTCACTTGGGCATCCTGAATCAAACGATTGCCGATGTCGATACCCCCTCCCTATTGACCTATAAGTCAATTGATGATGCCAACGCCTCAGTTGATGAAAAAGCAAGATCTTATATGGACTTAAATTGCGCATATTGTCATCAAGCAGGATCTGATGTACGGGCGGATTTTGACCTAAGAATGAACCTTGATTTAGCTGCAACCGGATTGTTGGATGCAGGCATCTATAACCCATTAGGGGTTCTTGGTGAGGAAATACTTGCTGCAGGTGAACCTGAAAAATCGATACTTTACCTAAGGGCAAATAGTGTAGACCCAAGTATTGCGATGCCCCCTGTTGCAAAAAACAGGATTGATGACGAAGGTGTTGCACTCTTGGAAGAGTGGATTAGGCAACTGGGCGTCACTCCGGAAGTACCCGTCTACAATGTGCTGTTAAGCCCTTCGGAGTTCACCTTGGAGGTAGGCGAAACGTTTCAATTCATCGCGACCATAGAACCGGCCAATGCGACGAACCAAACGGTAAGTTGGTTGTCCGACGACCCCACAATCGTTTCCATAGATGCAAATGGTCTTGTTACCGCAACGGGCGGGGGTTCCGCGACGATCTCTGTAATCACGGATGACGGGGGATATAGATGTCTCTAATACACATCTCCGAGCCCACGAGAC
>JARFRH010000260.1 GCA_029287355.1 Maribacter sp. | reverse complement strand
CAAGATACTTTTTTCGTGCAGACGAATCCTGATATTTTGCTCCGCACCCATACCTCATCGGTACAAGTGAGATATATGGAAAACAACAAACCCCCTATTCGAACGATATCCCCTGGTAGGGTGTATCGAAACGAAGCCATTTCGGCACGTTCGCATTGTTTCTTTCATCAAGTAGAAGGTTTGTATATTGATAAGGATGTTTCTTTTGCCGATTTAAAACAAACGCTACAATTTTTCACGACCGAACTTTTTGGGAAATCGAAAATTCGCTTAAGACCTTCGTACTTTCCATTCACCGAACCTAGTGCGGAAGTAGATGTTTATTGGGGCTTAGAAACCGAAACGGACTACCGCATGACGAAAGGTACCGGTTGGTTGGAAATTATGGGCTGTGGCATGGTCGATCCCAATGTTTTGGATAACTGTGGCATCGATTCAAAAGCGTATTCCGGCTTTGCATTTGGTATGGGTATTGATCGTATTGCCCTCCTACTGCACCAAATTTCCGATATTCGTCTTTTGAGCGAAAATGATGTTCGTTTCTTGGAACAGTTTAAAAGCGCACTTTAGTCTTTCGACGTGAAAAAAGATATCGAAATCCCAATTGCGAAAGACGTCTATGTCGCCATTGTTCATGAATGGAACGATGAATACCTCTCCAAAGACTGGAACTCGTACATCATAAACAATCGAACTTCACAAATTGATATGGTATTAATCGTATCCAAAGGTTACGATCTCAGTCGGGAAACCTCTATCATGCGACATGCTATTGGTGTGGTAGATGCCAAGTCATTTGAAAAGATCGAATTGGTACAAGAAGATGTTCTGGCTTTAAATAATGAGTTCTTTGTCACGTATTATGCGGACGACAAAATCTATGAAAAAAGATTTTTGTTTGAGAAAAATTCAGTGACTGAAAATAAATTAGTAAAGATCCCCATTCTGGAAATAGATGGTATTTTCGCAAAATAGACCCTTTTTTTGTTGCTTAAAATACCGAATTCCTAATTCAGTTTTCTTAAAATTCGAAATGTTAATATTAAACCCTTGATTTTTATAGGATTACCATAGTTATTCCGTTTCCATGCCTTTAATTTAGTCTTCACTGCTAATTCAAATACATAAAGACCTATGGAAACAAAGAAAATCAATAGAAGAAATTGGATAAAAACCGGAATCTTAACTGCAGGTGGGGTATTTGCCTCCCCTTATTTAGGTTTTTCCAAAAATTCAGATTTACCACTTCGCTTAGACCAGCACGGTAATGCTATCTATAGCCCTTTCTTCAAAGAATACCTCCCTGAAAGCCTTAGAGAGTATCCTGTATTGGCTGCTAAACTCAACGCCAATGAGAATCCCTATGGGCCTTCACCTATGGCATTGGAAGCTTTGAAAACCGCCGCCGCCGGAGGTAATCGTTATGCTTGGAAAGAACTTTTTCAGCTGGTGGATAAAATTGCCACATTTGAAGGCGTTGAACAAAAAAACATCATGATGGGGCCTGGCTCATCAGATTTGCTTGAAAAAACTGCCATGGCTCTCTTTATGAACGGTGGAAATGTAGTTTCAGCAGATCCCGCTTATATGTCGCTGATACGAGTAGCGGAAGCAGCTGGTGGAAGCTGGAAGCCGGTTCCATTAAGAGATGATTGGTCGCACGATCTGGATGCTATGGAAAAAGCAATAGACGCCGATACTAAATTAGTCTATATCTGTAACCCTAACAATCCGACAGGTACGATAACCCAACATAAAGATTTAGTGGATTTTTGCGCTCGTGTTTCCGAAAAAATTCCTGTTTTCATTGATGAGGCCTATCTGGGTTTTCTTGAAGATGGAATGAAACAAAGTATGGTTTCATTGATCGGTGAAGGTAAGGATGTCATTATTGCCCGAACATTTTCTAAAATTCACGGTATGGCAGGCCTTCGCGTAGGTTATGCAGTTGCCCAAGAAGAACGGTTGGATAAACTTCAAAAAATAACCCGTGCCGGTATGGGTATCTCATATCCTTCTGTTTTTGCGGCTATGAGCGCCATGGATGACACCTCTTTTATTAATGAGTCACGTGAACGAAATGCAGCTTGTAGAGATTATGTTTACGAAAGTTTGTCAAAAATGAACCTCGAATACGTTCCCTCACATACCAGCTTTATGATATTTCCCATTGAAATGGAGGGCAAAAAATTCCTTGAGAAAATGACGGCACACAAGATTGGAGTGAGAGCATTTAAATTCATGGGCAAGAACTGGTGTCGAGTGAGTATGGGCACTATGGACGAAATGAAGCTATTTACCCAAGCATTAAATACAGTTTTGATCTAGTATGGATTTTACATTTCAAAAGACAATTACATTCCTTCTTTTTATTGGAATCGGACTGCTGTTAAAGCTGAAATTCAAGTCACAAGAGGAAATCAGCGGAATAAAAAAAATCATTTTAAACCTTGCACTGCCAGCTACTATTGCAATTGCGTTGTTGGGGGTTAAAATAGATACCGGTCTGCTATTACTTCCGTTTTTTGCACTTGCCCTAAACTTTATATTATTCTTGGCCTTTCCGTATCTTATTCCTTTTACTGGTCTAAAGAAAGATTCTCCTCAGTATAGAACTGCCCGACTGCTCATACCGTCATTAGCACCGGGATTATCCTGTTTTCCATTTATTCTAGAGTTTTTAGGAGAGGATTATCTCGCCAAGGCAGCAATGGCCGATCTAGGTAATAAAGTCTTCGTTCTGATAATTCTGTATATGATTGCCATGAACTGGCATTATAAACTACAAGCTCAAAAGATTCAGAAGAATAGCTCAAAATTGAAATCACTTTTAAAAGCTTTGGTATCGGAACCCGTGAATGTTTTTATTGGCCTAGCACTTGTTTTGGTCGGTTTAGGAATCTCAATGGAATCATTGCCCTTTATCATCAGTGATAGCTTACAAAGGCTAAGTGGGATTATGACACCTTTGGTCTTGTTGTTTATTGGCCTAGCAGTAAAAATCAGGAAAAAACAATTCTCACAACTGGTTTCCGTCCTATTTCTTAGAGCTGGCTTGGTCACAGCCATCTGTTGTATTGTAATGGCATTAGGCGGAATACGCAGTATCAATGATACCTTACTTTATTTGGCCTTTGGATTAAGCGCCTGCAGCTTTTGGCCCTTTGCCCACATTTCAGCAGTGGAGGGTCATGAAGAAAAGCTGCTCAAGAAACAAAGAACATTCGATTCAAATTTTGCCGTTAGCTTACTTGCCTTCTCATTTCCGTTATCGACTATATTAATTCTAGGAATTCTTTCAAGTGGGAACCTATTTTCTAATGCATTTCCTGTTTTTGTGCTGTCCTTAATATTATTCATCGTCGGACTTGCCCCCGCTCTAATCAAGAAAGTCGTTCAATTACGCAAAAGGTCGGAAAAGGAAAAATTGGAATGGATCCGCTACCGAACAGCACTTGGTGAAAATTCCTAAATACCTTGGGGATAACTAATCGACTACAAATCAAAAATGAAACGCCACTTCTACTATATAAAATTTAAGCTAACCCTATTTACATAAACTCATCTCAAAGCAAACATTTTAGCGGCCCACTAGGGATGAATTTCAACTTGAAGCCACCCTGCTTTTACCATGGGATCCATATTGGCCAGACTATCCGCTATTTTCAATGTGGGCGTGTTATAAATCGTGATTCCACGTATGTCACCATCATCCCCAAATGGCCCTGAAATATCAGCATAACCTTCTTCATACATTCTTCCTAAATGAGCCAAATGCAAGGTTTCTAAACTGTCAGCCTCAAATTTGTTCTGTGAACCATTTGGGCCTTTTTTAAAAATGCAATGAAATACTGTTGCATCAAGACAGTCTCTTTCGTTTTTTCATCAACATAGTCAAAGATTTCGAAACCTTTCGCTATTAATTCTTCTTTTAGCTGCTTGGTTGTCTTCGTCATCTAATGAGGAGCAAAAGCCTCGGTTTCTGATATCTCTTTATTTTTGGGCGAGACATCTTTACAACATGCTATTGTCATGAGGAGTACTCCAACTATGACTAGTCTCATTTTACCAAGTTTTAAAAGGGTTCTTACTCAATTGCGAATTGTAATATATAATATCGCCCGTGACCTCATCGCCAAGCCAATCAGGTTGTTCATAGGTCTCATCCTCATTGTTTAGCTCAATCTCAGCAATGACAAGCCCCTCATTAGCGCCGTGAAACTCGTCGATTTCAAAGATATGTTGCCCTTTCGGTACGATATATCTTGTCTTTTTAATGATTCCTTCTTCACATAATAGTAGGAGAGCCTCGGCTTCATTTAAAGAAATTTCCTTTTCCCACTCGAAACGAGAGGTTCCTGATTCATTTGACTTACCCTTGATTGTCAAATAGGCAAAATCACCATTAATTCGAACCCGAACGGTTCGCTCTTCATGTGTGTTCAAAAAACCCTGAACAATGCGTTCTTGTGATACCGCCTCCTTCTTATAAGTATCCGATTTCAACAAAAACTTACGTTCTATCTCTATCACATTATCTTTTTGGTCGATTAGTTCTATAAATTTACGATATGGAATCGGATTTACCTTTACGAAAAATCATCCATGTAGATATGGACGCCTTTTATGCGTCCGTAGAGGAACTGGACAATCCTGAATTGAAGGGAAAACCCGTTGCGGTCGGGGGAAGTGAAAAAAGAGGTGTCGTTTCTGCAGCCAATTATGAAGCTCGAAAATACGGGGTGCGAAGCGCGTTGAGCGGCTACTTGGCCAAAAAGAACTGTCCTCATATCATTTTCGTGAAACCTCGTTTCTCTCGATATAAAGAGATTTCAAAACAAATACGAAACATCTTTTATGACTATACTGATCTGGTTGAACCATTATCCTTGGATGAGGCTTATCTCGATGTCACTGTTAATAAAAAAGGAAACCCTTCAGCTACTTTAATAGCCAAGGAAATACGACAGCGTATTTTTGATGAAGTAGGCCTGGCCGCTTCCGCAGGAATTTCCATCAATAAGTTTATCGCAAAAGTGGCCAGTGATATTAATAAGCCGAATGGTCAGAAAACGGTAAACCCTGAAGAAGTCATTTCGTTTTTGGAAGATTTGGAAATTCGGAAATTTTATGGCGTCGGTAAAGTTACCGCTCAAAAAATGTATAAACTGGGCATTTTCACGGGCAAGGATCTCAAAACAAAGTCGCTTGAATTTCTAAATTCGAACTTTGGCAAAGGCGGAAGTCATTATTATCATGTAGTGCGCGGAATTCACACCAGTGAGGTCAAAGCTCATCGCACACCCAAATCGGTAGGGGCAGAACGTACTTTTGGTGAAAACCTAAGCAGTGAGATCTTCATGTTAGAGCGACTTGAACAAATCGCGGAGGAGTTAGAGCGCCGATTGAAAAAATCAAAAATAGCGGGTAAAACGCTAACCTTGAAAATCAAATACAGTGATTTTACACTAAACACTCGAAGCAAAACACTTCCTTATTTTATTACCGATAAAGACTTGATTTTAGAAACTGCCAAAGAGTTACTCTATCAAGAAGAACTTCAAAACTCAGTGCGTCTTTTAGGCATCTCACTAGCCAACCTGAATACCGAAAAAAAGAAACCCACTACACAAGAGGAATCGGTCTTAGTACAACTAAAATTCGATTTTTGAGTCAATCTCTCCACTTGAATCGAAAAAATATGCCTTTTAATACATCCCTATTTGGATAGTGCATTTCATCGAATAAATATTCAATTGGCAATAAAAGACATTTCTAAAGGTTTTAGTTAGACAATTTTATCAACCCAAAATCTTTAAACCATGAAAACCGTATTTAACAAAACAAGATTGATCGCTTTGTTCGCTGTTTCTTTGTTCGCTGTTTCTTGTAGCGTAAAAGGTGAACTCGAAGATCTCGCTGAAGAGCTTGAGAATGAATCAGAGAATGCAAAAACTGAGCAGGTAGACCCAAATTAATTTGGATACTAAGAGAAAAAAGGCCTCGCACTGCGGGGCTTTTTTGTTTCTGCCATTTCAAAAGCCAATTGTTACAGTACAATTAGGGTATCTTCAGTAGCTACCAGATTCAAAGAAAAGAAATAAACTATCCTATCGTAAGTTTAGTAAGCTTCGTTTTGGGTTTTTCCGATTCCAAAGAATAGTATTGATTCCAGATGCGATTGCGAATTGATTGTTATTCTTATTGATAACGTCTATTAGCCCCAACATCAAACCTATTTTTCCTCCTAAAACTCAAATTTCCAAGTGGTGTGGCAGCTTGAGAATTCATATTCTGGATACTGAGCGCATTTCTTTTGTTTATGCTTACGCTTGTAAAAACTTCCATAAAAACAGAATCCTTAAACAAGAGTGTTAATCATTTCCTGAGATTTTAGCACTTTAAAACGTTTTAATAGCTTTGATTTTGAATGAGGTACATTTTAGAAAAAAATGATCTTTTAATATATGGGTAAATAATATGAGCGAAATAAAAGAATACGACAAAGCGGCAAGCAAATTTTATGACACTTTAGACTTCAATAGTCTGCCCATTTCATCTTGGGATATGTATGCCCCTCATTTCACCGCAGTTTGCAAGAATTACGACGATATTGTTTCATTGGAGCTTTTGGCAAAAGCCAATCAATGGTCTGATCAAAAGGATTTCGGCGATAAATTATTACACAAAAAACAAGTTATTGTGGTAACCGACCCTCAATTGCATATTGTTCATGCGACCAAGAACATAATTGACATGAACGGATACCGTCCCGATGAAATCGTAGGTAAAAAACCAAAAATGTTTCAAGGTGCCAAAACCTGCCCAGAAACAACGAAAACCTTACGCTTAGCAGTTCAAAATAAAACTCCTTTTGAGACCATCATTGTGAATTATCGAAAAGATGGTTCGACCTATAAGTGTTGGATAAAAGGGGAGCCTGTATTCAATACTTCAGGAGAAGTTGTAAATTTTATAGCCTATGAAAAGGAAGTAGCTTAAGTGTATTTTGTTCAAAAGCAAGAAGCCGTGATTAATTCATAATCACGGCTTCTTTATGATTTGAAATTTCTTTTTCAGACCGCTAAAAGCTACAGGTCTCAATTTCAGTAACTCGTAGGGTATTGACCATCCCTTTATCTTTAATAGGCATGGCCGCTAGGCTTATCAGCATATCACCAACGTCCAAAAATCCTTTTTTACATGCTATTGCATTAACATCTTCGATAGTCTCATCAGTCGATACATACCTATCATAATAGAAAGCCTTAACCCCCCAAAGTAGATTCAATTGCGTCAGAATTCTTCGATTCGAAGTAAAGACCAGAATATGGGCGCTAGGTCGCCAAGCAGAAATTTGAAAAGCGGTATACCCACTATTGGTCAGGGTAGAAATTGCTTTTGCCTTTATTTCATTCGCCATAGTCGCCGCATGATAACAGACCGATTTCGTAATATAGCGTTTGGTACGAATATGTGGTGGTTCTTGTGGAACATGGATTAATTCCGAGCCCTCAACACTTTTAAGAATATTTGACATTTTCTCAATTACCTCTACGGGATAATTGCCTACTGAAGTCTCTCCAGAGAGCATTACAGCATCCGCACCATCCATGACCGAATTGGCAACATCGTTCACTTCAGCTCTAGTAGGAGTTAAGCTCGTTATCATCGTCTCCATCATCTGTGTGGCAATGATTACAGGTATCCGTGCTTTTTTAGCTCGAAGTACTAATTGTTTTTGAATTAGGGGAACCTCCTGTGCCGGAACCTCAACACCTAAGTCACCTCGAGCTACCATAAGACCGTCGCAGTAGGCAACGATTTTGTCGATATTCTCTACAGCCTCAGGTTTTTCGATTTTAGCGATTATAGGAATTTTATGCTCCGAATGTTCTTCTATAATATTCCGAAGATCTATAAGGTCTTGACTAAATCTTACGAAGGATAAGGCAATCCAATCTACGTCTTTGGAAATCGCAAAAATTGCATCCTTCACATCTTTCTCGGTAAGTGCAGGAAGTGATATACTGGTATTCGGTAGATTTACTCCTTTCTTGGATTTTAATGGTCCTCCTTGAACAACCTTGGCCTTTACTTGGTCTTTGCCATTTGTAGCGACTACCTCGAACATTAATTTTCCATCATCTAACAAGATATGTTCGCCAGGCTTCACATCTTTCGGAAAATTCGTATAGTTCATATAAACCTTCTCGGCGGTACCCTCAAAAGGCTTTCCCGTGACAAAGGTAATTTCATCTCCTGGTGCAACAACTACCTCACCCGCCATCACACCGACCCTGAGTTTAGGGCCTTGTAAATCAGCAAGAATCGCAGTATAAATCTGCATTTCTTCATTCAACTCACGAATCATTTTGATTCGCTCCGTGACATCCTCATAGTCTGCATGCGAAAAGTTGATTCTAAAGACATCAACACCCGCCTCAATCATCTTCCTCAGCACCTCTTTCTTGCTCGTGGCCGGCCCTAAGGTGGCCACTATTTTTGTCTTCTTGTTATTTGGCATTATTAAAATATTAGATTGGTTCTTGACTTTATGTTTTCGGTGTCGATGTTGTATACCGTAACTACTTCAGGTATCGTCATCAAAGATTTTATAAACTTATCTTCCAAATCATCGTCATGCTCTATTTTTAAAAGATAATCGGCATCCTTATACTCTGGCACTACTTGAAACCTACTGGTATAAGAAGGTTCATTTTCAAACAAATCGCCTTTGACATTGGTTTCCTCTTTCGAACCTTTATTGGTAATAAGGGTTAAAAATCTGTCATTTTTAGCATCCTTCCATTCGAATATTGGAAATGCTACCTGTTCGAAAAGTTCCAAATCTTTTACGGTTCTTTTAAAATTTGATTTTAGACACAGATTCAAAGCATACACCATAGCATAATCTTCGAGACTACTGTGAAGGGCTAATAAGGTGAAGGAGTCTTCGTAAAAATCCGTCAAAATTTTGTGTACTGCTGCCATATGCGCACAAAATTTCAAAGATAGGACTAATAACGAAATTAGCCTAAGCTACACCAAGCTAAAGTAGGGATATCAGAAACGGCAACGTTATCCTGGTCTTATGTTAAAAATCAAGCTTTGTCCATTCTATCCTGAAGTGCAAAAAACGCTCGCTTTGAGGCTCTTTCCTCTGCTTTTTTCTTGGAGGTAGCCCTCGCTTTTGCCACCACATTGTTTCCGATGGTAAGTTTTACCGCGAAATGTTTTAAATTGTCGTTACCTGTATCTTCGTAAACATTATAATTAAAGGTCTTTTTCTGTTTTTGGCACCACTCGATAACCAAGCTCTTGTAGCTGATTACCTTCCCTTCCAATTGCTCAATGTCAACATAGGGTTCGATAACCCTTTTATTGATGAATTTTTCGCAGTAATTATATCCCCGGTCCAAGTAGATAGCACCGACTAAGGCTTCAAAAACATTGCCGTGAATATTTTCTCCGAAATGTGATTTGGGGATTCTGCTTTCAACCAATTTAATCAAGTTGAGATCCTTGCCCAATTCATTAAGGTGTTCTCGACTGACTATCTTCGACCGCATTTTAGTCAAATAGCCTTCATCTCCTTCTGGCACCGCGTTATACAGGTGTCTGGAAATAATCGTGCCGAGCATTGAATCTCCTAAAAACTCCAGACGTTCGTAATTCATTGGGTTCCCATCTTTATCTTTTCGGTTGGCCGATCGGTGTAAAAATGCTTTCTTGAATATCTCTATATTTTTAGGCTTGAACCCCAGTATTTTAGTTATTCCCAATAAAAAATTCCCATCTTCTTTAGAATGGGAATTGAATAAATTAGAGGGGAAATTCATTTTATGACTTAGCTGATTTTCTTGAAAACTACACAGGCGTTATGCCCTCCAAAACCAAATGTATTACTTAACGCCACATTTACTTCTCTTTTCTGGGCCTTATTCAATGTCAAGTTCAACTTTGGATCGATATTCTCATCAACTGTGGTATGATTTATTGTTGGAGGTACCAATCCATGTTCCATGGCCAAGATGGATGCAATGGCTTCGATAGCTCCAGCTGCTCCTAACAAGTGCCCAGTCATTGATTTTGTTGAATTGATATTGATATTAGGGGCATGGTCTCCAAAAACTTTGGATATTGCCTTTAGTTCAGCCACATCGCCTAGAGGTGTAGAAGTACCATGCGTATTGATTGTGTCTACGTCTTCAGGCTTTAGTCCTGCATCTTTTAAACAATTTTCCATCACGCGTACTACACCGATACCATCAGGATGTGGGGCTGTCATATGATATGCATCACTTGAAAGTCCGCCTCCGACAACTTCACAATAGATCTTAGCGCCTCTTGCTTTGGCGTGTTCGTATTCTTCTAAAATCAATGCTCCGGCTCCTTCCCCTAGAACAAACCCATCTCGAGTTGCATCAAAAGGTCGTGACGCGGTTTCCGGACTGTCATTTCGTGTGGAAAGTGCATGCATAGCTCCAAAACCACCCATGCCGGCGATGGTTACTGCTGCCTCGCTGCCTCCGGAAACAACAATATCACAATATCCTAATCGGATATAATTTAACGCATCGATCATGGCATTTGCAGATGATGCACAGGCCGAAACCGTAGTATAGTTTGGACCCATAAAACCATGTTTGATGGAAATATTACCCGGAGCAATATCAGCTATCATCTTGGGAATAAAGAATGGATTGAACCTTGGTGTGCCATCTCCCTGAGCGAAATTCATCACCTCATTCTGAAAAGTTTCTAAACCCCCAATACCAGCACCCCAAATGACACCAACTCGAAACTTATCGATGGTATCTAGATCTAAGCCAGAATCTTCAATAGCTTCATCAGAAGCTACAAGAGCATATTGCGCAAACTTATCTAGTTTACGCGCTTGCTTCCTATCAAAAAAATCCTCGGGATTATAGTTCTTTAATTCACAAGCGAACTTGACCTTAAATTTTTCGGTATCGTAATAGGTGACAGGAGCTGAACCACTCTTGCCGCTTACCAAACCTTCCCAATATTCTTCAATGTTATTTCCAATGGGTGTTAAGGCACCCAAACCCGTAACCACAACTCGCTTTAACTGCATCGAATCTTATTTTTTTGCTTTGTAAGCTAAGTGTAAATTAAAAAAATTATCCATGCGATAAAGATACCACATGGATAATTTGCAAATCTTATCAAGAAATCATAAAGATTACTTCGCTTCTTCTATATAACTGATAGCTTGGCCAACGGTTGCGATGTTCTCAGCTTGATCGTCCGGGATTTGGATATCGAATTCTTTTTCGAATTCCATGATCAACTCAACAGTGTCCAGTGAGTCGGCCCCTAGGTCATTAGTAAAGCTAGCTTCTGATACCACTTCGTTTTCATCAACTCCTAATTTATCAACAATGATAGCTTTTACTCTTGATGCAATGTCTGACATAATAATTTGGTTTTAAAAATTTAAATTGTTGGCAAAAATAAAAAACTTTGGACTAAATACACGTTTTCAAGTTAAAATGTGACGTAATTTATGAAATTTAACTTCAGTAGTGGTATTTTCGTCTTAATAATTCTTCTTCGGTAACGTCTTAACTTTTCATGAAAAAAATTGTCCTATTTGCCTCCGGTTCTGGTTCAAATGTTGAAAACATCGTACAATTCTTTCAAGACAAGCAAAACGTTTCTATTGCCGCAGTGCTAACTAACAAAAGGGATGCCAAAGTTTTAGACAGATGCAACAAATTGAATATCAATGGGTTGTATTTCAATAGAACCGCTTTTTATAAGACGAATTGCGTACTGGGCATTCTTGAATCACTTCAACCTGACTTAATAGTCTTAGCCGGGTTCTTATGGAAGATTCCCGAAAATATGATTCAGAAATATCCATCTCAAATTATCAACATACACCCTGCGCTATTACCTAAATACGGTGGCAAAGGCATGTATGGTATGCGGGTGCACGAAGCCGTAAAGAACAACGGGGATTCAGAATCAGGCATTACCATACATTACGTGAATGAAAATTATGACGAAGGCGCTATCATCTATCAGGTGAAGACCAAAATAGTCGCGGATGATACTCCCGAAACCATAGCCCAAAAAGTGCATGAATTGGAGTATGAACATTTTCCGAAGGTCCTAGCCAAACTTTTAGCATAACATCATGTCGAAAAAAGTGAAGTTCTATGTGGTTTGGAAGGGAAAGCGGCCGGGCATCTACGAAACTTGGAAAGACTGCAAGGCCCAAATCGATGGGCAAAAAGGAGCACAATACAAGTCATTTTCGACGTTTCAAGAAGCTAAAAAGGCATACAATAGCAATTATGAATTCTATAAAGGAAAAAAGAAAGGTGATTCTGGACTTTCTCCCGAAATGCTGTTGAAAATTGGTGAGCCCAACTACCATTCCATTTCAGTTGATGCGGCCTCAAGCGGAAACCCTGGAGTAATGGAATATCAAGGTGTAGATACCAAAACCAAAAAGAAACTCTTCAAACAGGGGCCATTTCCACAAGGTACGAACAATATAGGGGAGTTTTTGGCCATTGTTCACGGACTCGCCTTTTTAAAACAAAACAAAAGCGATCGTATTATTTATACCGATTCGCGAACGGCCATGAGTTGGGTGCGTAAAAAAACCTGTAATACAAAACTGGTCGAGACACCACAAAACCAATCGCTATTTGATTTGATTCGCAGGGCAGTCGATTGGTTGAATATGAACACCTATAATACCCCAATCGTAAAATGGGAGACAAAAGCTTGGGGCGAGATTCCTGCGGATTTTGGAAGAAAGTGATTGAAAATCATGGTTCAATCATTTTTTATTATTTGATATAAACACCCCTATAAATTCCCTTGACAAATCCGTATATTTGCGGCTTAATTTTTAAGTCAAATAATGAGTAAGCTTTTAATAGTTGGTACGGTTGCTTTCGATGCCATTGAAACCCCCTTCGGGAAAACCGATAAAATTTTAGGAGGTGCAGCCACCTTTATTGGATTAGCTGCATCACAATTCAATGTCGATTCTGCAATCGTCTCTGTTGTTGGAGATGATTTTCCTCAAGAATACCTAGACTTGTTGACTAGTAAGAATATTGATATTTCGAGCTTGGAAATCATTGAAGGAGGCAGCACTTTTTTTTGGAGCGGTAAATACCATAATGACCTTAATACAAGAGATACTTTGGCTACAGAACTAAATGTGCTGGCTGATTTTAATCCCGTTGTTCCGGATAATTTCAAAGATGCCGATGTAGTCATGCTGGGCAACTTGCACCCAAACACTCAAATGAGTGTTATCCAACAGATGGAACAAAAACCCAAATTAATCATACTCGACACGATGAACTTCTGGATGGACAATACCTTAACAGAACTTATGGAGGTCATCAAACACATTGATGTGATTACCATTAATGACGAAGAAGCCAGACAGTTGACCGGCGAATATTCACTGGTAAAAGCCGCTATTCGAATTCATGAAATGGGACCCAAATATGTGGTTATTAAAAAAGGGGAGCATGGCGCATTGTTATTCCATGATGATAATATTTTCTTTGCCCCTGCCTTGCCTTTACGAGAGGTATTTGACCCTACAGGTGCTGGGGATACATTTGCCGGAGGTTTCGCTGGGTATCTGGCCGCCACTAAAAATGTTACCTATGAGAATATGAAGAACGCCGTGATACATGGTTCGAACCTTGCTTCATTTTCTGTAGAAAAATTTGGAACGCAGCGGATGAAAGCTTTAGAACGAGGAGAAGTGAACAAAAGGTTGCATCAATTCAAGACCTTGACACAATTTGACATTGAGTTATCATAAAATAAAAATTCGCCCCGTTGATTCGGGGTTTTTAATTAGTACTAGTTCATGAGCGACGCGATCAAACACGAATGTGGTATATCGATTATTCGATTGCTAAAACCCTTGGAGTACTATAAAGAAAAGTATGGTACGGCTTTTTATGGGGTGAATAAAATGTATCTGATGATGGAAAAGCAGCATAATCGTGGTCAGGATGGTGCTGGATTCGCAAGTATCAAATTAGACATGGATGCTGGAGAACGTTTCATGAGTCGTGTACGCTCAAGTGAACAACAGCCTATTCAAGATATTTTTGCCCAAATCAATGACCGTATCAATGCATCATTAAAAGAAAACCCAGAATATGTTGATGATGTAGCGATGCAGAAAAAGCATATTCCCTATATCGGTGAATTACTACTGGGTCACGTGCGTTATGGTACTTTTGGTAAAAATAGCATCGAAAGTGTACATCCTTTTTTGAGACAGAATAATTGGATGCACCGTAATCTCATCGTGGCAGGCAACTTCAATATGACCAATGTCAACGAGCTATTTGACAATCTGGTGCAATTAGGTCAGCATCCAAAGGAAATGGCGGATACTGTTACCGTCATGGAAAAAATAGGTCATTTTTTAGATGACGAAGTAGCCAAGTTGTATAAGCAAATCAAAAAGCAAGGATATAACAAACTCGAAGCTTCGCCTTTAATCGCGGAACGTTTGAAAGTTCATAAGATTTTAAGAAGGGCAGCAAAGAACTTTGACGGAGGATATGCCATGGCCGGACTTTTAGGGCATGGAGATGCATTCGTACTTCGCGATCCGAGCGGTATTCGACCGGCGTATCATTATCAAGATGACGAAATTGTTGTCGTTGCCTCCGAAAGACCCGCCATACAGACCGTTTTTAATGTTCCTTTTGACAAAGTAGAGGAGTTAGATCCTGGTCATGCCATTATTATCAAGAAAAATGGAGATACCTCGGTAAGGCAAATATTGGAACCCAAGGAAAGAAAGGCCTGTTCATTTGAACGCATCTATTTTTCCCGAGGAAGTGATAAGGAAATTTATAAGGAGCGGAAAGAATTAGGGAAATTGTTATTCCCGCAGATACTATCCTCCATTGATAACGATATTAAGAATACGGTATTCTCCTATATTCCGAATACAGCGGAAACTTCATTTTTCGGAATGGTGATAGAGGCTCAAAATTATCTCAACAAAAAGAAGGAAGAACAAATTCTCTCGATAGGTTCAAAGATTACCAGCGAAGAATTACATGATATTCTTAAGGTAAGGCCCCGAATTGAGAAGGTCGCTATCAAGGATGCAAAATTGAGAACCTTCATCACTCAAGATAGCAGTAGAGATGACTTGGTAACTCATATTTACGATATTTCCTATGGCTCGGTTCAAAAAGGAGACAATCTGGTCATAATTGACGATAGTATTGTAAGGGGAACAACCCTAAAAAAAAGTATTCTTAGAATTTTAGATCGATTATCACCTAAAAAAATAATAGTTGTATCATCTGCCCCACAAATACGATATCCCGATTGTTATGGCATTGATATGGCCAAACTGGAAGATTTCATAGCCTTCAAAGCAGCCCTGCAATTACATAAAGATAAGGGAACAATGAATCTTGTGGAAGACATTTATAAGAAGTGTCTTGGTCAGGTTGAATCTAAAGACTCTGATGTTATCAATTATGTAAGGGACTTCTACGCACCATTCACGGC
>JARFRH010000148.1 GCA_029287355.1 Maribacter sp. | reverse complement strand
ATATCGCTCAATCGTTTCGCGGTTTTGGCGACATAAAGTACCCGTATTTTGCTTGCTTTCGATGAAATAAGAGTCGAAATACCAATCAATATGTCATCCAAATAGGGTAGAGCAAAGTCAGTGGCAAAAACAACTTCCTCGTAACCCTCATATCGTGCTTTATCAGGAATGACCAAAACATCACATTCTACTTTAGTGATAACGTCCCCAGCATTACTTCCCATAAAGAATTCCTTAACATCATTCGCCCCTTTGGTGCCCATCACAATAAGTTCTATATTGTTTTCTTCGATATGTTTTCGGATAGATTTCAAAAAATAGCCTTCTTCATGAATCGTGGTAAAAAGGTGGATGTTCTTTGTAGCAGAAATCGTTTTGAAGTACTTTTCCAAATCCCTTAGTTTTTGTTCAATCGTTTTTGACTCCTTTTCCACCAAAATGTTCGTTCCGAAATCGTAAATAGGTTTTTCCATATAGGCTAGACCTTGCATATTTACATACAGAAGAAAAAAGTGGCATGGGGTTTCTTGGAACAAATCAAGTGCATAGTGTACGGCATTCTTTGAGTTCGCTGAAAAATCGGTGGTAATCAATATTTTTTTCATCGGTTTTCCTTTCTACGTTTCCATAAAAATAGACGCGAGAGGTTCAAAAATCAATGATATTGGTCAGTTCAATGAAGCCGCCAGATATACTGCATCCTACTCGTGGAGTACCAAAAGAGGAACGGTCATATGAAAACTTAACTTTTCAATTGCGGTGTCGAACAAAAGTTGCTGCAAAAAATTCAGGTTTTTGGCCACCATCGTTACCATATCAACTTCGTTGTCCGTCACAAAATTCAGGATGGCAGGCTTGATATTTTTACCTGCTATGTGATGATAACTACATAGTTTAGGAAAAGTTTCCGCCAAATGATCTTGTAAATACGCCTTATTTTTTTTCTGCGATTTTGTAAGGCTGAAGGAATCCGGTGTTACATTCAAAACTAGTAGTCTGGCTTTTGAAGTTCGCATTACTTTAGACAGCACCTCTAGAATGGGGTGGGTGTAGAAAAGGTTGTAATCCGAAGGGAAGGCGATTTTCTTGGCCATTTTTATTGGGGCATTCTCTGGAATTACCAATACATTACAGGGTACTTTGGTAATGACATCCCCTGTGTTGCTGCCAACCACTGAGGCCTTTATACCTGATGCTCCTTTGGTGCCCATAACGATAAGGTCTATTTTTTTGTCTTGAACCGTTTTACGCATAATATCGATAAAACTTCCGTATTCTTGAAGTGCAATAAAATGGTGTTTTTGGTTACCGGGTAAAAGCGATATACCTTCAAAAAATAAGTTCAACTTATTTTTTATGGAAGGACTGATCTTTTCTATGGGAAGAGCAAAGGAATTGCTTTCAACAGATGATTCCCTTAAATCGCCAATATGCAAAATGTAGAAGTTGCAAGGGTCGTTTTTATAGAACCGTACGGCATATTCTAAAGCGTTCCAAGAATTACCGGAAAAATCTGTGGGGATTAAAATATGGTTCATTCAAATGGCTTGGTCAACAAAAATAGTCATGCGACCGATTGTAATTTATGATATTAATCAGCTTAAGTAAAAAACCAAATCCTTAACTCACATACTGTAGTGCCTTCAACTCCATTATTCTAATATTCCGACCCTCAATGGAGATAAGTCCCTCTTTTCTGAATCCTGACAACGTACGAATTAAACTTTCAGTAGCGATACCGGCGACACTAGCGAGATCGTTTCGAGATATTTTGATGGGTTCTTCGGTCTTTGTGTCCATGATTCTGGCAAACTGTAGCAGTGTCTGGGCTGTCTTCTTACGCACTGAACTATAGGCCATCTGCAGCAATTGTGCTTTTATTTCGGTAATATCGTTTGTCAATAGTTCCATCAGTTCCAATGAAATCGTATGGTTCTTTTCCAAAATGGACATTAGATTTTCCTTTGATATTCCTGCAAGCCGAACATTTTCTATTGCCGTGGCTGATTCTTGGTATGGTATGTTGTTCATGAACGAAGTAAAGCCCAAAAAATCATCTGCGCGATACAAAGAGGTAATCAATTCTTTTCCATCCTCGTCCATATTATGGCATTTGACGACCCCTTTTAGAATTAAATAGATTTTATTGGAACGCGAACCTTCGATGTAGACGGTTTCACCTTGGTTGAAATCGACCTGCTCCCCATTATCGTCAAAAAAATTCTTCAGTTCATGTAAGGTGCGCATTTCGGCCTCTGAAGGGAGCGCTTCCTTTTTTTCATTGAGGACTCGTGCAAGAATTTGTGCTTTGGCGAGTCTACTCTCAACAGCGCTTAAAAGGTCTTCTTCCTCAAAGGGTTTGGTCAAATAATCGTCCGCGCCCAAATCCATCCCCTTTCGGATTTCCTTATGCTCCGTTTTAGCGGAAAGGAAGATAAAGGGAATGTGTTTGGTGGTCTCTTCAGCAGAAAGAGCTGCTAAAACTCCATAGCCATCAATCATCGGCATCATGATATCGCAGATAATGATATCGGGTAGATTTTCTTTGGCCACCTTAATACCTACTTTTCCATTAGGCGCTGTTATTACCGAATAACCTGAAAGCTCTAGAAGCTCTTCGGTGTTTTCACGAAGGGCCCTATCATCCTCAATGAGTAAAATTGTTTTCATCTGCTTATTTTTATCCGTTTTTAATGATCAGGTGTAATTTGCAACTACTATTTGGGCAGGCTTCAAATATTTTCATAGATCATTTTTTAATAGCTGGTAGTAGGTTCTTTGCAGATGCATACGATAAATGTCGATCCATTGTTCTCTTTGCTATCAAATTCCAAGGTCGCCCCTAGATTCTCCAGATGTTGTTTGGCAGTGTTCAGGCCAATGCCGGTACCTTGTATTAGTAAAGCATTTACAGCTCTATAATAACGGTTAAAAATGTGTTTCTGTTCCGCCTCTGGAATACCTATACCTTCATCGATTACTTTTAAAATGAGCGCATCCTCTTTATTTTCCACTTGCAAATCAATGATCGAATTTTCGGGGGAATATTTGATAGCATTATGTACCAAATTGGATAAAGCGAGCTGAAGGATTTTTTCATCGAATGTGATAATCAAATCATCAATATTCTCGGGATATTGTATTTTTTGTCCCGCTTTGAGCAGCATGTTCGAATCATAGACTACCTCGTTGATTACTTTGCTCAAGGGAAAGCACTCTACTTTATAATTGACCTTGCCAGACTCCAAACGTTCCACAGAAAGAAAGTCATTCAGAATAGTATCCAGATATTTTACTTTGTTACGTATTGTGGTCACATGTTTGTCTCGTTTTTCCTGTTGTTCGGTCTGGGTGTATTTACCCAGTAAGGTAATGGAAGTCAAAATACTACTAAGGGGAGTTTTGAATTCGTGGGACACCAAGGATAAAAATCGCGTTTTTAGTTCGCTCAGCTCTTTCTCCTTGGCCAAAGCTTGCGTAAGCTGCTCAGTACGTTTCCTTACGGTTCTTTCGAGTTTTTCGGTATAATCGTGTCGTTCGGTTATGTCTAGAATTATAGCAATAAATACCTCCTGATGACCAAAGTTCGAGGGTTGTAAATGTACTTCAACTGGATATCTGCTACCATCTTTACGCTGATGTATAGTTTCAAATTGAATTTTCTTTTTCGTTTTTTTAAGCAGGGGTGAAATAAGTTTCCGAAACCTTATTTCATCTATATCCGGTTTGATATCTATAGGGGTTAGTCGCAGCAACTCATCCAAAGTGTAGCCAATATTATCTTGTGCGCCCTGATTTGCGTTAATAAATTTTAAGGAGTGCCTGTCAAAAACGAATATCTCGTTCAGGGATTCGTCAAAAATCTTGGCCCAATGACTGAGTTCCTCTTCCCTTGCTTTTCGTTCGCTAATATCTATGACCAAGGCCATAACAAATGTGTTCCCATAAAGCTTAAATGGATTTAAGCCCGCCTCAACAGGAAATTCCTTTCCATCTTTAGCTACACCTGAAAGGTCAAGCCCTTTGGCCATCTGTCGCTTTTCACTTCTTGAAATAAAGTTTTTTACGTGTGAATGGTGTGCTTGATGGTATCTCTTTGGAATAATCGTGTCGAGGTTTTTTCCGACAAGTTCATCCTTTTCATAACCGAACATTTCTTCTGCAGAAGAATTAGTGGCAACAATGAGTTGCTCTGAATTAACCACAATAATCCCTTCGGAAACCCCCTCTGAAAGCAGATTGAAAATATTACTGTTCTTTTGAAAAACGCGCATGAATCAAATATATGAAATACAAACTGATGTTTATCATAGAAATCGTAAGCCAGGTATCTTAGTTTAGTACACTCAACGTAATACGCAATTATGAAAAATACACCGAAAACGATGAACGGCCTGTATCAAAATCTGGGGAGGTTATTCTATGCCGTGGCTATTAGCGATGGCAGTGTACATGTCAAGGAATGGGATAAAGTAAAGGAAATCGTAAAGGAAGATTGGCTATACGTAGATGATTTTACAGATCGATATGGTACTGATGCCGCCAACCAGATCGAGATTGTCTTCGACTGGCTCTTAGAGTATGAAAAAACGGGTGCGGAGTGTTTTGAGGAATTCAAGGAGTTTTATCAAGAACATCCACATGCCTTCTCAGAGGAAATCATATCCTTAACCAAGAAAACTGCCAATGCCATTGCCGACGCTTTTTCAGGAAAGAATAAGGCGGAGTTGGTGCTGTTGGCCAAATTGCAGCTTTTGTTAAAGGAATAAGATCCTGTTCTATGTCGTAGTCAATGATGATTACTACTTCTATTGCATATTTTGAGATCCACAAAAAATCGTTCGGGTACGGCAATTTTCTTCATTTTTAATACCTTTTTGACGTCTTCCGAATTTTTCCTTTCGTTTTCGGAGTTGCCTTTTCAGATTGTTTAAGGTTTCGGCCGCGGCCTTCTCAAAGTTGTCCGCATTTGATTCTGCAAATATTCTAGGCCCCGGGGCATTTGGCTCGATTTCGAAAATTGTATCGTTTCCCTGGTTGGCGTTCCCAATTTAAATGTTACATCGCATCTGAAATGAAACTCGAATTTGTGTGCTAATTTTCTAAGGTTACACGTAACAATTGTGCTCCATGATTCGCTCGTAGGCATCTGTAGCTATTGAATATGTATGGTCATCTTTCAAATTTTAGCATTTTATTAGAAGGTATCACAGCGATTCTTCTTCCAAAATGACTTAAATCATTTCATTTCAATATCTGAATGCCAAACTTTGGTCAAATCTTTAATACTAGAAATCATGGCACTTAATTTTAATCAATATGCAACGGAAGGAAATACCTTTTTGAAAGACTATGCCAAGGAAATGAATATGCCCCATGACCGCAATAAGGCAGGTCGGATATTCACGGCAATTATGCACGCCCTGCGAGATATTATTCCACCGGAAGAATCCTTACAGTTAATTGCACAGTTGCCTATGTTCCTTAAGGCAGTCTATGTAAACGGTTGGAATATCAAAAAAGAAAAACCAAAGATCAAACACATGCCCGAATTTCTGGATTTGGTTCGTGCGCACGATTGGCCTGCAGAGGTCAACGACTTCGAATATAGTGATGAGGTTGCGGAACGGTATGTTGATACGACATTTATCTACTTAAGGAAGTATATTTCCCTAGGCGAAATGGAAGATATCCGCGGCAGTCTGCCTAAAGACTTGAAGAGTATGATCTATACCAATTTGATGTTTTAAACCTGAAGCCAGAATGCAGTATTCCGAATAGCGAAAGCGAAATACAGGCCATACCACCTTCGGATTTTATTTCAGCAACTCACTGTTCACTTTTTCGATAACAGCTTCCACTTGCCTGATCCTTGACCGTTGGGGGATACAATTTGATTCAATCAGGTCTAAATGACCTAAACATGTCATTGGTTTTGATTTGCGGTGTTCCGTCAATCTCCCATTGGAAAAACAAAGAACCATGACACACATGACCAACGTCATATTTAATTAGGCATGGGGGCGATACTTTAGCATAAACTCAAAATTACAGCTTATGAAACGTATTATAGTAGTATTTATGGTGGTGTTGGCCTTACCGGTAATGGCATTCTCGCAAGACTTAAAAGGAATCGACGAAATAGCTCCTTTCAGTGATGGCTTGGCGGCTGTTCGCCAAGGAAATCAATGGGGTTTTATCAATCAGGAAGGCGCCTTGGTTATCGATTTTAGGAGTGATTTACTTTGGAACAAAGATGCAAACACTTCTAGGTCGGATATCAAAGGAGTTCGCTATCCAATGTTCAAGGAAGGCAAGTGCATTGTATGGAAAATGGAGGGGGATATTCCACTCTACGGATTTATGGATAAAACAGGTGTGGTAGTCATTGAACCACAATTTCTAAATGTACGGTCTTTTGAAAATGGGTATACCACTGGCGTTCTCTTTCGAAAGGTCCTTATGGGTCAAAATGAAATCAAAATGTCGGTATTCGATTATAAATTTAACGATGTACTGATGGATAGTTCTGGTAAAATTGTGGAATTTTTCGGGGAAAGGGAAAATATTCAAATGCGAAAGAACAGATATGAACTTCCTTCAATTTGGGTCAATAAACTGTCGGATAAAGCCGTTGCGGTAAAAACCAAGGGAAAAGGTTGGGATGTGCGAAAATTAGCCTTGGAAAACTAAGCGATTCCCCCTTTCAAGGGAATGACAATAAAAATTCTTAAAATGGAACGATTAAAAGGTAAGGTAGCAATTATTACAGGTGGTGCCGGTGGAATAGGAATGGCCACTGCAAATCTTTTTTTGAAAGAAGGTGCTAAAGTGGTTATCGTAGACCTTGATAAAGAAGCTTTGGAAAAAGCCACCTTTGCTCTGGCCCACGAGAACATCTCTTACTGCGTTGCAGACGTCTCAAAAGCCGAGGATAATGAAAAGTTCGTCAAAAATACTTTGAAAGTACATGGTAAGATTGACATCTTTTTTGCCAATGCCGGCATCGAAGGAACCTCTAAACCTATTTCAGAATATCCAGAAGCGATGTTCGATAAGGTCATTGCCGTGAACTTGAAAGGCGTTTGGTTGGGTTGTCATTATGTTATTCCGAAGATGGAGGTTGGGGGTAGTGTTATGATTACGTCTTCGGTAGCGGGACTTAAAGGTTTTGCCGGACTGGGCGCTTATGTGGCTACTAAGCATGCCGTAATCGGCATTATGCGCGTAGCCGCTCTTGAAAATGCCGAACGAAAAATTAGGGTGAACACCATTCATCCGGGACCGGTCAACAATGATATGATGCGGAGGATAGAAAAGGATATTTCTCCTGAAAATCCCAATGAGGTAATGAAAGGTTTTGAGGCCACCGTGCCTTTTGGTAGGTATGTGGAGTCTGATGAAATTGCCGACATGGCCCTATTCTTAGCTTCGGAAGATAGCAAATTTATTACGGGTTGCATCCATGTCGTTGACGGGGGAATGATGACGGGTTGATGACCTGAAAAATTGGGTAAAATGAAAACGAAGAGAGTAATTCTGGGCATTTTCCTGCTATTTCTAACCGTAATAATTGGAACATTCACCTATTACGGTGGATTTACAACCATATCCCCAATAATTCAGGAATGTGGGGGCGAAAAACTTGTCTATGAAAAAATGACCGGGGATTACGCACAAAGTGGAATTGTTTCAGATCGGGTTTACCAAAAATTAATCGATGATCACGGTATAGAAACCACAAAGGGATTTGGCATTTTTTATGACAATCCCAAGACTGAAGAAAAGAGCCGATTACGTTCTGATGTCGGGTGTATTCTAGAATCTGATTTTGATAAGTTGGAAGCTTTGAAGAGCGATTTCGAAGTCTCAGAATACCCGATTGGGGAATATCTCGTTGCCGAGTTTCCCTATATGGGAATACCTTCCATTGTTCTTGGGCTGATGAAAGTGTATCCATCACTTGAAAAGTATGTAGCAGAAAAGGGATACGAATCAGATACGCCAGTCATGGAGATTTGGGATGTAGACAATAAAAAAATCACTTATAGAAAACAGCTAATCAAAAGAGACTGAAAGGTTTATCGATAATATATATATTGGCTTAAACTCTTAAAGACCACTGGAATGAAAATAAAAATATTAGTGTTGATTTTGGTTCCCATGATATGGAACTGCAAGGAAAATTCGGATACAGCAAAACCAAAAGTCGAAGTATCGAAACAAGAAACGCTTGCCGTTGCCGAGTTACCTACAAGTATCAAGGAACTGGCAAAATTTGCAGTGCCTACTTTCTCCGATGCCGCGAACAGCGATGAATGGATGATTTTCAAAGAGATCGATGCCAACGGCACGGTTACCTCAATAAATAGGCAAAGGGCAATAGACCTATATAAGGCCATAACCAAACCCCAGCAAGTTTCTGCGATGCCCATATTTGAAATAAAAAACACGGACATGGTTATACTTCCGATTCAAGGTAAGGGCTTTGGCGGAGCCATTTGGGCTAATGTAGTGGTTGACAGGAAGACCTTGGAAATTAAAAAAATAACCTTTGAACATAAGGCCGAATCAGAAGGCTATGGGGCTGCACTTACGCAAAGTACTTTTGAAAACCAATTTGTAGGCGCAAAAATAAATCTTGATGAAAACTCCTTTATCCTCAAAAAGAACATGGAACAAAGATTGGATGATGGGATGGTCGTTGATGGCATTTCAGGTGCGACCATGACCAGTGATGGTGTGATTGAAATGATGAATTTAGGATTGAAAAAATATAAGGAATACCTAATGCCAAAATAAATAGATGAATTTTAATGCAAAAGATGAATGCCATTAAGATTATAGAGGTAACACCACAAAATGTCAAAGAGGAAACTCTTTTTTGCGTGAAAGACATTGCCAACCCTGGTTTTGAAAGTAAACGAAAATGGTTCGTAAAAAGATACGAGGAGGGGCTACGGATGAAGATCTTAAAGGATAATACAGATAGGATGCTAGGCTTCATTGAGCATATACCCGCGAATAAAGCATGGCGCCCAATTCAAGCGGATAACCTTATGTTCATTCATTGTATTCTTGTGTATTCCAAAAAAGACCGAAATCAAGGCTACGGAAGCCTATTGTTGAATGAGGTCGAAAAGGAAGCCAAGTCAACAGGAATGTCAGGCGTATGCGCTATGACCAGTAAAGGTGCCTGGTTGGCCGATAAAAGCATCTTTGAAAATAAGGGTTTTGAAGTGCTAGCCAAGAAGGACAGGTTTGAGCTGCTTTCAAAAAAATGGGAAACTACTGCAGCTGATCCCAAATTTATGAATTGGACGGCACAACAAGCACAATATAAAGGCTGGCATTTGTTATATGCGAATCAATGTCCGTGGCATGAAAAATCAGTTGAGGCTTTGTTGAATGTCGCGATGGATTTTGACATTGAACTAAAAATAAAGGAACTGGAAACAGTTCAAGAAGCTAAAGCAGCACCCTCTGGTTTTGGCGTGTTCAATCTTTTGCACGACGGTAAACTACTGGAAGATCACTATTTAAGTGAAACTCGCTTCAGAAACATTTTAAAAAAAGAGCTACAAGAACTTGAATAAAACAGATAGTCACAAATCTTTTTGAAAAGTTTTTGGAAGGAAAAATAGGAGTTGAATAGAAAATAATTAACTATGGAACTTTTAAAAAAAGAAGAAGAAAAGTTAAAGGAAGAATGCTGCCCTTCCTTCCATCCCGAAAAATGGGAAGGCAAAACCTATGAATGGAATAAGAAAAAATTTATCAAGGCGTCAGTACCCACCCTTTTTCATATTCCACTGCCACCGATGATCGGCAAGAAGGTCACAAAAATGGTAAAATTGGCAGAAGATGCTCAGCGGCTCGCCGAGAACCGAGAAGACATTTTATTACTTTTCATGGATCCCACGGCATTTAAGTCCGAAATGTTTCTATCGGTCACTGATACCGTGCCTCATGCTGAGAATACCACCCTTACTGGAACCTTTGTGAGCAAGGTATTTGACGGACCCTTTAATTCTGCCCCAAAATTCATGAAACAGATGGATGCTCATTTGGCCAAGCAAGGTAAAAAGGCCGAGGACTATTATGTGCACTATGCCTATTGCCCCAAATGTGCCAAAGAAGCGGGACATAATTATATGGTCTTGTTTGCAGCGCTCCATAAAAGTCAGTAATCCGTAAAAGTAGAGTAGCAATGGTTCCTTTTTGCCGACTAGTTCAAATTTTTAGCCCTATCTGTCAATGAGACGATACTCCTTTTTTACTATCGTCTTGCTTTGTTTGGCCATACTTCTAATAGATATTCTAGCGTTCTATTGGCTGCAGTCCATCACCCAACTGATCACTTCAGTTCGTATGAGGACAGCTATCAATGGTGCCTTTTGGTTTTTTACTATAGGTTTGGTTGGTGCTATCCTGATATTGAGGGTACGACTTGATTCTATACATCCACAGCGCAAACAAGTATTGGTTTCGTCCTTGTACGGCCTTAGCATTTCTTCTTTTGTTCCAAAACTGATTTTTGTTTTGGTTATCAGTATACTGCGTTTTACGAACTATGCCTTTTCAGAAGAAGAATCGTTGATCGTGATACCTCTTATAGGATTATTTTCTGGTTTTCTTCCTTTTTTCGTTATTGTATATGCCATTTTTATGGCCCGTTACCGATTTAAGGTCCGTCATCTAAGAATCAAATTTGACGCGATACCACAAAGTTTTAAAGGGCTTCGTGTGGTCCATATTTCGGATACGCACCTGGGGAGTTTTAGCCACAAGTATCACGTTTTCGATAAGGCAGTGGAGCTAATCAATCGGCAGGAACCTGATTTTATATTTTTTACGGGCGACTTAGTCAATAATTTTCAATGGGAACTGAAGGGCTGGCAATCAACCTTTGAAAAATTGAATGCTAAAAAAGGGAAATTTTCCGTATTGGGCAATCATGATTACGGAGACTATAGTGAATGGGATTCACCAAAGGATAAGCAAGAAAATTTTGAGGGGATAAAAAAATTCCACAAAGACATTGGATTTGAACTTTTGCTCAATGAGGCGAAATCGATTGAAATTCAAGGGGAAAAGATGGCGATTTTGGGTGTGGAAAATTGGGGGAATCCGCCATTTAAACAATATGGTAATCTTGAAAAAGCTCTTGAATCGGTCATTGATATTCCGTTTAAGATCTTACTTTCCCATGACCCTTCACATTGGAGTGGCGAAGTAACCCATGATACCGATATCGCACTTACACTTTCAGGTCATACCCATGGGATGCAAGCAGGCATACATTTAAAAAACAGCCAATGGAGCCCGATTAAATACAAATATGAACATTGGGCCGGTCTTTATACTGAGGGGAGTCAACATCTTTATGTAAACCGAGGCTTAGGATGGCTTGGATTTCCGGGTAGGCTTGGAATGCGCCCAGAAATTACTTGTATTGATTTTAAGTAATGTACTCAAATGAACCTGCTAAAGACCTCGTTCAATTCGAACAAATCATCGTATAAAATCCTTTTTGTCTTATGGGGCTGCGTGCTGTTCGCGACCATGGTGCTCTGGCGCCAAGATGGTATGTATTTTCAAAGATTTTTAGGAAGCACCCACCCCTTGCTGGCCATGGGACTGAGTGGCTTGATAGGTTTTTTGGGCCTGTTCTTGTTAGAAAACAAAGGCGTATTGGGCAGCTATAAATCTGGGAATGTAAAAGAGTTGTTTCGCTTTTTTCTTATCGTAGTGCCACTGGTATCAATTGCCATAGTAATCGACTTAAAAATCGTTTTCCCAATGGATATGAATATCCTGTTTCCAAAGTCTTTGTTGTTCTATCCGGCCATGGCTTTTTTAGTTGAGATGCTCTTTCATAGTATACCACTTGCTTTGGTGTTTCCCATTCTTTTGTCGATTTTTAAAACCATATCAACTCAAAAATTACTTTGGATTGCGCTATTGATCATTGCCATATTTGAACCTACCTATCAAATTTACATGGATACATACCCGAATTGGGCTATGGCAATTGTTTGGATAAATCTGTTTTTATTCAACCTGTTGCAGTTGATGGTATTGAAGCGATATGGTTTTATTTTTATGTATGCCATGCGTCTGTTCTATTACTTAATTTGGCATATCTGCTGGGGCGAACTTCGATTGGTGTTGCTCAATCATTTTTAGAATTGGTTCAATACTACTTCTATCCACATAATCAAACCCTACCCGTTCTTCTTTACTGGCTCGGGGATCGGGATTTAGAAACGCACCAATTCTCATTATCAACCGCAGTGCCCAGTTAAGTTTCTTCGGATCCATTCTACCACGAAGTGCTACATGGTCCATTTTCGAAAGTAATTTTTCGGGTAAGGATGCAGCAACCCATCTCTGTAGTTTAGGACTATCTCCCGCACCGGAAACCGAAAACAGAATCTTTGACTTATGCGCTATATCCGCCAAATTCGCTTTTGCCCATCTTCTTATGGTCAGTTTATAGAATATCAATGCGCTGCCTAATACCAAAAAGTCGTACTTAGATGGGTCAGCGTTGGTATCATTCACATCAAATACCGGCAAACCAGAAGCTTCGCCGATCCAATTGGCATATTCGGCCGTGCTACCGTGCTTGGTTGAGAAAAAAATTGCTCCGCTCATAATGTATTATTGAGGTTATCAATTTAATAATACATTGAAAAGCCAAGCAAATGAATGATATTCGTCAGCTAGGAGCGTTTACGATTAAAATATTTATATTGATTCTTCTTTAACCAGATTCGGTCTCTGTCGATATAAACGTTCAGCCCGTTTTTTGATGCCCAAGCACATTTTCCGGTCCATTGCAAAAACTACTGGCTCTGTTAACGGTCCAAACATTAACTTGCTTTTGAAGGAGGGACCATAATCTACCCTGTTTCTGGAAATAAACCTGGAATGCTCATCGTCTAGCGCTTCCACATACCAGAGCCAGCTAAGATGTAAATAGTTTTTTGGCAAAGACCCCTTGGGGTCATATAATTGGTTGTTGTCAAGGTCAAGGGAATTCTCTATCGCCATAGCATGCCCATGTTCACAAATAACGATTGGCAAACTATCTCCTGGGCCAAAAGCAACAGTATCGCCTAGGGTAGTATTTTGATATTCGGGCAGCACATTATCGGAATTGTAAATTTGTAGCCCGATTAAATTCTCCAGTGCCTCATAACTATAAAACCCCCCTCTTCCTTGACCGATTTGTGCTATCCAAGGCCATACATATTCTTTCGGGGCATTTATTTTGACGGCATGGGTGAATTTTGATTTTGGAGCGCTAATGATTTCATCGCCCGGTAGGGAACGGGATGCCTCTTCTTTGCTGAGGCCCCATCGCTCTCGCAAGGGTTTTAGAAAAAAGCTAAGATAACAAGCAACGATAATGACAATACCTTCCAACCCCTCTAAGATTTGCATAAAAGTAAATCGAGTCTCATTTTGTTTCATGATGCACGGTTTCTGTTCTTTAAAAAATGTTCATCTAGTTTATCTAGAAAGCGTTCATCACGCATTCCTGAGCGATTGAATAGAATCACGCTTCCAATTCCCTTTTCCGGGTAAAGCCTTATTTCACAATAATAACCACCGCCACCGCCAGCATGGGTCACATATCGATGTCCGTTTAATTCTCCAGTAAACCAAGAAAGGCACATGCCGGTGGCTTTATTTTGATTTGTAAAATTTTCAGTAAAAAGCATTTGCTTGTAGTCGTCAGAAATTAATTGGGAATTGGGTTTTAATAATGCTTGGGCATATTTTACCAATGAGTAAGGAGTTCCTATCAAACCACCGTATGCAGTACCATTGACATAGTTTTCTTTAAATGGAACCCATTTTCCTTCGGGTTTGGCCATAAATTTTGATTTGTCCATCAAAAACCCAAGTATGAGATTTGAAAAGCCAAACCTTTTATGATAGCCCTTTGCGCACTGCTCGGAATGGGGAATTGTAAAACCCATTTCGGTTTCCATAATGCCCGATGGTTTTAATATGTGTATGTTGATGTATTCTTCATAAGGTAACCCGGAGACCTTTTCTATTAGCTGTCCAAGCAGTACATATCCCAGGTTCGAATACCCAAACTTTTCATTTGGTCGGGCTTTTACTCTACTGTTTTTGGCGTAGATGTGATTGAAGAAAGTAGTGCTATCGAAGGATTGGTGTTCTTCGGGCAAATGGATCCAGCTTAGGGGTATCGGATTTGGAATGCCTGCCGAATGGCTCATCAATTGCCGTATGGTTATTTCAGATCCGTATGGAAATTCTGGCAGGTGCTCTTTTACAAATTGGTCAATATGTAGTTTTTCCTGCTCCGCTAGCTGTAAAATGGCCAAAGCGGTAAAGGTTTTTGTTATGGAGAACAAATGGTAAGCAGTGTTTTCCGATGTTTTTTTTTGATTTTTTAGGTGGGCAAAACCACCCAAAAACTTATGTATGACCTTATTTTCGTTGAAAATAATATAGTGAACCGACGGGCTTAACCCACCGTCAATTTGTTTTCTTAAAATTGTGTCAACTTCATTCATTTCAATTGTTTCTTGGTGTAAGAACCTAAAAGAGGAGATCCGATATAAAACTTGTCACTTTCAGGGCTAGCAAGTAATTCGGAATCCATTTGATGGGAGCGCACTATACCAAACCTCGAACCCACAATTCCTATTAATTCGTTGTTTTCTTGGAAGCAAAGGCAGCTACCTTTTGAAAAAATATCGGATTCATAAATGGCCATATTGCAATCGGCTTTCTCATTATATCAAGTTCTTTTGATTCTTGTATAAATACCACATTCCCCAAAGACCATAGCTAATAATTAAAGATAAGGTTATAGGGAAGGATACATATTTATCGGGTTGTAGGGAAAGGACATTTCTTCCTATATAAATCGTATAAAGATGAACAATAGGCCAATAGACGGAAATAGCAAGACTTCCGAGCATAAAATAGAACCCCCATTTTTTGCTTTTCAACAGTCCGATGATCCCAAGTATTAGTAAGGGTAAATAAAAAAGGGTGTCTCCAAAGGCAAACCCCTTTGCAAAGGCTATGCCCACTTTACCTACTTCTTTTTCCGATTCTTGTAAGCCTAACGCGACGGCCCAATCGTAATCTATCAATGAAAAGGTTTGACCTACTATTAGAAAGAGGGTCAATAAAACACTTATACCGATAAGTAACCTAAAACCGATTTTCATTTTTTTCAACTTTTGTATCTAAAGTCTTTAATTCAAGATTGGAATAATTCATTGTTTCCAAACACTTCTACAAGTAGAATGCATACCCATCTTCTTCCGACCTTTAAACCGAAGATCGTTACAAAGTACCCTAGTTTATAATAGCTTACAAAGCTCTTTTAAAAATATAGCGCGTAATAAAAATGCCTTGTTCATCACCTTCCCCTGCATCACTTTCGACTGCACTTGTCACAAAAATCAAATCCCAACCTTCTGCCAACATTGCTGTTAGCTTTGATGATATGACCGCATCATTGGCCGCAATATTCTGAAAACGAATACCACCTACATTGTAGAAGTTCAACAGTTTTGTTTCCTCAAAATCCTTTACGCGAATATCCTTGCGTTTTGATTTATTGCGGGTATCATCATCTTCCGTTTGTTCTGAAGAGAATTCCCTGTAATCCCGTGGAGCCTCAGTTGAAATAAGACGCGAACGGCCCAGGCCAAGTGGAACTATCGATTCTACGCTTGTTATGACCTTGACCTCGAACTGGGGTTCAGCGTTTTCAAGGTCATCTTGGGCTATTACACTAAAAATTGTTCCAATGGCAAATATGCCGGCTAAAATTGATTTTTTCATAAGCTTGAAAATGTATTGGTTATCATTTTTTTTAAATCCATTTCTTTAGCGTTGTGTTATCGGGTGAAGTAGGTCCTTGTTTAAACCCTTAACCAATAGCCATAACCCAATTAGTATTTCAAAAAGACCACTGGGCCCCCAAAATACAATTTGGTTTATAGGCATTGCCGCATAGTGCGGAGCAATCACATTCATGATGGCATGAATGAAGATAAGCGCAAAAGAAAGGACTCCAAAGCCGGCCAATAGTCGCGGGATATACCTCGACTTGAAAAACAAATAGCAGAATAACATCATATCCAGACCAAGGAACACCATGGGAAATGAATAGAGTACGGTGTGCTTTTGTAGCATAAATCCTGCGAAGGCCTGCAAGGACTCCTGATTCAACGGGGCTAAATAGGAATCATTCCCACTTAAAGCTAGTAAAGCGATAAAAGACCCGAGTGTAATAACCACGGCAATGGCTGCTTCTACCAGCTTAAGGGCTAGAGCAAACTGGGCAAGGGTTTTATTGATGGATTTGAGTAGCGAATAAAGGGCCACCCCCAGAACAACCAAACCGATGGACATTACTAGTTCAATTGAAATGCCAATGCGAAATAGCAACTCATTCGCTACAATGTTTTTGCCTGTGTTTAATGCATCATTAGGTACCTGAAATTGGGAAAGGATGAAAGCCCAGTTTAGTGTAGGCACTATGAAAGCAAATAGGAACATCATACCGGCAATTTTCACCATCTTATTTGGTGAAGTGTCGGACAAACTTGTTGTTTTTTTGGTTTTGATCATTTTCTATTGCCTATTTTGTTTCGTTTCGTTTCGATGCGATGTCACAGTTAAGACCTTGTGCCCTTTTTCAGCATAGCTGTGGGCCTCGACAATTTGTTCTAGGGGGTAGCATCGATCTATTACTGGTTTTAAATGACCTGCCTCAATTAGTTCTTTGAGAAAAACAAGATCTTCTTTGTGTTCACCTGCAGAACCACCGATTACGGTTTTGCTGCTGGTCATTGTAGTCCATAGTCCTTGTATCATTAACGGCAAAGTCATAAGAACCGTTCCAAGATAAATGCCGTTTTGCTTTAGGGATTTTATAGAGGCAGAGAGCGAATTTTCACCCACCGTATCAAAAATAATATCGTAAGTCTTATCATGTCTGGTAAAATCTTCGTGGATATAATCGATAACCAAATCGGCTCCCAAAGCTTTGACCATTTCTAGGTTCGAGGTACTGCAAACCCCCATAACTTTCGCTTTAAAATATTTAGCGAGTTGTACTCCGTAAGAGCTTACGCTCCCTGAAGCTCCTATGATAAGTAGCGCTTGACCTTTCTTGATATTTGCCTTTCTTAGAAAATGCAGTGCAGTATGTCCTCCAAAAAATACAGCGGCAGCTTCTTCGTAGGATGTATTGTCCGGTTTTTTGGCAAGTATGCTTTCTTCAGGCATACATTTGTACTCCGCATAGGTACCCAAATGGTGATCTGTAGTACCAAAAACCTGGTCTCCTTTTTTAAACAAGGTAACCGCTTCTCCTATGTCTTCAATTTCGCCGGCGAGATCAGAACCCAAGATGGTTATTCTGGGTCTTAAAAGACCTGTAAAAAACCGCGCCATGAATGGTTCGGCTATTCGAAACCGCCAATCCCGCGATGTAACGGTAGTGGCAAATATTTTAATCAAGACTTCGTTGTCTTTTGGTATGGGTTTTTCGACTTCTTTTAGTTGAAGCACCTCAGCTGGGCCATATTTTGTGTAAACGGCGGCCTTCATTGGTTTAATTGTTCAAACCCGGACGAATTCAATTCTTTATCGATAAAACCAACAATGGTATCTATGTCGTTCAAAGCAGCGCCATAGTCGGTATCCTTCATTTTGCACAGACCCATGATTTCAAAAAAGATATTTTGTAATTCGATACTATACAGTTTTTCAGGCTGTAGTGTTTGTAGATTTGCATAGTTGATTACCCCCTTTAGCTCTGGAGATAATTCTGTCATAATAAGTTCCCAATGCATATCTTCCAATTTATTGACATAAATGTAGGTCGTCTCCAATTGTTGAATGGCACTGGTGATGTCGGTATTTTCTAAAAGTTGAAGTTCTCCACTGTTTACTAAGGTTTCGTATATTTTACCGTTGCGATTAAAATCTGAATATCTTGATAGTCCCATGGCGAAAAGAGCCAATGAATCGACTTTAGTGCGATCCTGGGCGATAATAATTTTCGTGGCGTAGTCGTATATCGAGTAATAATAGTTGTTGAGGTCTTTTACCTTGACCACTTCCTTTCTATCATCCACTACTTGCTGTTTAATATTTAGGTATGATTTTTCCTCCTCTTTTTTTGCAATACTTTCGTTGTTCCAATTGTTTATCCATAAGGCAATCAATATTCCTATGACCACCAGAAATATCTCTCCTATCGCATAGATAAAGTATTTACCAAGCTTGTTTTTGCTCAGCAGTTGCATTCTGATTTTCCTAAAAAACTTAATCATATATGTTAAAAAAAATTCCGAACGCTAAGTCTGTCTGTTTTTACTTGAAATTATCGATGTAATTATCAGGCCGACTCCAAGACCCAAGAGTATACATCCTACAAAGGCCAATGGGTTCTCCCTTAAGAAAAAGAAACCGATTCCTATGCCCATAAGTATACCTCCGCCAATGGCCCATGAACTTTTATCCTCTTTTTTAGTGGTCATGTTTTTTATTTTAAAAGTTGATTTTAGTTTTTCGAGAAGCACTATTCTTCAACAGGCTTCAAATCCTTCCACCTTTTAAGCTTGGGGAGTGTATTATTCGCCTTCATAGTAGCTTCTTCTCTAGACATTCCCAATTTTTGAGCCATAGCTATGTTTTTTTCGATTTTCTGTTCCAAGGATATTCCGTGGTCGACAAACCTTCCTTTTAGAAAGCAAAAATGACAGAATTCCGTATTTATGGTATTATCTATATTGGTGCCGAAATCGGATAAATGGTGCATGGGCATGCCACAACTTTCACAAATATTACCATGTACGTCTATAGGTTTCATATGCTTTTTATTTGAATAACTGTCTTATTTTTTTTTGTGTTCGTAGGTGAAAAGATATCCCCATTCCTGCTGTTATCAAATGACATTCGTCAGTATATCGATTATTCATAAAAAGGAAAAAATAAAAAAGAGCATAGGTGATGAAGATCATTTTAATTGGGTGGGGATTTCAATACTTTGAATTTTAAGTAGGATTTAAAACCAAGAAAAATGAAAGCAGCTATATTTTATAGCGGTAAGTTCGGTAGCACCAAGAAATACGCGTTTTGGATCAATGAGCGCACGTATTTGCCCGTTTTTGATCTCGCCATGGAACGCCCTGACCCAAGCGAATATGATCTTCTGATTTTGGGAAGTTCAATTATCGCTATGAAGCCAACCATCCAAAAATGGTTAAAGGCCAACTGGTCGAACATTAAGAACAAACCTGTTTTGTTGTTCACGGTTTCCGGTACGGAACCGGGTCATCCCGACCTAAAAAAATGGCTGGTGAACAGCCTTTCAGAAGCTCTATTATCACAGGTGTACCATGTGCCTTTACGTGGGAGACTCATATTGGATGAATTGCCATGGTCGGTACGATTAATAATGAAGTTTGCTGCTCGGGTCGAAAAAGATCCAGATACCAAAAAACGAATGGAAGAGGGATTCGATTATATGGATAAATCGAGTATCGAACCTATTCTAAAATGGGTTTCGGATATGGTCGATAAAGAGCACTTGAAGCTTAGCGAACCTCAAGTTGTGTGATAAAGCTTGATGGCTCAACAACGAAGGGTACAGCTTGTCGCGACCACTAATTCATACAACCCGAATAATTTGGGTTCGGGAATCGTGTAGGCATTATCGGCGATTATTTTCATGTATTTCTAAGTATTATTCATAAGCCCAAGAATGAGGGTTGGTATTGTCGTTCTTGTATTTATGGTCATCGCTAAACAAATTGCTACAATTAAAATGACCATTTCGATTTACCTGTTATTCATCTTTCTTCTTCCTCTTCTTACCACGCGGTAAGACCTCTTCAGGGAAGGGGAAAAGAATGGTAGAATTTTTTTCGGCGGCAATATTCGATAAGGTTTGGTAGAGCCTGAGTTTAATGGCCGACGGCGATTTGTCAATTTGCAAACCGGCCTCCAGCAATTTTCCCGCTGCCTGCTCTTCAGCTTCTGCAAGAATGATGCGCGCCCTCCTTGAACGTTCGGCTTCTGCTTGATTGGCCATCATCCGCCTCATGTTTTCAGGAAGTTGTATGTCCTTGATTTTTACATCGATGATTTCAATTCCCCAGTGATGTGTTTCGGTCTCTACAATACTCTTAATATTCTTTCCCATTTCCTCCCTTTTCGATAAAATCGTATCTAATTCTACTTTTCCGCAAACATCGCGCAATGCAGCTTGTGAAAGTTGGGTTATGGCAAAGTTGTATTCCTCTACCTCCAAAACCGCCTTTTCGGGATTACTGATTTTAAAAAAAACTACCCCGTCGATACTACAGGGTACATTATCCTCGGTCATCACTTCTTGTGATACTATATTAATGGTGATGACGCGTATATCCACTTTTTGAATCGTTTCTACAATGGGGATAATCCATCTTAGACCAGGTTGCAATGTTTTAACATATTTTCCAAAACGGAATTTTAAGGCTCTTTTGTATTCAAAGATGACTCGTAAACCTGATAATAAAAATAAGAGGGAAATGACGGAAAATAAGAATAATGGATTCATAGCTATTGGATTAATATTTTATTATTGTTCGCGATGCCTTCAAGCATTGTTCTGATGCGCTTTTTTTAGTAGCCACCATAAATTTGGAGCCTTTAAAAGGCTTGTTTTGAGGGAGGTACACTTCTTTTAAAGTTACGAAAATAACTACGGTTAACAAAATATCCAGTGCCGAATTTCAAACTGTCCTCTTGGCATCTTAACAGCATAAAGACCTTCGTTCTATGAGGTTTCCAAACTCGTTTTCTTTTTGGATTTTAGTTTGTGGTACATCGAAATATCCAACAGAACAAACCAAACCAGAAACAGGACAAAAGTGATTTTCTGAATCATGGGAAGGGAGTGGAGGAATAAACCTGTTTCGTAGCAATAATAATTAATCAAAAACACGATAAAGCACACCATACCGAAAGTGAATAATTTATAATACCTGGCCTTAAAAAGCTCCACAAAACAGCTAATTAAGGCCACTCCTCCTAAAAATCCGGCAATACGGACAGTACTATCATGTGTGTCAGAAGCCAGTAGCATAATAGTGATCAAAGATGCTATACCCGTAAACCACATCAACTTTAGATTCAGGCTTTTGTTTGAAAAGAGACGTGGTAAGTAAGACCATAGTAAAATGACGCTTATACATAGAAAGCCTAGGGCCGCCCTTGCGTGAAATCGCGCCGTGTTCAATTCTCCATTGATAGCGTTCTGATCTAAAAGATCACATAAATAATTGTACCAAAAACTGAATCCTTCTTGATCCGGTTCTACCCAAGAACCACCTGGATACCGTAGGGCGGCAATGACATAGAAAAACACGAACAATCCCATCCCTAATAGCGGTAGCAGTAGTAGCAACGATGTACTCGGATTGGTTATGCGGTTTTTACTAGTTGTTCTCATTGTACCATCAAGTATCTGAAATTGAATGGGAAACCACTTTGAGTATTCCGTACGAAAGATAGCCGCCTTTCGGGTTGTATCAAATGATTTTGATTAGTACCTCAAAAATAGTAGAAATGCGTTGAGATGGAAGGATTCCTTTAGCGACACTGCAGGAGAATATGATTTTGATAATGATCGGACTTTTGAGGCAGCTGCCGTAATTCTTAAGTTTAAAAGAACTATAACTGGTGCAGCGCAATCATGATTTGGTTAGGCTTATGAATTGAATGTTAGAAAGTTTCGGATTTTCCTACTTGCACGAAGGTCTTAACAGTTTTCCACCATATTGAGACTGCAGTGTTGCAAGACCTGCTGTTGTCTACTTCCATTTCGGTAGACCGTGATGCCCTTTAAACCATAGTGCCATGCCGTTAGATAGCAATCCGCCACTTCTTTTACCGTGGCCGTTTTTAAAAGGTTAACGGTCTTGGAAACAGCATTGTCCGTATATTTTTGAAAGGCTCGCTGATGTAGCAAGTGGTATTTCCACGGAATTTCCAAACTGGTCTCGAACAGTTTTTTGATGTTTATAGGAATGGATTTTACCTGCTGGATGCTTCCGGTAGCAATTACTTCTGCTTTTATTTCTTCTGTCCAAAGGTTCATATGTTTCATTTTTTCCATAAAAACAATATTCAGCTCCGTTTGTGTTTTACCGTCTAAAATTCCCACCCTATTATAGGAAAGTGCATACAATGGTTCAATGGAGTACGAGGTGTTGGCGATGACCGAGATGCTGCCCGTAGGTGCTATACTATTACATGTGGCATTGCGCATAGGGTTGTTGGGTGCATAGCGACTTTTCTCCCAAGAAGGGAAAGATCCTCTTTCCTTGGCTAAGTTGCCCGAGGCTTCATAGCTCCTCTGCTGAATAAATTTCATTAGTTTTTCGCCCAGTAGTATTGCCTCGTCCGAGGCATATGGAATATCAAGCATTAACAACAGTTCCGCCCAGCCCATAAGGCCCAATCCAATTTTTCGATTGGCCAAGGTTTTTTCCTTTATTTCGGGTAGTAGGTAATAATTACAAGTGATGACGTTATCCAAAAACCGAATGGCTATTGTAACGGTTTCTTTGAGTTTCTCCCAATCGATTTCCTTTTTCCCCGTATCCTGGGCTATCATTTTGGTCAGATTGATGGAGCCCAGATTACAGCTCTCAAAATCGAACAACGGAACTTCTCCGCATGGATTTGTGCTTTGCATGCTTCCTTGTTTCGGCAGGGGGTTTCCTTTATTGATCGTATCCAAAAAGATGAGTCCGGGATCTCCGGTTTTTTGTGCCTGCTCCGCGATCAAACCAAAAAGCGCTCTGGCCCTTATGGTCTTCGAGACTTTTTTCGTTCTTTGATTTACCAATTGCCACTCTTTATCCTTTTCTACGGCCTCCATAAAATCGTCTGTAATGCCTACCGAAATATTAAAGTTTTGCAAATTTTCGCCCTCCGATTTAGAGGTAACGAACATCTCGATATCGGGATGGTTCACATTGAGTATCCCCATATTGGCACCTCTGCGCCTGCCACCTTGTTTTACGTGTTCTGTAGCCGCATCATATACTTTCATAAAGGCAATCGGACCTGAAGATCTTCCGCCGGTGGTACTTACTAAGTCGTCTTTGGGTCGCAATTTGGAAAAATTGTATCCCGTTCCCCCGCCGCTTTGATGGATCAGAGCCGCATTTTTAAGTGTAGTGAAAATGGCTTCCAAACGATCCTCCACGGGCAACACAAAGCAGGCACTCAACTGTCCGTTGGTTAGCCCGGCGTTCATCAGGGTAGGGGAGTTGGGCAAAAATTCAAGGTCTGACATGACCCTGTGAAAGGTATCCGCCCATTGCGCCTGGTCTTTTTTCTCCGAGCTGGCAACATGTTCGGCCACTCTTCTAAAAAGTTGATGAACATTTTCACGGACATCACCTTTTGAGTCTCGCAGAAAGTAACGTTCCCTGAGAATTTGAACTGCGTTGGCTGTGAGATTCGGGATCATCTTTTAAAGATGGGGGTTCATTTTACCTTTCCGCTTTTTTAACTGTTTTTCCAAGTCTCGAATGGTTTCTGCCACCGAAGCCTCAAAAGATTCTTCATCTGAAGAAGCAAAGATCAGCGGTCCCGGAGCACTGAGACGGATTTCACTAATTTTTCCCTTTGGTGTCGGGTCGTTTTCTTCTTTAATGATCACATCGGCCCTAATGAGCCAAGGGTATTTTTCAGACAGTTGTCTTAGTTTGTCTTGAATGAATTCTTCGATAGTTGGATTCACTTTCGTGTGAATAAATTGAATTTGTGTTTTCATTTTTGTACTGATTAATGGTGTATGATTCAAATTATACTCAAAGGGCAAATCCTGTGGAAGCCGACAGAATTTGTTTTAATCTTTTGGTGGTAGTAGCATCGATTAAATTCAATGCCTTCACGCCGCAAAGCTGCTCCACCATGCGAATACCCGCCAGCGTATTCGAGGTAATTCCGGTAACGATATCCGGAACAATGTCAAAGGCCTTCATTAAGCCGTATACCGCATATGGGTCTGAAGCACTAAGAATGGTACATTTTACTTGCTCCCGTATGGCATTAATGGCCAGGTCACCATTGTAAGGTTCCAAGGGGGAGGCCCCTATTTCGATAATAGCGATATCCGCTTTTTCATGGGCAATTTTACTTAGGAGCTGCTGTAATTTAATTTCGAAGGTGTCCTTGGGACAAATGGAGGAGGGAAGGCCTACATCTACAAAATCCATCACCGCATCTGCCCCGACATCCTTGATGGCCAGGATGTCCTTAAGCCTTCCTGCCCCGGTTAGCTTAGCACCTACTACCTTATGACCTGCCTGTTTGAACAAGTTGGTGACAATACGGGCCGAAGTCGTCTTACCGGCCGACATCGAAGTACCTGCGAACAAAACCACAGGAGTATCAAACGGGATATGAGGGGTTGGTTCCACAAAGCTATCCATGGTCACTTTGGTATCGCTCCGGAATGCATGACCGGAGTAAAGAATTTTCATCATTGGGGGAAGGAAGACCGATTTGGAAGTCAATTTTCCCAAAAGGCCTGCACCGGTCAAAACAGCCATCATTAAATTTTCCCCAACGTTCCTCCAGGTACCGGTAGCTTCCAGAGTAGCAAAACGTTCCCCTAAGGCCCCGACGATGTATTCGCCCCCAATGACACCGCGCATTCTCCCATTGGGCAGCTCCAATTTTAAGGTTTCACTCCCGGCGTTTACAATTTCGCAAACGATATAATCGCCTGTTTCCCATTGGTTCCTTGGAAGTGTTTTCAGTGTGAATTCCTTCTCGGATAAATCTGAAATTCGGGTCAAAGAGGTAAAGATATAACGATGGTTCATGATTTTCGATTTAAGGGTTTTGTCAGCAGTAGCAGGGTTAATAGGGCAGTTCTTTCCACCAATTTATTTCTCAAGACATATTCATGTGAGGCATGTGCGCCATCACCGGGAGTCCCCAATCCGTCCAAGGTTGCGGTGAAAAGGCTTGTAGTATTGGCGTCGGATCCTCCCCCTGCAGTGGCTTGTCGCAGCTCGACACCTAAATGCTTACCCTGGGTCACTGCCGTTTTCCAAAGTTTTTGGTTGCGCTCGGTTTTTTCCATAGGCGGTCTACCTATTCCACCTTCTATTTGAAGTTCGATCTCTGGAAGATGGGGCCTTAATCCCTTTATTCTATTCGTGATGTCTATGCCATCCGATTCGGTCAGTACGCGTACATCGATGACCGCCCTACTTTCAGGAGCCACCACATTGGCCGAAATACCGCCTTCTATCATACCTACGTTTACAGAGATACCTTTTCCGACATCGTTCATCTCATACAGTTTTTGTACTTGGTACGATAGTTCCACAATGGCATTGATTCCCTTTTCAGGATCTAAACCGGCATGTGCCGCCTTTCCTCTTGCGGTAATGGTAAACCTTCCAAGGCCTTTTCTGGCCGTTTTTAGTTTACCTTCAAGCCCTAAGGGAGGTTCCAATACAAAGGCTCGGTCGCACAATCTGGCCAGCGTTTTGATAATAGGAGTCGATTCGTGGCTCCCGATTTCTTCATCCGAATTGATCAACACCAAGGGAGTTACCTCCAAGGGTAACGCAAGATCCTTAATAGCTCGCAATGCAAATACAAGTTGTGTTAAACCCGATTTCATATCATAGACCCCGGGACCCTTAATTTTGTCCATGGTTTCTACAACGGGCATCTCCAATAGCGTATCGATGGGCCAAACGGTATCGCAATGCCCTATCAAAACCTGTAAGGGCAGTGTTTTTGCCCTGTTTTTTGGTCGCGCATAGAGATAGCCCCCTGTTTGTTTCCCTTGAACCTTTAGGGTATAGTATCCCAGGCTTTCCAGACTGTTTTTAAGAAAGGAAAGTATTTCGTGCTGTGTCGCGCTTTCTTTTGAAGGAGTCTCCATACCTGCCAATTTTCTAAGGAAAATGACCATATCTTTCCTGTGGGAGTCCAAATACTGCTGTATTTTAATGGCCTTGTCCGTCACTCGTTAAAAATTAAAGTCCTTGGGAAATGGAAAGTTGAACGTCTCGGAAATTTGTGCGAATCGTCCATGTGCTAAATAAGCTAGTAATGGATGTTTGTGAAGCTGTTGCTGTTCATCTTGTTCCGATACCTTTAAATACGCCTTATCGACAAATGCCGCCTTAACCTTTCCGGAGATAAAACTATAGCCATCAAAACCATCCATTATCCTGAATAGTTCGCATTCCAAATACAGGTAGGAATTTTTTATAAAAAGGGCATCAATGGTATTGGTCTTAAAGGTGGGTAATACATCCACAATTTTTTTGGCCCCTGAACCATTCTCGCAACGTGGAGAAGCACTAAGTGCTGCCAGCACGGTTTGGTCGGGCATTGGAAAACTCACGGCAAACTCGCCTGTTTTCGTGATGTTGCGATATGTTGAATGCTTTGGTGTACAAACAAAACCAAAATAATTCGACGGCCCTATGGGCGTAGCCATATGCTTTGGGGCCAAATCATAGCTATCATCCTCCTTAGTACCGACTACAATCAACGGGGCAATCGTGAAAAACCGGTTCCAGATAGGCGCATCCATGGCTAGGGGAATGAAATCTGTCATGTATTCCTTTTCCATACACAAAACTTTGGGTAATCCATAAAGTTACGGAAGCCAAGAGGCTGTGAAAATGATATTTGTCATTCTTAAATGGAAAAATGCCAACTGCCTAGAAGTAGCGCTGTATGTATCCCTACATTCGGCCAGAAAGATCAAAGACTTTCCACGGCCCTTTGTAGTTTGTCGGATACCGATGTAGCGATATCGGCCAAGTCTTCATTTTCCACAGCCTGCATTGAAGCTATAGGATTCACTGCGGCAACCTCAACAATTCCCTCCTTTTCCTGTACAATGACATTACAGGGAAGCATGGTTCCAATTTTGTCCTCGGCATTTAGCGCTTTATGGGCAAAGGAAGGATTGCAGGCTCCTAAAATTTTATAGGGATGAAAGTCGGCATCCAGCTTTTTTTTTAGGGTTGCCTTGATGTCTATTTCCGTTAAAATGCCAAAGCCCTCTTGCTTTAGGGCGGCTGTAACTTTTTCGATCGCCTCCTCAAATGAAAGGTTCGGGAGCGATTTGTTAAAATAATATCCCATCTCTCTAATTTTTAAATTTACGTATCCATTTCAATTCTACCAGTTGTATTGGTATTTGATAGTATCCATTTATAAAGCCCTTCCACATCTTGCTTTTTGCAGAGTTGCGTTCCGGGACTCATAGCCGCCGCAGTACCACAGGCTACGCCGAATTTTGCCATTTCGCTAAATGATTTTCCTTGGGCCAGACCAAGTACCATACCTGCCAACATACTGTCCCCGGCACCAATGGTACTTTGTGGGTGTATGGTGGGCGCCGATATGTATTCGGTAAGATCTTTGGTGACCAACAAAGCCCCCCTGGCTCCTAATGAGACCACAATGACCTCACAGCTCTTCTGCTCCAATAATTCCCTTGCCAAAGGTTCCAGGTCTATAGACGATACGGACTTCACCCCGCACAAAGCGCTGAGTTCGCCCAAGTTGGGTTTTAGCATATAGACCCCTTCCTTGGCCCCATATAGCAATGCTTCCCCTGAAGTATCCAAGATGAGCTTCACATTTTTACTTTTGGCGATTGCAGCTATCCTGGCGTAAAAATCCGTTGGAACTCCAGGAGGCAGGCTTCCACTGGCCACTAGATAGTCGCCCTCGGCCAAAATTGCTACCAAGTGTTCCAGCGTTTGCTGCCATTCCTTTTCCGTTATTTGCGGACCCGGCATGCCAAATCGATACTGTTGTTGGGTCATGGTATCGGTGACAGCGAGGTTTTCCCTGGTCCAGCCCGCAATGGGAATAATCTGCTGAAGCATATCAGCCTCGGTGAGCATTTGTTTCAAATGTACACCTGTCGCGCAGCCAGCAAGGTACATACAGAGCGAAGTACCTCCAAGTTCCTTAATGACGCGGGAAATATTGATTCCACCACCACCAGCCTCATAAACAGGGGTATCACATCTTAGTTTGCTATTGGGTTTTATACCCGCCACGGAAGTACTCTTGTCAATGGCCGGGTTTACCGTAAGGCTTATAATGTTTTCCATTTTCATCGCATTATCCTAGACCAAATATAGCTCTCTCCTCTCGCGCTGCATATGATATTTATCATTGCTCAAAACGGTGTCCGAAACTACTTTCGCTTTAAATATATGGGTATGAAGGGTGTTCTGAAATTGGGAAGTGTTTCCGGAATCAAGATAGAGGTACATTGGACCTTTACCCTATTGCTGATTTGGGTGGCCTTTCTGGAAATACAACAAGGGGGAAACCTGGATAGGATCTTACTCAACGAAGCTTTGATTTTGGTATTGTTCTTATGCGTTGTGTTGCATGAACTCGGTCATGCCCTAACGGCAAAAAGATTCCATATCAAGACCCAAAAGATCACCTTACTGCCCATTGGGGGCATTGCATCATTGGAAAAAATGCCCGAAAAACCAGGACAGGAATTGCTTGTTGCCTTGGCCGGCCCTGCTGTAAACGTCGTCATCGCCTTGCTGTTGGCCTTGGTAGTGCCCGTTCGCAGCTATTTTAATTTTGACGCCATTGTCACAGAAGAGATGCTTTATGAACCAAGCCTTCAAAACTTTCTGTTCTACCTTTTTATTGCCAATGTAATGTTGGTAGTCTTTAACCTTGTTCCTGCCTTTCCAATGGACGGTGGTCGGGTGCTAAGGGCGGTATTGTCATTTAAATTGGGACGTGTACAGGCCACGGCAATCGCCGCAAGTTTAGGCCAAACCTTGGGATTTTTGTTTTTTGTTTTGGGCCTCTTCTTTAATCCATTTTTAATATTGATCGCCTTCTTTATCTTTTTTGGGGCATATGGGGAGAACCAAATGGTAAAACGCAATTCACTATTGGAAGGACATTTGGTTAAGGAAGCCACTTTAACCAGCATCACCCTGCTTAGTCCCGAGAATAGTGTTCAGGAGGTCATAAATATCATTTTAGCCGGTACTGAGAAGGATTTTGTGGTAGTTGAAAATAATGAAGTCTTAGGTATTGTAACCCAAAAAGTAATTATCAAATATGCCAAAACGCCAATGGTATTAGTCAAGGATATTATGGACAAAGATTTTAAAATGGTTGATGCAGCTATGGAAATCACGAAAGTTTTGGAATTGATGGGAAGAGAGAAGAAAGACTTTTTTCCCGTCGCTCTTGAAAATAAGTCAATTGGCGCCGTGGATATGACCAATATAAGTGAGTTTATCCTTTTAGAATCAGCAAAGAATTAGGCTTCGTATGAGGCGCTTATGCAACTTAGGACCTATTTTAAAAATGAACTATTAATCGGGATGAAGGTGGAAGCCTGCTTTTTTGATGGAATGAAAGCTATCATTTCATATTCAAACAGCAACAAATACTTTCATATAAAAAATCAATATCTTTAGGCACATCATCTTCTTATGAAAATCCACCATTTTGGCGAGGGAAATTCGCTTTTGAATCAATTTATTGCTGAGATTCGTGACGTAGAAATCCAAAAAGACCCCATGCGTTTTCGACGCAATATCGAACGTATTGGTGAAATCTTAAGCTATGAATTGAGTAAGGTTTTAGGATACCGGAATACAACGGTGAAAACCCCTTTTGGTACCAAAGCCCTGTCTCTGCCAATCGATAAGCTGGTATTATGTTCTGTTCTGAGAGCTGGATTGCCGTTGCACCAGGGGATGTTGAATTATTTTGATGGAGCGGAAAATGCCTTTATATCGGCATATCGGCATCATCGTGGTGATGAGGATGCGTTTGAAGTGATTGTCAAGTATTTTGCTGCTCCTGCTTTAGGAGGGAAGACCTTGGTGCTAACAGACCCCATGTTGGCGACGGGGAAAACCCTGGAAAATGTGTTGAAGGCTTTAAAAGGGCACGGAGAACCGAATCAAATTCATATTCTTTCCGTAATCGGTTCTTTGTCAGGTATTGAGCACATCAAAAAAGTCTTTCCTGAAAATACCCATTTGTGGATTGCTGCGATTGACCCAGAATTGAATAACAAGGGGTATATCCTTCCTGGTATTGGCGATGCAGGGGATTTGGCATTTGGAGAGAAGTTGTAGCGCGTATTTTGCTTGGTACGCTTGAGGCCGAAGTATACGTGATTTAGAAATTCCAGCGGCAAAAACGGTTCCGTAAAAGGTGAATTATCTCTACTATTAAATGAGACCATGAATGGAACGTCTATCCCCTAGAAAAACTTCGAAGTCGAACGGTTCTCTTAACTGGCCTTCTTAAGAGATAATCTTTTTTTGTCGCATATGCTTAAATACGCAATGCCAATAAAATAGAAAAATGTGCATTAGTGCAAACTATGAAGGGCGTTGTGCTGTACTGCCGATTAAGCAAATTGCACTTAGAAATAAAATAACGCCTCTTCAACTAAACGTTACAGAACGCGTGCCGAGAAGCGGAAAGAAGAGGGATTTTAACAGAAAAAGTGAATTATGAGTCTCCACGGAACTCCTATGTTTAGACCATGATCAATTATTTTGGAATATAAGACCTAAAACTTATAGGCGAATCGCAGACCATTAGACTCGCCGACAATTGGAACCAAGCTCACCCCCTCATTTTTAAAAAGCTTATTCTTATGAAAGGATGTCATGTCGGCATATGTATTTACTTTTCCAGTAATTCTTCCAGAGTTGAATGCGTTGAATTTCATGGGCTTTGCAAATGCAAAAACCACTTCCCAATTAGGGTATTTTTCTATGCTATTTTTCGATGATTTTTGCATTTATCCATAAATTTTTCTTTGTCAATAATCTTTATCAGGATAATTGCTTTTTGCCCTTATTTATAACGGTCTGGTATCGTGACCAACTAATGCGGGACATGACCGTCATATACAATGTTAGCGACTAGCTTCTTTCTCTATCTCCATTGAAATTTTATTCACTATTTTATTCCAATATAGTTTCATTTCTTCTCGTTGTTCCGATCCTACTAATTTTTCTTGGTGAAAGCTGATTGTCGTCTTTTTTTTGTTTCCAATCACCCTAAGTTGAACTGTTGATATGTTTGTCCAATTCTTCTTTTGCCAATTTATTCTTATGTGCGAACTTGGCTTGAACACCCTTACATACCCTCTAACCCCTTTTTCAGTTATGAATTCTTTTTTTAGTTCAAGCTCTCCGTCTAATTTGCCAAGCCATATTTTCAATCCTTTTTCCGAAAACAAGAAATTCCACATATCATCACTCGAAAGTGGGTATGTTTTTCTGATTCCAAATTGAAATCCAGTATCTTTTGTTTTACCTATTTGCTTTGCCATTTATTTTTTTCCTTTCTATATATAACCAAATAATAATCACGCCTAAAATTCCTAATATGGACAGTGTAGCCGCGAAATAAATCCAAAACATATCTACATTATGCGTTGATCGAAATTCAGGTTTTACATCGAAATTAATCCAGGGTCCTGTTCTTCCCAACACAAAAATTAAAACTCGAAAAGCATGAAAAATAGCGGCATAAGCACCTAAATGTAAGGCAATTGACTTTGAGTTATCTGAATTTTTAAACAACCAATGAGATGAAAAAATGATACACAATATATCAATGGCCATTTCAATGAAAGTTAATACAATTACCCAATTTGCGAGCGTAATCCAGCCATTTTCAAGGGTTAACAACCTAATAGTTCTGAATAATAAAATAGCCGCACCTAGAACTAGAGCTAAAGAATATAATTTTTGTTTATTCATTTTATTCTTCTTTATTTCTTCTATCGGTTCACACATACACAGCGCTGAGCAACTGGAAAGCATAGTCTACATGCGCATTGTTAGGTTGCAAAAATTCATTTATTTAATGTTGTCAATTAAAAGGATTCAATCTTTTATATACTTGCGATAAATGTCGAAAACCCTGTAAATAGCTCCATCTATTTTCATCAAGACATTCTTAACAAAATTTTTCCTCCAGTCATTTGGCCGGTATAATCGTCTATGGCTTCTTTCGCTTCTTGTAGCGGATAGATTTTTCTGATGTCACTTTTGAGATGGGTTGGAATTTGTTTCTGTGTACGTTTCCATAACAGCATTATTTTGACGAAATTTTGTTTGCTCATCCAAGGGCCTAGCCAGAAACTGTCAACCATTTTATTCTCAAATATTAAAAGGTCAGGACTCGCTTGAACCGCTTGACGGGAAAGAGCGCTAAACACGGTAACCTTGCTATCTTGGGGCATAGCTTTTAAAAGCTGATTCGTTAGTGGACCTGCCACTGCATCAAATGCTAGACGCGTATTGGTTTGATGGCATGTATTATGTAATTGTTCTTCAAAACCTTCATCATTGCTATTCAGCACAATGTCAGCACCTTGAGCTTTTAGAAGTTCCACTTGTGTATCCCTGCGAACAACATTTACTATTTGAATTCCTTCGTTTCTCCCCAGACGGTTCACCTTTTGGCCAAGTGAACTTGCCGCAGCTGTCAATAAAATTGTTTTATGTCCACCTTTTTTCGAAATGTCCATAAAAGCGTTGGCCGTAAGCGGATTTATTATGGACATTGCCCCTTGCTCAAAACTCAATGATTTATTCAATGGCAATACGCCTCCTTTAACACTTTTCACTACATATTCTGACCAAACACCTCCACCTTTTCCCCAACCAGTACAGGCAACATTCTTACCAAGGAAATAGCTTGCCATAACTCCTGGTCCGGCAGAAACAACTTCTCCAGAACCTTCTCCACCTGGAACAATAGGTGTTGGATTTTTAAAGCCATAATAACCCGTCAAAGTTGCCAAATCCGAAGGATTTATTGGTGCGAAGGCAACTTTGACCAAAACTTCGTTCCTGCCTGGTCTTGGTACTGGTCGTTGTTCAATTCGTAAGGCATCAGCGCCAGAATATGAATCCAAAACAACAGTTGTCATCGTATCCGGGATCTTTATTTTTTTCATATGAATTTCTGTTTTTTAAAGCCTAAGATTAGTTATTTATAAAATCAATTACCGCCATGGTTCACTGTATTCATGAAGAACCATCATATAACTACCGCCATTTAAAAAAATGATTCCATTAATGAATTATAACAACCCAGGCCAAATTGCATCACGGAATTATGTTCCTCAGAAGACACCTGGAATCAACCGATAACGCACACGACGCACATAATCCAGATACCCTGGTAATTCTTCTTGTAAAGTTTTATCTTCAAGCGTGGTCCTTGTCACTGCAATGATCAGCGCTACTATCACTGGAATGCTGGTCCAAACAGATCCTAAAGCCAGCACAATGCCCGGTAGTGCTAGAATATTTCCAGCATAACCAGGATGTCTTACAATCCGATATGGACCACTATCACATACCACATGTCCTCGGTCCGCCTGTATACGCATGACGCTTGAGAAGAAACGGTTCTCTACCAAAGCCAATCCAGCGAAGCTGTATCCTAGTGCAATCAAGATGAAGCCCAAGATGTTGAGCCATGTCGGAAATACAAATGACCACCCAAAATGGTGATCTAGTCCCGCCACAATAATTAATGGGAAAGTCATACTCACTGCCATTAATGGAGAAAGCACTTTGTCCCACGATTTCACATCCTGAGCTTCTCCAAACTTACCTCGTTCTGCCATTAATCCCGGATGCCTTTTTTCTGCCCATATCCGTGAACCAATACCCGTTACAACTATCAGTGCTGAATAAAGCCAAGCCTGCCACCAACCGAGATCCCATCCACTTATAAAGAGAACCAGGGGTATGAGGAAATGCGTTATTATTAAACCAACCCACAATTTTGGGCTTGCTGTTTTAAGCGCATTTTCATCAGCATTTTTCGATATCATACCTATTCCTTCTTTTTAAACTGTATTTCATCCCAAGAAATTTTAAAAACAACATTGCGCCTAACGATTTTTACCTGCTGGTTTTATTCTTTTTTGTTCAGATTACGTAGGGAGACAAATTTCATCGTATTCCGGTAATTCTTTTCCAGTAATCTGGTAGTTTCTTTAGCCATAGCACTGCAAGTTCTTCTACTTTTTTTTGATTTATTTTGCTGCTTTTCAGTTTAATATTCAGCAATTGAGGATCGTCTATTGACTTACCAATTTGAGAAACGATAAAAACACTTGCATAATC
>JARFRH010000206.1 GCA_029287355.1 Maribacter sp. | reverse complement strand
CCATGAGATAGTCGTTCAATTCTGCAAGAATAGGGTCACCGTGCCCTTCATGGGCAAATGCGTTCAAGTTAAAAACGAAGGAAAATATCAAGGAAATAATCAGGATTCTGGTTTTCATTTCGTGCTGTTTATGGCCTTATGGCCTCTAGGGGAATAGGCTATTGATGATTGGTGCATATGTACGTGCTATTTAAAATATGTACTTGCTAATTTATCAAAAACTTTCCAAGCCTATTTGTAGCCTGGAATACCTCAAAAATGAGTGCTCTTTTAAAATGAACAATTCAATATGATTTCACAAAAGGTTCGTTTTAAGGGACCGACGTTTATTTGAATTTGGAACCTTCGGTATATGAAGTAGCATCCCACTGAGCCTGAGCAGCTCCCTTAGCAGCGGCTGTGAGTGGGCCGGTTTTTAAAAATTCTTTTCTGTTCATTATGTTTCCTTGGTGTTGTTTACTTTTTTAGTCCGATAAAAGGGAGTGTAATCTATAACACTGTTATCGTGCCAATTAAGTTAGCGCCAAGGTCGGCATTCCAGCAATTACCCTTATTCGCAAACCGTATACAGCGCTTGTTAGCGCTTTGTTCTTTGGGGTCATTGATCTTAAGGTAAATATCATAATCCCCTAGGGACACATCACCAAATAGGGTCATATGAATAGAGAAGTTCAAATCACGCCATGCATCCGTATTGTCAGGCCTACCATTACCGTCCTCATCATTCAGCCAATCCCTTGCGTCAAGATTGGTGGATGCCTCGTAAGCCTTGGAACCGTTTTTAGACTTTAAAATAACCGATACCTTTTTTTTGTTTACTACATTGCCGAATCCAACATTTTGGATCTTCCCTTCGAACTTAAGAATACTATTCTGCTTTACAAATTCACTTGCATTAGCATCACGCAACACTAATCGGTAACCCATTCTGTCGCGGAAATATTCCAGTCCGGTTCTGCCGTCATATACAGGGTCAAAGATTGCCGTTTTAATTTCTCCAGTGAAAGGCGTTCCCCTTAACTCTTCTTCATTTGCTGGGAACCTAACCGGGGTAGTGACGTTAGTTTTATTATAAACGAAACTATTCCAACGGTCATAACGACCATGTCTCATGTTCAAATTACTCGTCCGGATTTGTTGGGCTTCCAAAATAGCACCAGGCATATTGCCAAAAACATTATCACCGATACCACCTTCACCTTGGACGATTTGGTTTTGCTTATTGAGCCATGTGAGAACTTTGTAACGATCATATGTACTAATGCCGTATCTGCTATTGATCATAGGATTTCCTTCGGAAAGTGAGCCATTGTCACCCCAATTACCAGCCGCATAACTGTCGTTGAAAAAACCAAAACGCCCCTCTGGCGAGCCATTTGGTGGAATCGGCATCGTATCTATATTCGAAAAGGTATAGGTTGTACCATACGTTTCATTATACCACGCCAGAAACCCGCCAGCATGTGTTAAAAGCGCACGCGTGTCTGGAACAGCATCCAGATACGCATCCAAAAGCATCTTGTAAGCATCTACACTTTGAGCTTCAGGTGATGAGTGTTGTTCACCCCATGGTCCTAGCATCCCCGTTTTAACGGACATGATAATGTCTTCATAATCATGGAAAATCGGTTTAAGCTGCCAAATATGATATTGGATCCAGTTTTTGTCTTCATGGCCAGGTACACTGCACATAGCCGTTGGATTATTATCGGTTTTGAATGTTGGCTCAGGGCCATGTATAAGGCCTTGGGTGAGGTTTAGGTTAGGATACTTGTGGGATTCAATATAATTAAACCCATTGCCATCGTAAGAAAATTTTACAAAGGCCACGCCGTCTCCGTCTTTTACCTTCTGAAGCAAGCCTCTTATATAATCAAGCGCAAATGATGTTAAGGGTTGAGTTTTTCCTGTTCTTGTGGTTCCGATGACCGGGTCTACAAACAATCCATCATCTTTGAAACCAAAAGCATCTTTCGCCGAGAGGAACGCGTTCGAGGAAAAATTACATAAGTCAAAACACATAAATGATATGGCGGGAAAGGCAGCGACCCCAGTGCCGCCAATGTAGGGCTTATCGTTTTGATTAACACCATTATAAAATTGCGTCTCTTGGATATCGTCACCTTCCACAGGCGGCACCTGTCTTCCATGGTAACGTATAGAATTTGCGTCAACCGGAACCCGGTGATCCACTTCAGGGGTAATACCAAAAGGAGAATTCGTCCCATTAACCGAATTAGGCGATATATTCTGCCATCGGCCCCTATAGGTGCCTCTGTCGGGATTCGGAACATCAATAGGGTTCTCGGTATAGTTTAATGTCTGTAACACAAGTGGGGCTACTTTTCTATCATCCGAACATGCAACACAGAACAAGCCTGTCAATGCCAGGCCAACGATTAATTTGATTTCATTCGCTCTTAATGCTTTTATCATAATCTAACTACTAACTAAATTAATATGTTCAAAACATGTTCGTCAACAATAAACGATGTGGTGTTTGTTAACTTTTAATAGCGATTGTTTTCCCGTTTGTTGAAAATACCGATCTATAATTTTCTTACCTGCTACTTGGGGTTCTATATAAAACAAACTCATATCAATGTGAGTACTCGTTGCACAAAGAGTACAATACTGGCTCATCCTCTTCAATTTTTGGGAAACGACCCAGGTTTTCGAGAAACCGGTTATCCTGGTCATCATCATTTACACTTGATACCTCACCTACCAAAACCGTTCCGGATTCCCCATAAAATGTGTGGTATAAGTAAGTTGGGAGACAGATGCTCTCACCAGCCTCCAATGTTACTGTCTCATTTAGATTTATGGAATGGGTGATTCCATCAATTTGGACATTTACTGGCGAGTCAGTCAGCAGCCCATCTTTTCCTGCATTACTTAATTCAATTACTAAATTTCCACCACCCCGATTGATAATATCTTCCGTTTTGACCCAATGAAAATGCCACGGAGTCACTTGCGCTTCCCGAACGATCATAATTTTTTCAGCATAGGGTTTGGTATTTTTCCTGCCAAATTTCCCGTTGCGTATAGTGAAAAGTAGTAGGCCGTACTTTTCAAAATTTCCAAGGCCAAAATCCGTAATGTCCCAGCCAAGTTTTTTTTCAACTATTTCTGATGCTAAATCACCTTTGGTCTGCCAGGTTTCTTTTGACCAAAATGCCCACTTTGGTAAATAAAAATTATGCTTTTTAAAAAAATCCGCGGCTTCTTTTTGTAGCCTGTTTATTTCAGATCGTTTCATATCTAAGTCTCGTTTTTGAGTAAAATGGACACTAGTTCATTTCCACCCATGTTGAACATTTCAATTCCGGCAGTATCCCATGTAATCTCTAATTTTTCAAATGAAAATGACTACCCTTTAAACCTATCGAAAATTTTTAAGGCGTTTTTATTGTAAACTTTCTCCAAAACTTCATCGGGTAAAGACAGTCCATAAATCATCCAACGACCCTGAAGTTTATGGGCTGGGGTAGGATCGATATATTCATCATCTGTTTCCAGAAAACGAAAATAAAGACGATATGCTTCAGCATTACACGGTGTATCAGTTCCAAATAAAATACGGTCTTGGTATTTTAGAAAAAAGCGGCGGGCAGTATAGGGTTGTCTACCTAATTCACTAATGCGAGCATCTATATCTACATAAAAGTTTGGATAAGTGTCCAGCCACTCTCCCACAACCTGTAGGTTTTCTGGTAGGGCACCAAAATGGGCTCCGATAAAAATGGTGTTGGGGTGCTTTTTAATGACTCTGTTTCGGGCATCAAGAAGTTCTTCTTTTGAAGGATAATCATCCCCAAAAAAGGACCAGTCTGGATGACTCCCTAACTCATCGTAGCGCTCATTGTATTTATCAAGAGGAGTGAAAAACGCGCTGGGATCCGCAATATGAATTTCAACTGGAATTCCAAGCTCTCCACATTTTGCCCATATAGGGTCCATTCTGGGGTCATCTACAGTTATTAACTTTCCGGAGGTATCTTTAACACCCAAACCAAGGTTCTTCCATATCTTTAATCCACGGGCTCCAAGCTTAACAGCTTCTTCTAATTTTTTTGCCTCATTTACACCAAAATTCGGCTCATTAATTTTGCTGACATCAGGGCGAAAAAAGATTAAAAATCGATCTTTTGATACTGATTGTGAAACCTTAAGATGCTCTTTATAAAAATTATCTTTTGATCTTCCATCCAAGCTCACACATTTCCACACTCCTGCTTTGTCCATTTCTTCTAAGTACGTTGCAGTATTTTCTAACTTACCAAGGTGACTGTGGATGTCAATAACAGGAAATTTCGCTTTTACAATTTTAGTTTCTTTTACAACCATCTGGCTTACAGGTTGCCAATCAAGAAGTTTTAAATCGCCTGTTTGGGCAATCAGTACTCCAGTAGTCATCAAAGAAACGATTATAACGTTTAACCTTTTGTTCATGTGTGTCATATTACCTTCTGTTACAATTAATTTTTTCAGATTCAGTGTCATTTTTGATTACTTTCATTTTACCTATTTCTGAAGTTTGAATTTTCTTTTTATCCCTTTCTATCTAAAAGTCAAATTGCCAAAATAAGCGGGTTTATGAAATCTGCCACCTGTGGGCTGTCTCTTATACACATCTGACGCTGCCGACGATCCAACTCTAGTGTAGATATAGGTGGTGGGGGT
>JARFRH010000188.1 GCA_029287355.1 Maribacter sp. | reverse complement strand
GAATTGTTCGTCTCGTGGGCTCGGAGATGTGTATAAGAGACAGGTTCTAAGTATTTTTCATTCGGTTTATCACCAATACATGAGGAAAAGTTATGGCAGCTAGGAAGGAAAAGAAAAAAGAAAGTGATGTTTCATAATTATCTCTAAATAGATAAAGTATGAAGCAAATTCCTATTATGGAAATCAGCCAATACGGAAAGGAAGACTTGACATAATTTATAATTGTCTTCTTAGAGAAATCACCATAGAGGAAGCCAATCTGTTCTACTAAGGAAGGTATGGAATGCCAAAGCACAAAATAAATGGCAAAAGACCATAAGAGTGATGCGGTACTAAAAACTACAAAGAAAACAGAGATGTAGAATAGTTCTTTTAGAAAGTTAGTCTTTAAACTGTGATTTGCCCTCGTTAGAAAAATAAAAAGCACTAGCATTGAAGCACCAGAAAAAATAGTCATGTAAAAGTAAATATCCTCTTGAATGATTATTTCGGTGATGTTAGTAATAATCAAAGTCACTGTTTCTACATGAACATAAAAAAGCAAACAAAGGATAAACAATCCATACATCATAAAGAAGATGCTACCAAGTATAGAGGGCACTCTAATTTTGGATGACCAATGCTGTTCACCAAAATGATAACCGCTAAAAAGAATGAATAGCAGGAGGGTTATGGCAGGGACGAAATAGAATAAAATAGCACTCCCTAAAACAAAAAGCACGTAGTAAAATAAAGTGTTAAGAAATCTCTTCCCAGTAAAACCGGCGGAATCTGAATGCTCAATCAATTTCAAATCATTGGCGCCATGAAGTATTCCAAAGGACAAGATAAGTACATAAGCAAAAATATTCTCAACAGCTTCTTCAAATTGCACGGCTAACCATAAGGCAAAAAAAGTAGCCACAATGATAAAACTGTTCAAATTCATAAAAATAAAGTTTTAAATAATTTTTTGTTTAATATTTTAACATAATTATTAAACAATAATTGTTTAAGTATTTGTAAATTTACTTAAACAAAACTTAATAAATCCATTTCAACATGATTAATTTAATGACTACACTTCCGTTAGCTTCAAAAATGATGCCTGATGATTACGTCGGTTTCACCTTTTTTGTCGGCTGTATGGCCATGATGGCCGCTTCTGCTTTTTTCTTTTTGTCAATGAACAGTTTTGACAAAAAATGGAGAACATCCATCCTTGTATCAGGATTGATAACTTTTATTGCCGCAGTACATTATTGGTACATGCGTGATTATTGGGCTACCGTAGGGGAATCACCCACCTTCTTTCGATACGTTGACTGGGTACTGACGGTGCCGTTGATGTGCGTTGAATTCTTTCTTATTTTGAAAGTAGCTGGTGCCAAAAAATCTCTAATGTGGCGACTAATCCTTCTTTCGGTCATCATGTTGGTGACTGGTTATATCGGCGAAACACTGAATAGGGATAATGCAGCACTTTGGGGCGCTATTTCAGGTGCAGCTTACTTCGTTATTGTTTATGACATTTGGTTAGGTCAAGCCAAGAAACTTGCCGTTGCGGCAGGTGGTTCGGTATTGGCTGCCCACAAAACACTTTGTTGGTTTGTTTTGGTAGGATGGGCAATTTACCCCATTGGATACATGGCCGGAACACCGGGTTGGTATGATGGGATTTTTGGCGGCCTAAACCTTGACGTTGTATATAACATAGGTGATGCCATCAATAAAATTGGATTTGGTCTAGTTGTTTACAACTTAGCTGTTCAAGCTTCCTCCAACAAAGAAACAGCTTAGCAACATCGATTAGTTGGTTGTTCATTTAAAGTTGCTATTGAAAAGATCGCCGAGGCGATCTTTTCTATTTTATCAGTTTCGGTAATGTAGTTATACCGACCTAAATGATAGCGCCGATTTACTTTTGAATAGTATAAAGAGGGATACGCGATGACCCTAAAAAGCGAGCGATGCATTATATAATTACTAAGTCCCAACAACATAAAAGCGACCGTTGCGCTTATTATTAATCTCAACTCCTAGGTTTTGGCAACATCCCCATAGAAAACAAAACTCTTCTTGCTGCGAAACCATACGATTCGTTCATTACACTTTTTTCGATAGGCTTTTGGTAGCCTGCCATACATTACGAAGTTATGGGCCAAAACGTCTTCCTCTGCCCTACTTAGTGGTTTTAGTTTGATAAAGGGATTGTATTGACTAATTCCGATCTCAATTGCTGTTCGATAAACCACATAACAAAAGATGCCTACAACTATTAGGATTTCGAAATTCAAGAATGTGAGCATAGCAATTAAAAACGATCCGCCCTATAAAATTGTGGGAATCGTGAATTTATGATTCCGCAAGTATAGCAATTACATCCGCTCGGGGACATTGATGCCCAAGAGTTTAAATCCAGATTTAATTACTTCACCTACTTTTTTTGATAACTGAATTCGCAGGGCTTTCTTTTGGTCATCGGTTTCACCAAGGATGGAAACCTGCTGGTAAAACGAATTGAATTCTTTGACCAAATCGTAAATATAGTTCGCAATCAAAGCGGGACTATAATTCTCCGCAGCCAATTGAATGATTTCGGGAAAGAGCTGTAATTGCTTGATCAATTCCTTTTCTTTCGGATGTAATACCGATGTTCCGACGAGCGTGGTAGAGAGGTCGACCTCGATGTCCGACGCCTTGCGTAAAATCGATTGTATCCGAGCGTAGGTATATTGAATAAAAGGGCCGGTATTACCTTGAAAGTCCACCGATTCTTCTGGGTTGAAGAGTATTCGTTTCTTGGGATCTACTTTTAAAATATAGTATTTCAAAGCACCCAAACCTATCATCTTATACAGGTTTTGTTTTTCAACTTCGTCGTAATCGTCCAACTTACCAAGCTCTTCCGAAATAGCGGCTGCTGTTTGAGTCATCTCTATCATCAAATCATCTGCATCCACAACAGTGCCTTCACGGCTTTTCATTTTACCACTTGGCAAGTCGACCATTCCGTAACTTAAATGGTGTAACTGCTCTGCCCATGAAAATCCGAGCTTTTTGAGAATTAGAAACAATACTTTAAAGTGATAGTCCTGCTCATTGCCAACCGTATAGACCATTCCATTGATATCAGGATAATCTTTTACTCGTTGTATGGCGGTACCAATATCTTGGGTCATATAAACGGCTGTGCCATCGCTTCTTAGTACTATCTTCTCATCTAGTCCATCTTCGGTTAAATCGCACCACACAGAACCATCTTCTTTCTTAAAAAAAACGCCCGTATTTAGGCCTTCGGCGACGAATTCCTTTCCTAATAAATAGGTGTCACTTTCGTAATAATATTTATCAAAATCGACTCCTATGTTTTTATAAGTCTCTTCAAAACCCTTATAAACCCATGAATTCATTTTTTCCCATAATGAAACGACTTCCTCATCTCCAGCTTCCCATTTTATAAGCATTTCCTTAGCTTCCAATAAGATTGGCGCATTCTTCTTTGCCTCTTCTTCAGAATGCCCCTTCGATACTAATTCTGAGATTTGAGCTTTATAGACTTGATCAAATTTCACATAATAGTTACCGACCAATTTGTCACCTTTCAAACCATTAGAGTCAGGTGTTTCACCTTTCCCATAATATTGCCAAGCCAACATACTC
>JARFRH010000149.1 GCA_029287355.1 Maribacter sp. | reverse complement strand
CGGTTGTATTGGTCTTCGCGCTCCACGAAATCGTAATCTTCAAACGACTGCTTGTTGATAAAGAATGCCCCGATATTGGATCTTGAAAAAACCCGATGCTGTAAGGCTATCATGGTATTGTTGTTCGAGGGAATCTCATTTTCAACATCTTCTGCGGTTTGAAGGTTCAAGACGCCAACTCGCAAATCTTTCGTCAATTTACCACTTAGACGTACCCCGCCAATGATTTTATTTTCTATGGAATTGTCAGCCGTATCACGGGCTATTCCGATACGTCGAGAAAAGAATGGATTGGCATCACGTTGGTCGCCAAAACTTCCAAAAAGGTCGCTATTGTCAATAAAAAATTGCCTTTTTTCAGGTAATGAGACCTCAAAACGGGTGAGGTTGGTCACCTGATCATCGACTTCCACTTGTGAAAAATCTGGATTTAGCGTCACATCCAAATTTAGATTATTGCCTATGGAAACCTTGGCATCTCCTCCAAACTTCAAATTGTTAAGACCTTCATCCGTTTCAAAGTCCTTTTGCGAAATCGCGTTGATGTAAGGAATAATGGCTAGTGGTGTTTTTGATTTGCCGAGGGGTTTCTCAAATACCATGTCACCCATAAAGGCAAGGTTGAAAATCAACTGGTTTTGAGGGATTTTAACCCATGAACTCCTTTCATTATATTGGGTTTCTATACGATAACTGTTAAATCTCCATTTGGTGGCACCTTCTTTGAACTTCAAAGAGGTTAGAGGTATGGTCATTTCCGCGGTGAAATAATCATCATACATTTTCGAATTGCCCTGCCATTTGACATCCCATGAAAGATTGAAACTCCGCCGATCAGTGCCGCCACCAGAAATGAGGGCCTCCCTTCTTACGCCATAGGGGTTAATACCAAATAAGAATGCAATGGTACCGTCGTTATAGGTGTCTAATAGTATGGAGAAACTATCATTGCCACTTCCCCTAAAATCCCTTTTTAAAGAAGTTAAGGAATAGTTTTTACCAATGGAATATGCCTTGATTCCTATGTAAAGATTCTTATTGTCATAAAGTATTTTGACTTCGGATTGCTTTTGAGCGCGAACGGAATCGGTTGGAAAGTACTGCCAGTAGTTGTTGGCACTTTCGGCTTTCTCCCAAATGGCTTCATCAAGAACACCATCTGCAACGATTTTTTCTGAAATGAGCTTAACTGTAAATGATCTATTCTCGGTCTGGCAGAATATGGGAACTGCGAATAAGAGGACATATAAAAAGACCCCAAATGTTCTCGTCATTGATATTGTATTAGTCGGAATCGCAAATTTAAAGCATTAATGCGTTAAGGAAACCCTAAAATATTAATAAGGCGCGAATGAATGGCCAATTTAAATATTCAACCAATAGGTGAATTTTAGATTGATGGATCGGTAGCGCGGTGCAAACTGGTTTACAAAATAATTGTCATTATAGACAATGAACAAATCTGAAAGAGGGGCGAAACGCCATTGCAGCCTAGAGTTGATTCCCAAATTATCACCTTGGTTACTGTACTGTATTAAAGTGGACCAGAAAAGCGATTTGCTAAAAGTCAATTCTACTTTCGGACTCACAAGCCACAAATCGGCGCTCGCATGTGGATCGGGCAATGAGATTTTATTGTAATTGATGGCCATCGTTATTTGCGCCTTGGGTAATATTCTAAGAAAGAGCTGTGCATCAAGAGAAAATATATTGCCATTAAAAAAACGACCGACTGTCGACTCTCCCATAACGGAAAGAACATCGGCCCTATTTGACATATAGCTTAAACTAACATTGTTGAAGTGATACCCGGTATTGCTAGGTAATGGAACTCCGTCCGTTCTAGTGGGGTCAAAATCATCAGTTAGAAATGCGTAGGTATTATTAAAACCTAGACTAATTTGGGATTGATTTTTAAAACCGACTTCAGCGGTTAACATGATATTATGGTCGGTTTTTTGATAATCTAAACCCGGTCGCCAGGTGACGATTGGAAAGAGGTTTAGGCCATAACTATTGACGACATCACTCTTTGGCCAGAAGACTTTTTCAATAGAGGTCGCCAATTTTAGGATATCGGTTCTACGAATAAAGCCCAGATCTGACGTGAAATCTTCATCGATGTAGGCTATATCTGAAAAAACATTAAAAAACTTCGTAGTTCGACCTAAGAATGCCCCGGCTGAATAGTTACCCTCTTTGTCTTCAGGCTGAAACGATTTATGCCCATAAAACTTACCTGTCCACTTACCATTTTTAGAGGCCAAATTGTAGTCTAGACCTAGAACCCTGTTGTACTCATCTTCTCTATCCAAAAAATCATATTCTTTAAATGACTGTCGGTTGATAAAGAACATGCTAATGTTCGAACGGTCAAAAACCTTCTTTTGAAGGGCCAACATCGTATTGTTGTTGGAGGCGATTTCATTGGCGATATCCTCATCCGTCTGTATGCTTAAAACTCCGAGACGCCAATCATCGCTCAATTTTCCACTTAAACGAACGCCTCCAATAATTCTATTTTCAATGGAATTATCCGCAGTATCCCTCGCGATGCCTATACGTCTTGAAAAAAAAGGGTTGGCATCTCTTGAACCCCCAAAACTGCCGAAGAGATCACTATTGTCAATAAAAAATTGTCTTTTCTCCGGTAGGCCTACTTCAAATCGCGTTAGGTTGGTGATAATGTCATCCACTTCAACATTTGAAAAATCAGGATTAATGGTAACATCTAGATTCATTCCATTGCCAATAGAAACCTTTACATCGCCACCTACCTTTAGGCTGTTGTTTCCATTATCCGTTGTGAAGTCCTTTTCCGAAATTGTATTTATATAAGGAATTAGTGCTAATGGAGTTCTCGATTTGCCCAATGGTTTCTCGAAATGCATATCACCCATAAAGGCAAGATTCACTAGAAACTGCCCTAGAGGTACTTTATACCAACCACTGCGTTCATTGGTCTGCAAGTCAAATCGGTAACTTTGAAAACGCCACTTGGTCTCACCTTCCCTAAATTTAAAGGAAGTTAACGGTATAGCCATTTCAGAGGTATAGTAATTTCCGTATATTTTTGATTCGCCTTTCCATTTAACATCCCAAGAATCATTAAAACCTCTTAAATCTTGACCCCCGCCCGAAATCAAAACTTCTCGACGCACCCCATAAGGATTGATACCAAATAAAAATGCATTGGTGCCATCGTTGAACGTATCGAATACTAAACTCATGCTATCGCCCGTACTAGCCCTAAAATCCCTTTTTAGGGAAGGTGTAATCCAGTTGTCGCCAACTGAGGTTACCGTGATACCAATGTACAAATGGGTGTCGCTAACAACCATTTTGATATCCGTTGGATTTTCAGCGAGAATCGAATCAGAGGGAAAAAATTGTTGAAAATCATGAGGGCCATCAGCAGTTTCCCAAAATGATTCATCCAAAATACCGTCTATAGTAGGGGTCTCTGAAGTGAATTTTACAGTGAAAGATTTTTCTGGATTTTGACTATGAAGTGAAATTGCACAAAAAAGAAATACAAAGGCGCAAAAAGCTCTTGTCATTGGTTTTGAATTAGCAGAAGCAAATTTAATGGATTATTGCGAAGTAAATGCTAAACACTGCGTTTTCACGACTTCTTTTTTGGTTCTCGCTTCGCTTCTTTAAGACTTTTCATGAGCATCCATTCGATTTGACCGTTGGTGCTGCGGAATTCATCGGCCGCCCATTTTTCGATACACTTGAGCATCTCTTCATTCAATCGTAGTGCAAACGCCTTTTTTTTACTCATCGTTTGTTTTGAAATACCACTCAATTACGTTTTGAGCATCTTCTTTTTTTTGAGTACCTATCAGTAATTTTTTGCCGTCTTTAAATTCTAGTTGAATGCCTTTGTTCCCTTTTACATTCAAGGCTTTTCCCTTACCGAACGAAAGGCGATAACCCCACCCACCATACTCCTTAATCGGATTATAGATACGAACATAGCACTTTTTCAATTCAGTCCAACGAATTGTTTTTTTTGACAAGTTAATCGGTAAGAACTGATAATGTAAACCGATTTCGTCGATGATGGTTTTTAATTTGAACATATAAATCAAACCAATCGAAAATATTAGTATAGCAATAAACACAATCTGACCAGTGAGATTTTTAGATGACACATTTCCAACGGCCTCGTTCAAAACGAACCAATTGTAGGCAGCATACGCTAAGAAACCTAAAATGGCGATGTTTATCAATTGCACCCACCATTGTGTAAATCGTTGTGTTTCATTGAAGACTCGCATCATTAGTGATTTAAGGTTCCGGCGTTGACTATAGGCGAAGCATCTTTGTCCGAACAGAGTACCACCATCAAATTACTGACCATGGCCGCCTTACGTTCCTCATCGAGAGTGACAACCTCTTTCTTACTTAATTCCTCCAAGGCCATTTCAACCATGCTTACTGCACCCTCTACGATTTTATGTCGTGCCGCTACGATTGCTGTGGCTTGTTGGCGTTTTAACATGGCATTCGCTATTTCTTGAGCGTATGCCAGATATCCAATACGAGCTTCAAGCACTTCAATACCAGCCATAGACAAACGTTCTTGTAATTCTTTTTCCAATGCTTCGCTAACTTCGTTTAGACTAGAACGAAGTGTGATGTCTTCGTCCAAGCCTTCATCAGCAAAATTATCATAAGGATACATGCTGGCCAGTTTCCGAACTGCTGCATCTGTTTGTACACGAACAAAATTCTGATAATCATCTACATCGAAAGCGGCCTTAAAGGTGTCGGTCACACGCCATACCAAAATAGTACTGATCATCACAGGATTGCCCAATTTGTCATTTACTTTTAAGCGTTCACTGTCAAAATTACTGGCCCTAAGAGATATTTTTTTTTTGGAATACAACGGATTCACCCAAAAAAATCCGTTTTTCTTTATGGTGCCGGTATACTTCCCGAAAAGCAATAATACCCGTGAGCTATTCGGATTGACAAGCACAAAACCCGGAATGGTGATAATTGCCGCCAAGAGGGCGATAATACCCAAAAGGGGTATTCGTACAAGCATAAGAAGTCCTCCGACCACCAATAATAATAGGGGCATAAGCATCATGTAACCGCTCATGGGGGTTACATCTTTTTCGTTTATCATAATTAATTGATTTACATGATATTAAATTG
>JARFRH010000062.1 GCA_029287355.1 Maribacter sp. | reverse complement strand
ATTCCCTCTCTTAATATATAATTTTTATATTGCATCGTATGAAACGTATTTCATTTTTATTTTGATAAAATCTAAGATACGATTTTTTTAATATCTTCTTCAGATAAATTTTGATATTTGCTTGAAAATTGATTTCTATTTAATTTGTTTTCCATCTTTATAGGTGCATTTATCAATATTTTAAATCCATATTTCGAATGTAATTCAATATGTTTTGAGATAGGTTCCCTGTTAATCAGAAATAATTTGCCACCTTTAACAATTTTCCATTCAAAATCACTAAATGTCCAATGTCCATTCCAGCTTTCAATAGTATTCATCGACTTAAAGTCAATGGTGTGCGACATTAATCCTAAAGGCTTAAGCCAATTTTTCATCGCTCTATATGTATTGTCCAAATCTTCAACATGCTGAAGAACTGTTTCTGAATAAATAAAATCTATAGTGTCAGCGAAAATAATATCAGATTCATTCCATGGAATATAATATTTAATGAATGAATTTTCCGGGTTATCGATGTCCATAATTTCCTTTCTGATAGCATTAAGTCTGTTCTCTGCCAAGGTTTCATTTAATAATTTATCAGAAAGAATGCCTGAAGGAAAATTACAATTCTCTATTGATGATTTTAACATAGGATATTCAACGTTATCTGGAATATCCGTCTTGCTTTTGAATAGCTCTATTAATTCTTCGAATATTTCCAGGTTCCTTTTATTATCCCAATACTTAACCACATCCAACGCATAAAGATGTTTACTTCCAGACAATAATGAGGCTAATCCTATTCCCAGTGAATCACCGGGGCCCAATTCGAGAACATTTTCAGGTATTCCATCATTAAAAATATCCCAATGAATTAAATGCCTCATCCAAACAGAATAGCAATACCTACTTTCAATGGTACCGCCTGTTCGATTTGATAGAAAACTCTTTACTCCTGGTATGTGTTTAATTATTCCTTTTAGGATTGGTTTAATTTTTTCTCTGTACATCATTCTCGCTCTTTGGTTTAAATATGTTGCATACCGCGTTATATGATAGCTAATATAGTCAATTAATGGTTTGGAGACCCTGCCAAAGAAACTCTTAAATTGGTGCTTCCTCAGAGGTTCTTATTCATTCAACTTCCCCAAGAATACATTCACCTTCGGGTTGATTGGGTTACCTGCCGAACGTCTCAAAACAACAATCTGCCCAGCATGCCAAACGGCATCTTCAATAGGGCCATTGATATTGTTCCAAAAAGGAAATTCACTTTCGCCATTTGATCGCTTGAAAATTACCGAGTGCTCTCCCAGGTCTTCAGTTTTAGCAAATTGTACACTAGCCGTTTTTAAATTCTCCAAGGTCGCCTTCCGTCTTTCCTCAAAGGCAAATTCACGGCTTTCCAATGTACGATCCGTGGGCTGCTTTTTTGCAGAATTAACGATTACCTCCGATAGCGAATAAAGATGGTTCAATGTCTGCCGAATGGTTCGCCCATCATTTCCTGGACTATAATCCAATTCGTTGTCGGTTAATCCTTCTGTCGCCCAATAGTATCGAAAACCTAGTCCGTCGATCATACGGGAAACCACGGTGCCCGCAGTATACTTTTCTGGGGCTTCAGGTATTTGATTGTACGGCAGAGATTCATTCATGGTGTTTTGGGCTTGGGTAGACAAACTTGCTACTATCAACAGAGCAAATAGCGTTAATTTCATTCGTATGATTTAGTACTGATTTCAAATTATCACAAACTTAATGTAAACTTTTTTGGAAAATAGGTCTTGACTGTGCGCGACCAGAATGTAAGCGGAATACCTGCATGTAATAACTTATAGGTCCAATACCTGGATCTGATTGCGGTGCATTTTGATTTTACCTTCTTTTTCCAACTGCTTTAATACTCTCGATATGACCACTCTTGAGGTGTGCAAATCAATAGCGATTTCTTGGTGGGTGGTTTGAATATGGTCGTCATGCGTAACTTTTGCTTTATCTTGAAGGTGCTTCAAAAGGCGTTTGTCCATTCTCATGAATGCCAGGGTATCCACGGTTTCCATGAGCTCCATAATTCTTGTATGGTAACTATCTAAAATAAACTGTTGCCATGATTTGTATTGGCTCATCCAAACATCCATCTGTGCCACGGGAATCATCAAAAGTTCGGTATCACTTTCCGCAACGGCCCTAATTTCACTCTTGTTAGTGCCCAAACAGCAAGAAAAGGTCATCGCGCAGGTATCTCCTTTTTCCAGAAAATACAATAGTAATTCATCTCCTTCCGCATCTTCCCTTAAAATTTTGATAGCGCCTGTTAGCAATAGCGGCATGGCCGTAATCGACTGCCCAATGTCAATAATGACCTCTCCCTTTGGTACTTTCTTATAAATCGCCGTCCTTTCGATATCGGCTATGAGTTCTGGCTCAAAAAGAAAGCCGTACTGCTGTTGAAGTTGTTCTTTCATGCGGGTGTCAATTAATTACCGAGATCGCAACTTTGAATTCCTTTTTTCCCGTTTCCAAGAATTGGAAGCCCTCGTGCAAATCTTTTTGTTCCACATCATAGGGGTAAAAAGTTATCGGTTCAATGCAGATCATATTCGGGACTTCCGTCCACAGCATGAAATTACCAAAACCTGCCGTTGTGATTCGCAGTTCGTTTTTATCCTTGAGGATGACTTCTTCATAACCAATCACTTTAAAGGCCCTGTTCCCTACCGCCAATACTTGAGGCAGGGTAATCGCGTTTTCCTCAGCGATTACAATTGGGTTCTTGGTCACTAAAGTAAAGGCAGGATGATATCCGAGCATAAAAGGGGTATCGCGTTCTCCGTTTACGGTGAAGTTAACCTGAAGTCCGTTTTCGTTCAACACAAACTTCTTTTCAAATTCAAAATCATAGGTCCAATACAACAACTTCTTATTCGATTTTTCGGGATGTTTCGAATTCTGAACCGGAGTATTGGATGTATATGTCTTTTGGAAAATAGCCTCCGTGTCTGATTGCGAAACCATCTTGTAATCAAGTTCGCGTAACAAACCGTGCTGATCTTGAATGGCAATATCCTTGGGTGTTTGTACTTGAAAGCCTGCTTCCGAAGTCGGGCCTATGATTGGAAACATTTCCGTATCTGAATTACGCCAACCGGGGCTCCCTTTCTGATGAATGTACTCGTGCCCATCCACTACATAACTTATCAATTCACCGGCATCGATCTTCACCGCTTGATTTCCAAAATTCAATTCGACCATAATTCTAAAAATAGGAGTTCTTTGAGCTAATTAGGTTTTATTCCGTTCTGAGTTGGTCATCATTATCACTACAAAAGACCTGTTATCGTAGTATCCATCCCGTTCAATCGGTCAGATATCCATGACTTTAAGAAGTCGATTTCCTGATTATACGTTTCACCTACAAAACTATTGGGCCAGACATAGGTGCCAAGCACATTCCATGTTTGAAAGTTTTTGTCGATACTTTCCGTTTTATCCAAGACATCAATATAACTATCTACTTTTGCAAAGATGTTTCCTTCAGACAGGATGTTACCACGTAATTCGTTACATCGGCTTTGCAAACGTGAAACGAATGCCGGATCTTCCATCAATCGACTCCACCAAAACGGGACTTGGTAAAAATCGTCAGGACAACGCTCATTAAATTGATATGCCCACACATCGGTTGCACCGCCACTGCAATAGTCCGCATTACCGAAACCAAGATTGAAATCACATATCGGGCCCATCTTCAATTTTTCATTTTTATTCTTATGCATAAAGGTACTGATGCGATAACCATCAACATTATTTGACAGTTCATTTAGAATAAAGTAGTCAACAAAACTATCGACATCGATATATTGGTCATATCCATTAACAGGATCCATATAAGTATCAGAAGCGAGTGCCGATTCAACGTCATTGACATAAGTTGTAATATAATCTCTTCGCTCGGAAGTCAGATCCTCCGGCTTCGGATATTCAAATAAAATACGAACCTCGGCAGAGGGTTCCCGAAGGGAAGAACCGAATTGCGAAACAAAGGAATTCTGGGAAGTAAAACCCCCATTGTCGTTTTTATCAATTTTTATGACATAGCCCCCTGTCAAATCTTCCCCGGTATTCTCATCCTCATTTAATTTAGCGATATCAATTCGCTCTTTATCTCGCTTTAGTTTCTCCATGAACACATACACGCCACGATAAGTGCCATTGAGATTCAATTCAACGAATTTAGTTCTACTGGCATACTGGTTCATATCGCTCGACAAGTCATAGATCAGCACATTTCGCATCAGGGATTTATCACTAAACGGGCCATACAAAATCCAGTCTTCTTCTTCCGGAAATCCTAAAATAGAGGCATCCACATCTTGGCTCGAATCGTCCCACCTTTCAAATCCGTATGATTTTTTTGGAAATGGTTGAGAGGAAGAACCTCTAATTTCAATGCCTATCTTTCCTGAAAAATCAACACTTCCATCCATGCTTACAGAGGCATCAGCATTGATTTTCGGCTCATCAACAATAGTAGCTCCGTTTGTATTTATTGAAAAAAGCGGGAGTCCATCGATCGAAGTATCAATGGGGTTGATCGTATTCTCCTCCTCATTCGAGATATCAACTGCTGCTCCCTCATCACTGCTGCAGGATAGGAAAGCCAAGAGGACGAAGAAGTAAAATAACACGATTCCACTGACTTTAAACGCAACTTTGTCAATACGAGTCATAAACAATTTTAAAACAAGTTACTGAATCTATTCCGAAAACCCTTTTTCACGCATCCAGTCGTCATTGAATATTTTACCAACATATCGGCTACCGTGATCATGAAATAATACAACTACTACATCGTCTTTTGCAAAATGTTCTTTCAGCTGTAAAACTCCCTTTATAGCAGCTCCTGCAGAATTTCCTAAGAACATACCCTCTTTTTTAGCAAGTAATTGCGTATAAACTGCTGCATCTTTATCAGTTACTTTTGTAAAACCATCGATCACTTTGAAATCAACATTTTCTGGGAGAATATCCTCCCCGATCCCTTCAGTGATATACGGGTAGATTTCTTTTTCATCGAAAATTCCCGTTTCATGATATTTTTTGAAAACCGAACCATAGGTATCGATTCCCCAAACTTTTAAATCCGGATTTTTGCTTTTTAAGTATTTACCCACTCCGGAAACCGTTCCGCCGGTACCTACTCCTACCACAAAATGAGTAATTTTGCCGTCGGTCTGTTCCCAGATTTCCGGCCCCGTACTTAGAAAATGGGCTTTAGCATTAGATGGATTATCATATTGGTTCACAT
>JARFRH010000343.1 GCA_029287355.1 Maribacter sp. | reverse complement strand
CGTGTTTGGAAACCACCTTTCCGATTTTTTTCAAATCGATGTTTTGGTCGGATATTTCTTTTTCTATGGAGCCATCTTTGGATTGAAAAACAATACCTGCATTCTCTGAAAACAATAATTTTATGGTGTCGGATTCGCCTAAACTTGACAAATCCAATTCGGCACCTAAGTTGACATCAGCGAAACATAGTTCTAAGAGGGTGGTTATCAATCCGCCAGATGCAACATCGTGACCTGCAACAATTTGACCTTTTCTAATTGAAGTTTGAATTAAGTCAAAAACAGTTTTGAAATAGGCGGCATCTTCAATAGTGGGCGCATCACTTCCTATGGCATTTAAGACTTGTCCGAAAGAGGAGCCTCCGAGTTTATAATTGTCTTTGGAGAGATTGATATAGTAAATCGAACCGCCCTCCTTTTGTAAAACTGGCTCTACAACTTTGGTAATGTCATTACAGTTTCCAGCAGCGGAAATGATGACCGTGCCAGGACTGATCACATCCCCATCTTTATATTTCTGCTTCATGGAAAGGGAATCCTTTCCGGTCGGAACATTGATGCCCAATGCTATCGAGAAATCAGAAATTGCCTGTACTGCTTCGTAAAGTCGCGCATCTTCGCCTTCGTTTTTGCAAGGCCACATCCAGTTGGCAGAAAGGGAAACGGATTTCAATCCGTCTTTCAGCGGTGCCCAGATGATATTGGTCAAGGCTTCCGCAATACTATTCTTGCTACCTGCCGATGGGTCAATGAGGCCCGAAATGGGGGAGTGGCCAATAGAAGTAGCGATACCTTCTTTTCCTTTATAGTCCAACGCCATGACGCCGACATTGTTCAAAGGCAATTGTAATGGACCGGCACATTGTTGCTTGGCCACACGACCTCCTACACATCTGTCCACTTTATTAGTGAGCCAATCTTTGCAAGCCACGGCTTCTAATTGTAATACCTGGTCCAAATACTCATGGAAAAGCGCTAACGAGTATGCTGCATCCGCATATACTCGTTCAATCTTCTTATCAGTTAATATGGTTTTAGGAGAACTTCCGAAAATATCGGTAAGGTTCACATCCATCGGTTTTTCCCCTGTGGTTTTTGATTCGAAGGTAAAGCGGTCATCACCGGTTACTTCACCCACTTCGTACATGGGGGAGCGTTCTCTTTCGGCTATTCTAGAGAGCAAAGCGGCATCGTCTTTTCCGATGACCAGGCCCATTCGTTCTTGCGATTCATTCCCGATAATTTCCTTGGCGGATAGGGTAGGGTCACCAACTGGAAGTTTATCCAAATCAATTTTTCCGCCGGTTTCTTCCACTAATTCCGAAAGGCAATTGAGGTGCCCGCCAGCGCCATGATCATGAATGGAAACGATGGAATTCACATCGCTCTCTACCATACCTCGAATGGCATTTGCAGCTCTTTTTTGCATTTCAGGATTCGAACGTTGTACGGCGTTCAATTCGATAGCCGAGCTAAATTCTCCTGTATCTGCACTGGAAACCGCTGCGCCACCCATTCCGATACGGTAGTTGTCACCGCCTAGGATGACGATTTTATCGCCGGTTTGTGGTGTGTCTTTTAACGCTTGGGATGCCTTGGCGTAACCAATGCCACCAGCTTGCATAATCACTTTATCGTAGCCCAATCTGCGCTTTTCAGGCCCTTGGCCGTGACCGGTTTCCAGGGATTCTTCCAAGGCTTCTTGACTTAGAGGCTCTGAGGCCTCGTCATGCTCAAAGGTCAGTACAGACCCAACAATCAAAGGTTGTCCAAATTTATTTCCGAAATCCGACGCGCCGTTGGAGGCTTTTATCAAAATATCCATGGGGGTTTGGTAGAGCCATTCGCGTTCAGACATTCCATTTTCCCAGGGATGTTCTTTTTCTAATCTAGAATAGGCCGTCATGTACACTGCAGTTCCTGCCAAAGGCAAAGAACCTTTACCACCAGCTAATCGATCTCGTATTTCCCCTCCTGAGCCTGTTGCGGCTCCATTAAACGGTTCTACTGTGGTGGGGAAGTTATGGGTTTCCGCTTTTAAGGAGATAACGGAATCAAATTCCTCTTCTTGATAAAAATCGGGTTTATCGGCGGTCTTAGGTGCAAATTGTACCACTTTCGGACCTTTTACAAAGGCTACATTGTCTTTATATGCCGAAATAATAGCATTAGGATGTTCCTTTGCCGTTTTCTTGATTAATTTAAATAAGGAGGTTGGCATTTCTTTGCCGTCAATCACAAAGGTGCCATTGAATATTTTATGGCGGCAGTGTTCAGAGTTCACCTGACTAAAACCAAAGACTTCGGAATCGGTCAGTTTTCGACCCATCTTGTTGGAAAGTTGATTTAAATAATCAACCTCCTCTTCATTCAAAGCCAAACCTTCTTGTTGGTTGTATGCCGCAATATCATCAATCTCCAAAATGGGTTCCGGAGTGACATCGATATCGTAAATATCTTGCCCTATTCCGTCAAATTTTTCGGATAGCATCGGGTCGAAATCCGTAAAGGTTTCATCAACCGCTTTAAACGCTTCAATGCGAATAATACCTGAAACACCCATATTTTGGGTGATCTCCGTGGCATTAGTGCTCCAAGGCGTAATCATGGCAGCGCGAGGGCCAATAAAAAAGGCGTCTAATGACGCCGCGTTGATTTGTGGTTGGTTTCCAAACAACCAAGTCAATTTTTTTGTGTCTCCTTGAGAAAGCTCTTGCTTCGTTTGAACTGCAAAAACTTTGTTGGCTACATCCCCGAAAAAGTGAATCATGTATAGAATGAATAATTAGGTTTGAGAAAGTGCAAATTTACGTTTTTTTCAAGCTTTTTTTAATTGTATTGGAAACAGTTTTGAACGGGGGTTGTTGATAAAATGAAAACGGATTCGAGAACTAGCAAATAAGCGTATCCATTTTTGTGCGTTCGTTATTTTAAACCAGTAATTGCTCATAGAAACCGCCAATTTCATTTTCTTTATCTATAAAGTGCAGCTCTATTATCCAATTTCTTTTTAGACAATTAGCGTCCAATTCAAACATGTCATTATGATTATCTGTATGAACATATAATTGGTAATTTCCTGGCTTTATTCTTTCGTGAGGAAAATCTCCGATCAAGTTCACGGCGATTTACCC
>JARFRH010000252.1 GCA_029287355.1 Maribacter sp. | reverse complement strand
ATGTGTATAAGAGACAGCTATACAACAGAGACTGGATCAGAAACAGCAACGAATAGGTTTATATGTAAATCCAGAACGGTTAGTGTTACAGATGGTACAGGAGAATTTCAGACTTTGGGCGGTGTAGCAACTGAAATTTATCCAGGAGCCCTATTGCAAGGCAACACCATAAACAATGTAAAACCGCAAGCAATACCGTTGAAAAGAGCTGGCGGCAGTATTTCGTACAACTTAAACGATGGAAATCTAAAAGCATCCCAAGACTTGGATGAAATGAGCGAGTCACAAGTTAGGCAGGCAATGAACAATATAATCTCCGGTAGTAGTGGAGTAGTTCCTTCAAATTTCGTTTTAACATATGAAAATGTGTTTTCTGAAGAACAGCTTGCATTAGAAATGGGACTTTCTTACGAAGGATATGGTGTTAAGGCAGAAGGTAAGTTATCATTTAGCACTGAAAATACATATAATAGAGTACTCGTGAAATTGAATCAATCATACTATGATATCAGCTATGACTTTCCAACAAGCTACGATGATGTTTTTGATGAAAGTGTTGCAGCTGAAGATTTAGACAAGTATATTCAAGCAGATAATCCTGCAACTTATATAAAAAAGGTGACCTATGGTAGAATTTTCTATATGTTAATAGAATCTACCTCTTCATTGGAGGAAATGAACACTCAAATTTCAGCTTCTTATGATGGCTTTAATAATGATATAGAAGGAAATCTTGAAGTTGATACAATGAAGAAGATGGAAAACCTAAAGGTAAAGGTGATTGCCTATGGTGGAGATTCTCAAAATACATTTGCAAGTTTAGGTGAGACAAATGTAGAAGCATTGGCAAATATGTTGGCTGCTAGTACAGACATAAGAACCGGACTGCCTCTTTCTTATGAAATATACTCATTAGAAGACCCATCAAAACAAGTTGGAGTTAATATTTCAACAGAAATGGAAGTTGTGGAATGTGAGTTGAAGGGAGTTCTTCCTCCACAAGGGTATAGTAAGCTTGTTGGACTCTTTGAAGATGGTATAGGTGCTGCTACAGCAGTCGCAGGTTCAAATGCTATTTTATTTAATGGGGCTGGCACAGAATATGTTTGGTTTAATGGCAATACTGGAGCCATCTCAAAAATATTTTCAATTAAAGATTCGAATGCTCCTTTAGGGGCCATTCGGTACAATGCTATAGATGCTGGAGTACTGTACATACCCGGTGAAATTTGGCTCTATGACAAAGAAAGTTTGGAATTCGTGATATTTAAATTTGATCCCGGACCTTACGCTGGAAATAGCAACACTATTCCCAACTCCTATATAGGCACAAAATATTACGGTCCGTTTAACACCAATGAAGTACATAATGCCAATCTTGGAACAGGGGAAAGTTTCCCATTTGCCAGTGTAGGTTTTGGGGCTGCCGCCTATTTAGGGTATACCAAAACCACGGAACAAAAAACTTATTTTGGCGGTATCATTGTTCATAACATCTACAAATACCGCCACATCTATATTGAAAGGGGCCTAGGAAATACTTATGCCTATGAGGATTATATCGTAGATAGATGGACTAAAATTCCATTTATAGGTTCTCAAACTACTGGCACGGATATAACCCGCAAATGGACTGAGAAAAGGGATTTTAGAGATTATGATAAAAGTACATGGGCCTTGGATGCCGTCGGCGCCGGCTGTAAGGTGACTTTGGGTAATGGGGATTTGAAATTACTTTATTTTGGTACCGATGGTAAAACATTTTTTATTCGTAACGATTTGTATGGCGCAGCAGACGGCCCATACGTAATTGATTAATTTACATTCACACAGTCGGCACCTAAAGTTGTAGATTCAACAACTTGGTGTCGGCTGTTGTTTTTTACTTGTTCTTTCCAAAAACTCATTTTCTTAGGAGCAATGTGAAAATTGAGGATTTTAAAACGGCCATTTTTCTAGGCTACGTTTTAATATCACTAAGCTTATTCTCAGAGCGTCGCATTCGTGGTCTCTTTTAATAGTTTCTTTAATAGGACTCTCTAGGTACATTTTAACAACCATCTGAAGTCAACCAGATCCAACTGTTGAGGGTCTCGCTATCGATATGGGAAAATGAACTTTGAAATTTATGGATGGAAAAGTCTACCCCTTTAGTACACGCAGCATCACTATAAGAATCGCATTTTGAAAAGGAACCGCTTTCTTATAAAACCAATTTGTTTTTGTGTCGCGCTGTTTTTCTTTTAAAGAAAACAATCATCATACAAATTAAAATGACTTGAAATACTACCGATAGAATAGAGCCTTCAAAACCGAATTCCCCTCCATTAATCGCCGAATTTTTAATAAAATCAATTTCGATCAAGGAATACGAATCGCGACCGCTTACCTTAAAACCAAATAAGGATTGAAAAAAATTCCAACTAAAATGCAATGAAATCGAAAACCATAAATTTCGGGTATACAGGTAGGGCAAGCCTAAGACGATACCGGAGAGAAATAGGTTTAAAAAGCTAATCCAATTAATATTTGGATTTGCCGCATGCATGAAAGAAAACAAGCTTGCTGAAATAATCAAGGCCACCATCTTATGAAATGAATTCATGAGCTTACGCAAAATATAACCTCTTAATAGCGTCTCTTCCATTACGGCCACCAATACAAAGAGCAAGCCTGTGAGTGCCAACTCATATCCGGAAAAGTAGGTGCTGGTAAATTTTATCTGTTCGAAAAAGACCAAGGTCAAAAAGCCTATCGCCAACGTGACCAGGCCCACTAAGACCCCTAAACCGATATCTTTTTTGTGGTTTTGATACTGAAAACCGAGCTTCACGAATGGCTCTTTATCGACCTCTTTCATGAACAGGAAAAGAACAAGAAAAGTTCCCAAAAGGCCAAGAAGGGCGATGATTACCGACTGCGCTGTGGTTTGGTGCAGCATGCCGGGGGTCAAATCAACACCGGCAACCAGACTGCCCAATAATTGAAATATACCGACCACAACAATATAGGTGACCACAAATAAAACCCATTGAAGCCATGCTTTTTTTTGATGCTTTTTCACTGTCACGATACTGCTGTAATGGGTTCGTTTTGATTTTGATTTCGAATGTATGCTAATTCGTTCACTTTCAGGCTTCGTTTTTTTTCATGTATCCGAATTTTTTTAGGTTAGATGTGATAAGACCCAGGAATCTTCGGGACAAAAGTTTAAGCATAAACTCTTGCTGAAGATTCCTTTTTTGCAATAATGGAGCTTCTTAAAAAAAACCCTTATTGAAACCTGCATTTAAACCTTCAAGAAAGTCGTCTTTTTCTTCGACAATTATTCTATATAAATCATAAAGCCAACCACCACCATTAATTGTGGCCGCTTCATTGTTGTCAATTTCTATTAAATTGTATTTCATCACTAGTATTTTAATTATTTCTTAGCAAGATAAACTGCCATGTCAGTTGAAACCATTGCCACTCCATAGGCACCAGAGTACCTTGTGATTCCTCCAAGAAATATCCCCTTCTTTCTACCTGAGTATACCACCAATGTTCACATCAAAATATTGCATAATGAAACACGAAAATTAATGATTACCTAAAGCCTTTAAATAATATTAATCACCTCGTGCTGCACTTCACATTTATGAGGGATATTTTAAAAAGTAAGATAATTATTATGACACTTTACAAAAAGCGGATTTTGTAAAGAGTGTTCGTTTTTTGAAGTATGTTCTTGGGAGTTAAACTGCAGTTCTGAAACTACTTCCAAGAGGCGTAATGTAAAGAGTTCTGAACAAAATACTTTTCGACACCCAGTATTAAATCCAATACTTTGATCTAAAATCTCTAAAGTGATGTTGACAAACTTTGAGTCTCATATGGATGTTAGTAAGAAAAATCAGTAAAAAGATGTACTTTGTGATGAATGTTTTAATGAGGTGAAAACTTACAGTAATAACGATTCCGTAAGC
>JARFRH010000176.1 GCA_029287355.1 Maribacter sp. | reverse complement strand
CTTAAGAGGTGACAAGCAAAATACCCATGCCATAGGTTCCCGAATAGAAGTCATTCCCTATTCCATCTTTATTGAAAACCAGCCAGTGAGGGGTTTTCAATCGAGTATGGATATTAGGCCGAACATCGGCTTACCTTCGAGCGATCCAGTTTCTTTAAAAATCACATGGCCGTCAGGCAAAATCACAAGCTTGGAAGATGTTGCCGTTGACCGAACCTTAACACTTTATGAGAAGGATGCACTAGAGGAAAAATCAGCAAATGAAATTTTTCCGAACCTGGTATTCACGACCATTCAAGAGAAGCTACCCTATCGACACCAAGAAAATCGTTTCGTAGACTTCGACAGAGACCGCTTGCTGAATCACATGAGCAGTACCGAAGGACCGAAAATGTCTATGGCCGATGTCAACGGAGACGGTTACCAAGATCTGTATATAGGCGGGTCCAAAGGAAACGCACCCAGTCTTTTCATGGGTGGAAAGAACGGATTTACCCTTAAAAAAACGACTGACTTTGATAAAAACAAAAACGCTGAGGACTTGTCCAGCTTGTTTTTCGATGCCGATAACGATGGCGACCAAGACCTATATGTTTGTAGTGGTGGTGTGGAATACTCCCAATACTCTACCGATTTTCTAGACCGTCTTTACTTTAATGACGGGGATGGTAATTTCAGTTTATCCGAGCAGCAACTTCCCGTAAAGGGGACTTTTCATAGTACATCAACAGCTCAAGCATCTGATATCGACAATGATGGTGACCTAGATTTATTCGTTGGCGAACGTCTAGTTCCGCTTAAATACGGGACCTCATGTTCCGGCTTTCTGTTGCAGAATGATGGCAAAGGAAATTTTACCGACATCACGCAAAATGCCGCATCCGCACTAAAAGGAATAGGCATGATTACAGATGCGAAATTCCAAGATATTGATTCTGATGGCGACGACGATCTGATAATCGTGGGGGAATACATGGGTATTGAAATCTTGTTGAACGAGTCGGGCAAATTCGTTAAGATGAAAAACAACGCATTGGCTGGTTTAATGGGATGGTGGAACACCATAGAAACGAGCGACCTCGACGGCGACGGAGATATGGATTTCATCATCGGAAATCATGGCCTAAACAGTAGGTTCAAAGCAAGTCAAGAAAAACCGATTACCTTATACTCCAAAGATTTTGATGGCAATGGCTTTATTGATCCAATCCTTACTTTTCAAAGGAATGATGGAAAAGACTATCCTTTTGCACTACGACATAACCTCACAGATCAGATAAAATCGATTACCAAGAAGTATCCTGATTATCAATCCTTCAAAAGCGCTTCTATAGAAGATATTTTCACTGCCGAACAGTTACAAGGAGCTGACAAACTAGAGGCCAACATACTTACTTCGGTACTCTTGATTAACAATGGTGATAGTACTTTTGCGGTAAAAGAACTACCGGTCGAAGCACAATTCTCAACTATATATACAATTTTGGCCCGCGACTTTGACGAAGACGGCGATAATGATATTGTGCTTGGCGGAAACCTGTACAACGTAAAACCGGAAGTAGGGCGATACGATGCTTCCTACGGCGTTTTTTTAGAGAATCAAGGTGATTTGAAATTTGTTGTGCCAAAAGATGGCAAAGGCTTTAAAGTAAAAGGTGAAATACGGGATATGTTATTGGACGATAAAAAAATCATTGTATCTCGAAACAAGGATTCCCTCATCTTCTTTAAATTTTAGAAATGAAATACGCATTACTTTTTTCGCTCTTTACAATTCCTTTTGTTGGCTGTGTCAATGAAGAAAAAAGTATGGCTGTAATAGAAAAAGCCGATATCTATTTTAACCATGTTCCAGCGGACTCAAGTGGCATCCATTTTTCAAACGATTTGCAATATTCGAACGACCTGAATATCATTGAATATCTATATTACTATAACGGAGGAGGGGTTGCCCTTGGTGACATTAATAATGATGGTCTAGACGATATTTACCTGACCGCCAACCAGACTTCGGATAGGCTATACTTGAACCTCGGAAATTTAAAGTTCAAAGACATCACGGAGGAAGCAGGCATAAAGACCGATGCAACGTGGTCTTCAGGTGTCACCATGGAAGACATCAATAATGATGGGTTTCTTGACATTTACATTTCAAAAGTGGGAAACTACAAAACGCCGAAAGCCCATAACCTTCTTTATATCAACAATGGAGACGCGACCTTCGCCGAGGTATCTTCAACCTATGGTTTGGACTTTTCTGGCCTATCGACGCAATCAGCCTTTTTTGACTATGACAACGATGGTGATATGGATATGTATTTGCTGAACCACTCCGTTCATACGCCCAGAAGTTACGGTAACATTGATTTTCGTGGGAAACAAGATTCCCTTTCGGGAGACCGTTTTTATGAGAATAAATTAAATGAAGGGAAACTGATATTTGAAGATGTTACAGAAACTTCCGGAATTTACAGTAGTGCATTGGGTTATGGTCTTGCCCTAGCCATATCTGATGTCAATAAAGACGGCCTTTTGGATATTTATGTCGGTAACGATTTTCATGAAAACGATTACCTATACATCAATCAAGGCGATAAGTCCTTCAAAGAATCGGTGGCCACCTATCTAAATCAAACCACACGCTTTACGATGGGTGTCGATATTGTCGATATCAACAACGACTTATTACCGGATATTTTTTCTTTGGATATGATGCCCTTTGATGCTGCGATATTCATGAAATCGGGCGGTGAGGATTCTGACAAAATCAGTCAAATTAAAGCGGGGTTCGGTTTTGAGGACCAATACGCAAGAAACACGTTTCAACTGAACACGGGCGATGGCCATTTCGCGGATATTGCGCTAATGACAGAAACCCATGCGACCGATTGGAGCTGGTCGCCATTGATCCAAGATTATGATAATGACGGGCTTAGCGACATTTTTATCACCAATGGAATTTACAAAAGACCCAATGACCTCGACTATATCAATTACATCAGTACTATTGATTTCGCGAAATATCAGAAAGATAAGCAAAACGAAATCGAGAAAAAGCTTATCGATCAAATGCCTACGGTCAATATCTCGAACATTGTCTTCAAAAACAAAGGCAATTTTGAATTCGAGCGGCTGACCGACAATTCTGGATTGACC
>JARFRH010000167.1 GCA_029287355.1 Maribacter sp. | reverse complement strand
ATGGATCCCATGAACAGATTACATCACCTTGCGATACTTTGGCACCATTCTTAATGAATAATTGAGAACCGTAAGGAATGTTGTTCGTACTTAAAGTAATACCCGTTTTCGCATCGACTACTTTGAGTTCAGATGTTCTTGAAATTACAATTTCCGCTTTTTTACCATCACCATCTTCACCGATTACCGTTCTCAAATCTTCGATTTCAGCAATACCGCCAAATTTGACTTCAAGTTTATTTTCCTCGGAAATGTTACCCGCAATACCACCTACGTGAAATGTTCGCAGCGTCAGCTGTGTACCTGGTTCACCGATCGATTGCGCTGCAACAACACCAACAGCTTCGCCTCTTTGTACCATTTTATTGGTAGAGAGGTTTCTTCCGTAGCATTTCGCACAAATTCCTTTTGGAGCTTCACAAGTCAATGCGGAACGTACTTCGATTTTCTCTATGGGTGATGCCGTAATTTTCTTGACATCACTTTCCATGATTTCTTGATCAGCTGTCAAAAGCAATTCTTCGCTTATGGGATCGTATACATCATGTAATGAAACACGTCCTAAAATTCGTTCCCCTAAAGTCTCAACAATTTCTTCATTCTTCTTCAATGCCTTGACCTCGACACCTCTCAATGTTTCGCAATCCTCAATATTAATAATTACATCTTGTGAAACATCCACCAAACGGCGTGTTAGGTAACCTGCATCTGCCGTTTTCAAAGCAGTATCCGCTAGTCCTTTACGTGCACCGTGTGTTGATATAAAGTATTCCAAAATCGAAAGACCTTCCTTAAAGTTTGAAAGTATCGGGTTTTCAATAATTTCTCCACCGCCAGCGGTAGATTTTTTGGGCTTGGCCATCAAACCACGCATACCCGTCAACTGACGAATCTGCTCCTTGGAGCCCCTCGCACCGGAATCCAACATCATATACACGGAGTTGAAACCTTGTTGATCTTCACGAATTCGCTTCATCGCCAATTCGGTCAACATCGCGTTCGTAGAGGTCCACACATCAATTACTTGATTGTATCGTTCATTGTTGGTAATCAGACCCATATTGTAGTTGGCCATAATACCATCAACCTGTCCGTTGGCATCGGCAATCATTTCCGGTTTCTCTTTTGGAATGATAATATCACCCAAACTGAAGGAAAGTCCACCTTTGAAAGCGAAATCATAACCCATGGTCTTGATCTTGTCCAAGAAATCGGCAGTAGTTGGCACATCAGTAACTGCCAATATACCTCCGATAATATCCCTTAACGACTTTTTGTTCAGTACGTCATTGACATATCCCGCGGCTTCTGGCACTTCCATGTTAAACAAAACCCTTCCAACAGTAGTCGGAATTATTTGGTTGACCAATTCTCCTTCTTCATTGAAATCTTTCGCCCTAACTTTAATTCCAGCATTAAGATTCACCATTCCCTCATTAAAAGCAATCTCTACTTCTTCATAAGAATAGAAAGTCAACCCTTCACCTTTTATGGGCACTTCAGGAGTTGATTTGCGCTCTTTGGTCATATAATATAAGCCCAAGACCATATCTTGAGATGGCACCGTAATCGGTGATCCATTTGCAGGGTTCAATATGTTATGTGATGCCAACATCAGCAATTGCGCTTCTAAAATCGCCTCTGGTCCAAGAGGAAGGTGTACCGCCATTTGGTCACCATCAAAATCCGCATTAAAAGCCGTACAGACTAATGGGTGCAGACGAATCGCTTTACCTTCAATTAGTTTTGGCTGGAAGGCTTGAATACCCAAACGGTGCAAAGTCGGTGCACGGTTCAATAACACTGGGTGACCTTTCAATACGTTTTCAAGAATATCCCAAACTACGGGTTCTTTTTTGTCAATTATTTTCTTGGCGGATTTAACCGTTTTTACAATTCCTCTTTCTATCAACTTACGGATAACAAAAGGCTTGTAAAGTTCCGCAGCCATATCTTTTGGGAGTCCACATTCGAATAATTTCAATTCAGGACCAACAACGATAACGGAACGCGCCGAGTAATCCACACGTTTACCCAATAGGTTTTGACGAAAACGCCCTTGTTTACCTTTCAAGGAATCAGAAAGTGATTTCAAAGGTCTGTTCGACTCGGTCTTAACTGCAGATGCCTTACGTGTATTATCAAATAAGGAATCAACAGCTTCTTGAAGCATGCGTTTCTCATTTCTAAGAATCACTTCAGGAGCTTTGATTTCAACCAATCTTTTTAGACGGTTATTACGAATGATAACCCTTCTGTACAAATCGTTCAAATCCGATGTTGCAAAACGACCACCATCCAAAGGAACCAACGGACGAAGCTCTGGCGGAATAACGGGAACCACTTTCATGATCATCCACTCCGGATTATTCTCCCTGTTCTCTTGAGATTCACGAAGTGCTTCAACAACCTGAAGACGTTTCAACGCTTCAGTCTTCCTTTGCTTTGAAGTCTCTGTATTGGCTTTATGTCTTAAACTAAAAGACAATTCTTTAAGATCAATTCTGGACAAAAGGTCAATCAAACATTCAGCACCCATTTTGGCGATGAACTTATTTGGGTCAGTATCATCTAAATACTGATTTTCTTGTGGAATTTCCTCGATAATATTAAGGTATTCCTCCTCAGTCAAGAAATCCATTTTATTGATTTCCTCACCCTCCGGACCTTTTGCGACACCTGGTTGTATTACCACGTACCTTTCGTAGTAAATAATCATATCAAGTTTCTTGGAAGGTAATCCAAGAAGGTATCCAATTTTGTTGGGTAAAGAACGGAAATACCAAATATGCGCTACCGGAACTACCAAGTTAATGTGCCCAACGCGATCTCTACGTACTTTTTTCTCTGTAACCTCGACCCCACATCGATCACAAACAATTCCGCGATAGCGGATACGCTTATACTTACCACAGGCACATTCATAATCCTTTACAGGACCAAAAATACGCTCGCAGAAAAGACCGTCACGTTCAGGTTTGTGCGTTCTGTAGTTAATGGTTTCAGGCTTCAAGACCTCACCTCTTGACTCCGCCAAAATTGCTTCTGGAGATGCCAAACCGATTGAAATCTTATTAAACCTTTTTTGTGGTGTATTATCGTGTATTCTAGCCATAATGTATTATGCTACTGTATTGTTATGTGTGTTCTAAAACTATTCTTCCAAACGGATGTCTAAACCTAATCCTTTAAGTTCATGCATCAATACATTGAAAGATTCAGGTAAACCTGGTTCTGGCATTGTCTCTCCTTTAACGATTGATTCGTAAGTTTTTGCCCTACCAATCACGTCATCCGATTTCACGGTCAATATTTCACGTAAAGTTGCCGATGCACCATAGGCCTCAAGTGCCCAAACTTCCATCTCACCAAAACGCTGACCACCAAACTGGGCTTTACCACCCAAAGGTTGTTGTGTTATCAATGAGTAAGGTCCGATAGAACGTGCGTGCATTTTATCATCAACCATGTGACCTAATTTCAACATGTAAATCACCCCTACTGTAGCTGGTTGATCAAAACGTTGACCAGTACCACCGTCATAAAGATAAGTATGTCCAAATCTTGGAATTCCAGCTTCATCGGTATATCCGTTGATTTGATCTAAAGTGGCGCCATCGAAAATCGGAGTACCGAATTTCTTGCCAAGCTTCAAACCTGCCCAACCCAATACGGTTTCATATATCTGCCCAATGTTCATACGAGAGGGAACGCCCAATGGATTCAGCACAATGTCAACAGGAGTACCATCTTCTAAGAAAGGCATATCTTCTTGACGTACAATTCTTGAAACAATACCCTTGTTACCGTGGCGACCTGCCATTTTATCACCGACCTTAAGTTTGCGTTTTTTAGCGACGTAAACTTTTGCCAATTTCATGATACCAGCTGGCAGTTCATCTCCTACAGAAATCGTGAACTTGTCTCTTCTCAAATTACCTTGAAGATCGTTAAGTTTAATCTTGTAGTTGTGAAGTAAATCAGCAACCATAGCATTGGTGTCTTTATCCGTAGTCCAACTTCCGCCAACCAAGTGAGCGAAATCATCAACGGCATTCAACATCTTCATGGTATACTTCTTCCCTTTTGGCAATACTTCCTCACTTAAATCATTCAATACCCCTTGCGAAGTTTTTCCATTGATTAGTGTGAATAGTTTTTCAACTAAGACATCTTTCAATTGCTCAAACTTCACTTCGTATTCCAATTCAAGTGCATTAATTGCATCTTTATCTTCAGAACGTTTGCGTTTATCCTTAATAGAGCGTGAGAACAATTTCTTCTCGATAACTACCCCTCTAAGTGATGGCGACGCTTTCAAAGAGGCATCTTTTACATCACCGGCCTTATCGCCGAAAATCGCACGAAGTAGTTTTTCTTCAGGAGTGGGGTCAGATTCTCCTTTAGGAGTAATCTTACCAATTAATATATCTCCGGGTTTCACTTCCGCCCCAATGCGAATCATACCATTCTCATCCAAATCTTTTGTCGCTTCCTCAGAAACATTTGGGATGTCATGGGTTAGTTCTTCTGCACCAAGTTTGGTATCACGAACTTCCAGAGAATACTCATCTACGTGTATAGAGGTAAAAATGTCCTCACGTACGACCTTTTCAGAAATTACAATCGCATCCTCAAAGTTATATCCTTTCCAAGGCATGAAGGCAACAGTAAGATTTCTCCCTAATGCCAATTCACCTTTTTCAGTTGCATAACCTTCACAAAGAACTTGGCCTTTCTTCACCTTATCGCCTTTTTTAACAATAGGCTTCAAGTTGATGCTGGTACCTTGATTTGTTTTTCTGAACTTTACCAAATTGTATGATTTGGAATCATCTTCAAAACTTATCAAGCGTTCGGTTTCGCTTCTCTTATACTTAATAGTAATTTTCTGTGCGTCAACATATTCTATAGTCCCTTCTCCCTCAGCATTTATCAATACTCTTGAATCAGAAGCAACTTGACGCTCAAGACCTGTACCAACAATCGGTGATTGAGGTTTCAATAATGGAACGGCCTGGCGCATCATGTTCGAGCCCATCAACGCACGGTTCGCATCATCATGTTCCAAGAATGGAATCAATGAAGCCGATATCGAGGCAATCTGATTCGGTGCAACATCCGTATAATTGATTTCAGATGGGTCTACAACAGGGAAATCTCCTTCTTCGCGGGCAATGACCTTATCCGCATCAATTTGACCATTGTCTTTTAGAGGAATATTCGCCTGGGCGATTTTCATTCCTTCTTCTTCTTCCGCACTTAGATAAACATATTCTTTAGTATTTACCTTCGTCTTATCAACTTTACGATATGGTGTTTCCAAAAAGCCCATTGGATTCACTTTGGCGAAAACGGCCAAAGATGAAATCAAACCAATATTCGGACCTTCTGGAGTTTCAATCGGACAAAGTCTTCCGTAGTGTGTATAGTGAACATCACGAACTTCAAAACCTGCTCTTTCTCTCGAAAGACCTCCTGGTCCTAGTGCTGATAATCTTCTTTTATGAGTTATCTCAGCCAATGGATTCGTTTGATCCATGAATTGAGAAAGTTGATTCGTACCGAAGAACGAGTTGATAACCGAAGATAAAGTCTTCGCGTTAATCAAGTCAATTGGTGTAAACACCTCATTATCACGAACGTTCATTCGCTCACGAATAGTTCTTGCCATACGAGCCAAACCAACACCAAATTGAGAAGATAACTGCTCACCTACTGTTCGAACACGACGGTTGGAGAGGTGATCGATATCATCAATCTCAGCCTTTGAATTGATCAACTCGATCAAATACTTTATAATAGTAATAATATCTTCTTTGGTCAAGACTTGTTTGTCCATACCAATGTCCAACTGTAATTTTTTGTTCATTCTATAACGTCCAACTTCACCTAAGTTGTAACGCTGGTCCGAGAAGAACAATTTATCGATAATTCCACGTGCGGTTTCCTCATCGGGCGGTTCCGCATTTCGGAGTTGTCTATAAATGTGCTCCACCGCTTCCTTTTCAGAGTTTGTTGGATCCTTCTGAAGTGTATTGTGGATAATCGCATAGTCAGACTGTGCATTATTCTCTTTATGTAACAATACCGTTTTCACATCAGCTTCGATAATTTCCGCGATGTGTTCTTTTTCTAAAATGGTATCACGATCTAAAACAATTTCATTTCTTTCAATTGATACCACTTCACCAGTATCCTCATCAACGAAATCTTCATGCCAAGTGTTCAATACCCTAGCCGCTAATTTGCGTCCCAAGACTTTTTTCAATCCTGCATTGGAGACCTTTACTTCTTCCGATAAATCAAAAATTTCCAAGATGTCCTTATCACGCTCAAATCCGATAGCACGGAATAATGTCGTAACAGGTAGTTTTTTCTTTCTATCGATATAGGCGTACATCACACCGTTTATATCGGTAGCAAATTCTATCCAAGAACCCTTGAAAGGAATAACCCTGGCAGAATATAATTTTGTTCCATTCGCATGGAAAGATTGACCGAAGAAAACACCAGGTGAACGGTGCAATTGTGACACAACAACACGCTCAGCACCATTAATCACAAAAGTACCACTTGGTGTCATATAGGGTATCGTTCCCAAATAAACATCCTGTACGATGGTCTCAAAATCTTCGTGCTCTGGATCAGTACAATACAGTTTTAACCTTGCCTTTAGCGGAACGCTATATGTAAGTCCACGCTCAATACATTCTTGGATGGAATATCTAGGCGGATCTATAAAATAATCGAGAAACTCGAGTACAAATAGATTTCTTGTATCGGTTATCGGGAAGTTCTCTTGGAAGGTATTATATAAACCTTCATCTCCTCTTTCATCAGATTTTGTCTCAAGCTGAAAAAAGTCTTGAAATGACTTGATCTGAATGTCCAAGAAATCCGGATATTCCGGCGTGTTCTTAGCGGATGCGAAATTAATTCTTTCAGTAGTGTTTGTGAACATCTATGGACAGTATTTTGATCGTGAATACTAAATGGGTCGTATATGCCTTTATATACGCGGTATCTATAAAAAGGCTTAGGTCTAGCCCCGCAAAAGCGAGAAAAGACCTAAACCTAAAGCGTTATGGTTGTTGCTATTATTTAAGCTCAACTTCTGCTCCTGCTTCTTCCAATGATTTCTTGATTCCTTCTGCTTCGTCTTTAGCAACACCTTCCTTAACGGCTTTTGGTGCACTATCAACGATATCTTTAGCATCTTTCAATCCTAAGCCGGTTAATTCTTTAACCAACTTAACAACTGCCAATTTAGAACCACCAGCAGCGGTTAAAATCACATCGAATTCTGACTTTTCCTCAACGGCTTCCCCAGCATCGGCTCCACCACCAGCGGCAACAGCAACTGCAGCAGCTGCAGGCTCAATACCATACTCATCTTTTAATATACCAGCCAATTCATTAACCTCTTTTACGGTTAAGTTAACCAACTGTTCTGCGAAATCTTTTAAATCTGCCATTTTTCTATCGTTTAATAAAATTTTAAAATATAATTAGTTTAGTGCGTACTATTCTCTTTCTGATAATGTCTTTATGATCCCGGCAAGTTTACCTCCACCAGACTTAAGTCCGGAAATAACATTCTTGGCTGGAGACTGTAATAATGTTATAATCTCGCCAATCATTTCCTCTTTAGACTTAATGCTAACTAAAGCATCCAGGTTTTCATCACCAATATATATTGCTTCCTCTACGAAAGCACCTTTTAATAGAGGCTTATCAGATTTTTTTCTAAATTTCTTGATAAGCTTAGCTGGTGCATTTCCCACCTCGGAGAACATCAAAGAAGTATTACCTTTCAATACTTCAGGAAGTTCACCAAATTCTCTTTCAGAAGCTTCCATTGCTTTTGCAAGCAAGGTATTTTTAACTACGGACAGTTTGATGTTTGCCTTAAAACAAGCTCTTCTTAAATCAGAAGTTGTTTGGGCATTCAATCCAGATATATCTGCCAAATAAATGGTAGCGTTATCCGCTAACTCCGTAGTCAAATCTTGTATTACGTTTGCTTTTTCTTCTCTTGTCATACTAAAAATTTTTACTACCAGTTAGTTAAACTGTCTTGGGGTCTAATTGAACACTCGGACTCATGGTGCTTGACATGAAAACACTTTTCATGTAAACTCCTTTTGATGACGTGGGTTTCAATTTGTTCAAAGTTTCCAATAATTCTTTTGCATTACCTGCAATTTTATCAGCGGTAAAAGATGCCTTGCCTATGGCGGCATGCACAATACCTGTCTTATCAACCTTGAAGTCGATTTTACCACCCTTTACGTCGGTTATAGCTTTCGCAACGTCCATTGTAACGGTACCTGTTTTTGGATTAGGCATCAAACCTCTTGGACCTAAAACACGACCTAGGGGACCTAACTTACCCATTACACTTGGCATGGTGATGATTACATCAACATCCGTCCAACCGCCTTTGATTTTGTCCAAATACTCGTCCAAACCAACATAATCAGCACCAGCCTCAGTTGCCTCTGCTTCTTTATCTGGAGTCACCAAAGCCAAAACCTTTACATCTTTACCTGTACCGTGCGGAAGTGTAACCACCCCGCGAACCATTTGATTCGCTTTTTTTGGATCTACACCCAAACGGACAGCTAATTCAATAGATGAATCGAATTTTGTTTTGGTAATTTCTTTTATCAAAGCAGAACCTTCATCAACAGAATAGAGCTTATCTTTCTCTATTTTGGCGCGAGCTTCCTTTTGATTTTTTGTTAATTTTGCCATTTAAATTGCTTTTTAAGATTTAAAAAGGTCGTTTTCCAGCAACCTTCATACCCATTGAACGTGCAGTACCAGCGATCATACTCATTGCAGATTCAACCGTGAACG
>JARFRH010000166.1 GCA_029287355.1 Maribacter sp. | reverse complement strand
AGATGTGTATAAGAGACAGGTCAAAAACCAACTTAAAAATAGAGGTATGGCGGTAATCAGTGTTAAAGCAAGGCTGCGGTAAAAAAGTACCAACAGCAATACAACGGCGAGCAGGGAATACCATATTAGGCGATTGAAATCGTTTTTAAGATTTCCCAAGAAGGTTTCATTGACCTGCTTTCTGTCTATAAGAAGTGTTTGCGGTACATTCGAAAAAGTGGTTCTTAATTTATCCGAATTCTCCACATCCACTTTGATTAGAGAAGTTATCGTCATACTGGATGAATCGGCAACAATAAAGTCTCTTACCGAAAGAGAAGAAAAGTTGTCCAGGTCTGAAAGTTGTAGTGGTTTGAAATCGGTTTGTAATAGTTCATAAAACCGTGAGAACGTATTTTCTTTGAAGCCTAGTCTTTTACTACTTTCTAAAAGGTTTCGTTTCGTGAGTTGAATAGTTTGCTCCCCCCAAAATTTGCGCCAGGCAGCTATTTTGCGCTCTTGTTTTTTCTTGGATTGTACTAAAGCCGCTACTGAACTATAGCTAATGATTTCATTAGTGCCCTTTAGTTGTTGCAGTTTCTTAAAAAGGGAATCATTGCGTTGCAAAACAGCTTCTCGGTTTTCTCCGAAAGTCGATAGATAAATAGATTTGGAACCTATATCAGTCAAAGCTTCCAGTCTTTCGCGGGCTTGAATCAAAACTTCCGATTCGTAGTTCAATTTGGCGATATCTCTGTTGAACTCAATATTTCGGTAGGTAAATAAACTAGCTGTCAATAGTAGCGTCAATAGCCCTATCGCCCATTTATTTTTATGAAAATCATAATCCGCTAGACGGTCTAGCAAAGTTGTTTTCTTGATTTTATCGCTTTTTAACCGATATGCCTGGGGAATAAACAATAAGGAGAAAACCGAAGCCCCCAAAACACTTGTAGCTGCGAAAATTCCCAAATCTTGTAGCGCCTGAGACTTCAAGAAAAGGAGGCATAGAAAGGCCGAAGCGGTTGTTAAACTGCTCATCAAGATAGATGGCGCCACATCCTTAAAAAGACTTTTAATAGACTTTCCATTGCGAATATGAGTGAGGATGTGTAATGAATAATCCAATGTAACCCCCAATAGAACGGATCCTATACCTAAGGAAATTGCAGAGATTTTTCCGCGTAGCAAAACCAAAACAGCAACGGACAGAAGACCTCCAAAAAGTGTGGGCAAAAACAGGATGATCGGAAGACTTAGTTTTCTATAAAACAGAATCAATACGATAAAGAGAATCACTAGCGCGATACTGGCAGTGAACTGAACATCTTTTTTAATCTGCTTCGCATTGGCAACAGCGACTAATGCCGCACCAAAAAAATCTATAGACACTCTTTTTCCGTAATGTTCTTTTAGTTGATTTTGAAGTGTATAAAGTTGATTGACAAAGGGCGTATTCTTATCCGTTTCGCCTGATCCATAAATTGGAGTGATGAAAAGCAGGATATTTTCCTCTTTCTGGTCAACAAGAAATCCGTTTTTAAGTTTGAAATCATCGCCTATGCCTAGCTGCTGTAACTTTTTTAGCGCGACAAAGGAAAGTCCAAAAGGGTCTTTTCGAATGGTTTTTGAAGCAATAATGCCAGATGGTGAAATCAGCGTTCGGTAATGCTGTTCAGTAATTTTAGTAATACTATCCTTTGATAATTTACCGGCAATGGTATTATAATCATTATCATCTAGAAAAAGGGGTAGGTTCTCATAAACCAATTTCAAGGTGTTGGGTAGGTCATCATCGTTCAATTTTCCCTGAATTCGTTTAATGTATGGCCCGCTAGTTCGCTGTATACTGTCTAAAAAATCAGAGGCATACTGCGTAAGTTCTTCGACGGCTATTTCTGGACCTCGATGAATATTTACAATGACTTTGTCGGTAAATGCTATCGATTTTAGAATTTCTTGGGTTTTCTTCGCCTCTTCACTAGCAGGAATCAATGAACTGATATCATCATCGAATTCGACCCTAGAAACAATGATCGAAAGAAATGATACTACCAGCAATAGGAAGAAGAGACCCAACCATTTTTTTTGGGAAATCAACTGATACGTCTTATGGAAAAAACTACCCATTGTGGATGGCCATTTTTTTTCTATCGAATAAATCAAGTATGAAATACCCCAACAAGCCAAACAATAGAGCGCCCATAATGGATAAGGTCAAACTGCCGATGATATATGTTTTCAAATGGGTAACGAATTCGAAATTAGTTACAATGCTTTCAAAAGTGTACGTCAATTCTTCTCCGGTAATGAATGTGCCCGTTTTCAAACTAGCATAGAGCACAAAGGGTATTAAAGGTGCTAGGCTAACATTGGAGAATGCAAAGGCAATTACTTTGTTTAATTTGAACAGAACTGCAAGAAATAATACAATAATGGTGTGAAACCCCCATAATGGGCTCAAACCAATAAATACGCCTAAAGCGATCGACAATGCTTTTTTTCTGGGGGAATCACTGCTGTGCAAAAGATCTTCTTTGAGGAATCTCCGAAATCCTTTTTTACGGAATCGTCGATATAGATCTCTAGGTTTGATCCAAAAAATCGCGACCAACACAAACCAAGTATTTAAAACACTGATTCGGGCGAAATCGGGACCTTTTCTGAAATGTGAAACGCGTTCTTCATCATCATACGAGATTTGAATAGGAATGTTTTTGACCAAAGTTCCGCGCCAAGCCGCTTTTACGATAACTTCGATTTCAAACTCGAATTTCGAGGTATAGAGTTTTAATCGTTCTATTTCTTTTAAGGGATATAAGCGAAAACCGCTTTGGGTATCTTGCAACCAAGTACCGGTTTCAAACCAAAACCAAAAGTTCGAAAATTTGTTACCAAAACTGCTGGAACCAGGCACATCTGCCTGATTCATATTTCGGGCGCCAATGTAGAGCACATTTTTGGTAGTCTCATGCTGCAGCGCATCGAGAAAAGCAGGAATATCCCCAGGAAAGTGTTGTCCATCAGAATCAATGGTAATCGCAAATTCATAACTCAATTCAAAGGCCTTTCTAAAACCAATTTTCAGGGCATTTCCCTTGCCCTCGTTTTTGGATAGGTGTATTTGCTCGATTTGTGAAAAATCGGCTAGAATTTCAGTAGTAGTATCCGTAGAACCATCATTGACCACAATGATATTTTGGGTGTGTTCTAAAACACCGTCCAATACTTTTTTTAAGGTCTTGTGATTATTATAGGTAGGCACGAGCACACAGCATTTAAGCCGGTTCATTGTTTCCTGAATTGATGAGGTGTTCGGCACTGGTGATTTTCTTCGACGCCTAAATTAATTGATAGGCCTTTTTGCACCGTAAAGATAATGAACTCCCTTCCTAAAACAATTGCTTTTCGGCATCACTGAAATGCTTTGACTGTCTGACATAAGCTTCAATCAATTCTTTGATTTCGAGGTTTTTTACAGCTGCATAATGGTCAAGTAAGAATTGCTTGTCCTTGTCAATGTTGCCCTTGTATTTCAAGGTTTTCGGTGAATTTTCCTGTACCCCCATGCGAATACATCGAATTTCGATGTTTTCAGGTTCTATTGAAATGGCATGTTCAAGTAGAGCTACTCCTTCTTTGAAATATGATTTTTTGTCTTTTATGAGCTTCGTGAATTTCGCTTTTATGGTCAAAAGAGCCCCCTTATATGCTGCGAATGTAGCGTCGTCATTTTTTGAGATTTGTGCTAATGTTTTTGACAAGGCCTCTGCGGTATGCATATCCATTGTAGCGGTCGGATATTCCAATCGAAGTACTTTCAATTCTTGTGTGAATCCGAATAAGGGTAAAAGAAGTAAAAGCAAAAGGAGGTGACGCATCATTCCATTATTTTAAAGGTAGCACTCAATTTTAATGCCACAGTATCTTCATAGGAAGTTACATTTTTGACTTTTACGATACCGTCCATTTCTGAGATGTTCAATGTCAAGTCTATTGTTTTATTAACTATGGGATTTATGATGGCCATGAATTTTACATTAGAGACTGCATTCAAGAAGAGTTTTTTGTCCAAGGTTTGTTCTATGAGTTCTTTGATCATTTGAATCATACAAACTCCTGGCATTACCGGACTATCGGGAAAATGCCCTTTAAAAACGTCATGTGCAGCGTTCAGTGTCACAGTAGCCTTTACGTCTTGGTCAATTTGTTCTAAACTCCGAACTGTATATAATCCTTCTATTAGCATCTAATTAATTTTAAATTTATAAGCCATACCTACCTGATAAACAGCGTTAAATTGACTACCATCTTCTTCGAACAAATCCCGACCCCCTAAGAAGTCCGTACTGATAGCACCTTGTTTATATCGCGCTTCCAGAATAAGACCAAACCCAAATTCATAACCAATACCACCGATGAATGTGAGATCGATAGGACTTATATCAAATTCATCATTATTGGTTCCAAATAGCGGATTCCAGTTGCCCCCAACATTAAAGTCAAGACCTAGACCAAGAACAAAATGAAAACCTTTATTTGGACCCACAAAGAACTTATTTGCCGCAGTAATGGAGATGTAATTAATATTGACATCCTCGAACTCGATTGAATTTGAAATACCTCCTTGACGAGAATACAAAACCTCAGGCTGCAGTGTATAATACGCAGCCAATGGAATGTCCACAAATACACCGAAATAAACATCCCTTTTTTCCTCCAGCCTTGTGTTACTTAAGTTTGAACTATTGAGTCCCAATTTCATTCCAGGTCTTACCTGAGCGTTTGAAATAAATAAATTTCCAAAGATTGCGGCGTATATTAAAAATGATAGCTTTTTCATTCAGATACTCTTTAACTTAATAGTCAAGTTGATGTTTTGATGTGAAATTTCAATGTATTGTGCAATGTTATCATTTATTTCGGAAAATAGAAATTCGACCTTGCTCTTCCCGCCTCTGACCTTGGTAATCTTGTATAGTTGATTCTGTCCACTAAAATAAAAGTGATTCTTTCCAAGGATATTTGTTTGATATACGGTATCCTCTTTCAACAAGTAGGCCTTTTCTACCTCAGGACTTTCGGTTACCAAAACTTTAAAATCATTCCTTAAGATATTGATGAGCAGTTTTTTATCTAGTTCTTTCAGAATATGATTTACTTTGAAATCATCCCCATCGAAAGCAAAATCGAAAATTTTGTTTCCTAATTCGGTCGTAAAAACAATACGATGATGTTTTGCTCCTAATTTCTTAACAACGAAAATTCCACCGAAATTAGTATTAAAGGCGCTGATATTTGCCTTGTAAATGTAATCTTGAGCCGTGTCGGAGAAATATGGATTTAGAACAGAAATGCTGCTTGTGTCAATACGTATCAAGTGGTTTTTTCTAGGATATGATGTGCAGGATACACACCACAAGAGCAGCAGGCTACTGAGCAAAAATCGCATCGGACAAAGGTTGGTTCGTAGTGCGGTTGCTAAAAATAATCTGGGTAAAATCATCAGAGGGTTCAATCATTTTTACCTCCTCAACTTCGCCGTTGTTATTGAAAATGATGTGAAATGATTTGATAAACTCCCTGAATTCCGGGTCAGTTGGTTCAAAGTGTGCCTCACTCTTTCTTTCTTTTTTGAAATAGGTAACCGTGAACTCCTCAGCGTCGAATAAATCACCTTTGATACTGGCGGTAATCAGTTGATTTAGTTGTTTGAAAATCTTGTTCGACCCCATATCCAAGGCACTCTTATTACCACTATCATTGATATAAAGTTTTTCATTTTTGAAGATTACCGAGTAGACGAAGGGCGTTACATATTCCCATTTAATCTTGTCGGGCGCTTTAAAAGCCAATTTTCCGGTCGATTCAATATCGTTGGACAGAAAGTCGAGATGTTTGTATTGTACAAAATCACTTGAAATGGTCTCTGTCGTTTCTGATTGAGCCCTAACTTTGGCTTTTAATACAGCTACCTCGGAAGAGCTCATTTTAGTCTGAGCAGTCAGATTTCCAAATGCAAAGCAGACTAGAAGAATGGCCATGAAGACCCTCGTCTTAGCTTGTTCTGAGCGAAGTCGAAGGCTGGGGACGAAAAAAAAATGTTTGTAGCTAAACATAAGCTTCTATCTGTAAAAGTTCGTCTACTGCAACGGACTTTAAATCTTTTTCCTGCAAAAATAACAATAACCGTTCCAATACATTAATGGTCTTTTGACTAGTGTCATGAAGCAAGACCACATCACCCTTTGATATTTTGGAAGTTATTCTATCTAAAATTATAGTTTCGCTTCTTTCTGTAGTATCTAAAGAACGCACGCTCCACCCAATACTGATTATATTCAATTGATTTACCGCTTTTTCAATCATAGGATTGGTCACGCCAAAGGCAGGTCGATAGAGGTTCATTTGTTTGCCTGTCCTATTTTTGACTAAGGCGATGGTCCGGTTTAACTCATCTGTGACTTTTTTGGTGCTGAAAAACCCAAATGATTTCGAATGTGAGTAGGTATGATTTCCTACGGAATGACCCTCTGTAATGATGCGCTTAAATAGTTCGGGATGTTTCTCAATATGCTGCCCGATACAAAAAAAAGTGGCTTTGGCCTTATGCTGACCTAATAAGTCAAGCACTTGTGGCGTGTACTCAGGGTTCGGGCCATCATCAAAAGTAAGTGCGATTTCGTTTTTCTCAGTAGTCTTATTCGCATGTAATGAAGTCAAATGATAATTCCATTGAATAAAAAAAGACCCACAAATCGTAATCAATGAAAAAACGAAAAAGAGTATTGCAAACACCCAACTTGGAATAACGGTATATCCATCAAAGGCTAGAAGTAAACCAAATAGGACTAGAACAACAATACTTATGGATTTTCGCCTTAACATTTTTTAAGCAGTGCAAAGCTATGGTTTTCTCCTCTATACTGATTGTAAATCAAAACGGTTTTGGGGGTGGCTTCAAGGTCATTGAATTTTACGACTTTAGGTACCGATTGTGTCTTTACAATTTTGCAAGCCATCCAAAAAGCGAATGCCGAAGCCGTATCGAACTCCCCGGAAAGATGTTTAAAACAGGCTTGAGGGGTGTCTTTAAAAAGGCCTTGGCTTAGCGAAAGGTAATATCCATCGAAATTAACATCTCCATTATTACCTAGCACTATTAAATCAACATCATCTATTGGGGTATTATGGTCCTTTAAAAAGGAATCAATTTGACCTACAAGTTGTTCTTGCGATAGTTTGTTATAAATATCTATACCAAGAAGTTCGGCATATGTCGAATCTTGTTTTTCATTGGAGAGAATAAAAAAGTGCGAGCCCTCAGCCATTATAGCACCTTCGGTTTTCGATTCCAATACCCCTGCCAAGGTTACCGGTTCGGTCTTGAAGTGACGAATTAATTGATGTGAACGCACATGATGATCTACCAATTCATCTACACCGCCGACCAAAATGTTACTGGCTTCATTATTTTCTAGTTGCATTTGGGCATCCAACAAACTTGATTCAAAAGATACCGCTGAATTTACATAGGTAAAGTTATATCCCTTACAACCCATTCCTAAAGCAATCTGCCCTGCTACGGTATTATGAGAAGACTGAATGAAACGTGTCGGGGTCAAATATTGCTCGTCATTGTTTATGATATCACCCACGAATTTTGCAGAGTCATCGAGACAGCCCAAACCCGTGCCGACAATAATAGCATCTACATTCTCCAGACCGGCTTCCTTTAGAGCTGTCTGAGAACTGACGGTACTCATTTTTATGCCTTTTGCCATACGTCGGGCTGCGGCAGGAGGTATATAGGCCTTGTAATCAGGGGAAACAACCTTGAGTTCTGTGGCATTGTAATTTCTGATTTCTTCTAAAAACTCCGAATTGTCGTACGTTTTTTGCGCAGAAACCGAACCGACGCTATTGATATAAACCGACTTTTTCATGCCTCTTTAGAGAGTATTAGTGTAGAACAATTTCCTCCAAAACCAAATGAATTCGATAACACGTGTTTCATCTCCTTTTCCTTGGATTCGATTTGTGGAAGCAAATCGAATTCATTCATAGGCGTTTTAAAGTTAAGGTTCGGATAAATGCGATTGTTCTGTAATGCCAAAATAGAATACACCGCTTCAACAGCACCTGCTACTGCCAGAGTATGGCCTGTGAATGCTTTCGTTGAGCTAAATTCAGGCACCTTGCCTTCGCCAAATACGCGAAGCATAGCACGACCTTCTGAGAGATCGTTGTTGGGTGTAGCTGTGCCGTGGGCATTTACGTAGTCAACATCCTCTGGTTTCAAACCGGCAATGTGTAATGCCTTTTCCATGGCCATCACAGCACCGTCACCATTTTCAGAAGAGGCGGTTTGATGAAAAGCATCATTTGCATTGCCATAACCAGTTACATATGCCAAAACTTCACGCTTTTCCCTTTTGACAATTTCATCCGATTCCAATACTAAAAATGCACCGGCTTCTCCTAAATTCAACCCTTTTCTATTCTCATCAAAAGGTGAGTTGTAGGTATCCGAAAGAATCATCAAGGTCTTGAAACCGTTGATTGTGAATTTTGATAAGGCATCGGTTCCGCCAACGATGGCGCGATCCAAGCGCCCAGATTTTATCATTCGTGCACCGAGCATTATTGCATTGGCAGCGGAAGAGCAAGCCGTGCTGATTGTAGTCATGAAACTTCCTTCGAGACCCAAATATTTTGCGATTTTTTGTGTTGAATCACCGGCATGTAGTCCGTCTATATGATGGTGGTGTGCATCACTTTCGAAATATTCGAAGAAATACTGCTCAGACTTATCCATGCCCCCAACGGTAGTACTTGAAATGAGCCCTGTAGTGTAA
>JARFRH010000084.1 GCA_029287355.1 Maribacter sp. | reverse complement strand
CTGTTATTCGGAGCAAAAATGGCGTTGTAAACTTTGTAAGCGAACAATCCACCGCCGATCAGGCCGGCGAATACTAAGAAGAGAAGAAACTTTTTTATGTACATCAGTGCTTTATCTTTTGATATAACAGTTCGTTTTTATACGTTCCATCGGAATAAATCCAGTCTTTTTTCAATCCTACCAATGTGAATCCCATTTTTTCAAACAAATGAATGCTCGATTTATTGTCCTCTAGAATATTAGCATACAATTGTTTCAATTGTAAAGTTGAAAAAGAATACTGACAAAGCAAGGAAATAGCCTCACTCCCGATACCCTTATTTCTATCAGCCGTGTCCAAAACTATAATGCCCACACCGGCACGATGGTTTTTTGGGTCAAAATCAAATAGGTCTATCAAACCGATTACCTTTTCATCAAATTGACAAATACACAGCCTGAACTGCTTTACATCATAAATATCGCGATGAGCATTGTCGAGATACTGTTTTAGCACATGTTTGGAATAAGGGGAAGTCGTACCACTGATCTCCCAAATAGCTGTATCATTCTCCAACTTGTAAAGAAATTCAAGGTCTTGAGGCTCGATTGCCCTCAAATAGATATGTTTTCCTCGTAAATTCAACACTCGATTTCACCTTTAAATACCTGCTCCGCAGGACCGATCAAGAAGACATCGGTATAATTTCCATTAACTTTGAACTTTACCTCTAATTGACCCCCAAGGGTATTGATAGTCACGTGGGTCTTTTGGGTTTTTTGTTCTTTGAACATGGCTATGGCTACTGCAGTGACCCCAGTACCACAGGAAAGGGTTTCATCTTCGACACCGCGTTCATAGGTTCGTACTGCGAATGAAGAATCGCCTAACTGCTCCACAAAATTGATATTACTCCCCTTTTCTCCATAAAGCCCATAGCGGAGTTTAGCACCCTCCTTTTGAACGGCAAAATCTTTAAGGTTCTCGACTAATTGCACATGATGTGGTGATCCCGTATTCAAAAAGCTTGAGTTCGGTTTAATTTTAATTTCCGAAACATCGATCATTTGTAAGCTAACGATTTCGTCATGTATCGTGGCATGGTGCAGACCGTCAATAGCATTGAAACTGGTTTTGTTCTCAATGATACCCAAGAAGTTGGCAAAGGCTACCAGGCATCGTCCGCCATTTCCGCACATCGTACTACTATTGCCATCGGAATTATAGTAGACCATCTTAAAATCAGATGAGCGGTCATTCTCAAGTAAGATAAGTCCGTCAGCACCTATGCCAAATTTTCTATCACAGAGTTTCGCAACCAATTTGGTATCGTTTTCGGGGAAAATCCGCTGTCGATTATCAACAATCACGAAGTCGTTGCCAGTGCCCTGATATTTATAAAATGGAAGTTTCATACCCTATTTGTCAATAACAAAGATAAGATTTATTTAACCGTTTTTTGGCAGTTAAAAGGACGTTAAAACCGCTCATAGAGATGTTAAAATATATAATTTTACGTCAAGTCAAATCAAAAACAGTATTACAGATGAAGCGAATTGGAAGTTTATTACTAGTAGCACTTTTTGCAGGTGCCATAACTTTAGGAGCGTACAAACTCTTTTTTGAAAACACGAAGTACGCTATGGTATCCTCAGACAATGAGGCAAAAGTATTTAGCACGAGTCTAACGCCGACTTCCGCAAAAGGGTCTGGCTTGAATGATGCTGATTTCACAATAGCAGCTGAAAGTACTGTAAATGCTGTGGTAAACGTTACGAATATAACTTCTGGGAGAAGCTCAGCAAGTATTTGGGACTTCTTCTATGGCTCAGGTGATAACGGTAAGCGCGCACAAATGGGCACGGGGTCAGGTGTCATTATTTCTTCGGATGGTTATATCGTCACCAACAATCACGTCATAGATAAAGCAGATAAACTGCAGGTTACTTTGAACAATAACAAGAGTTATGAGGCAGAAGTGATAGGAAAAGATCCTAATACGGATATCGCCCTTATTAAAATAGAACAGGATGATAAACTCCCATATTTGGCATTTGGTGATTCCGACAATACTAAAATAGGAGAATGGGTCTTGGCGGTAGGAAATCCTTTTAACCTCACCTCTACCGTTACCGCAGGCATCGTAAGTGCCAAAGCTCGGGATTTAGGCCGTAACCAATCTTTCATTCAAACCGATGCTGCGGTCAACCCTGGTAATAGTGGTGGTGCCTTGGTTAATACCAATGGTGATTTGGTAGGCATCAACACTGCAATTTCATCACAAACAGGTTCTTATGTCGGTTATTCTTTTGCCGTGCCTAGTAATATTGCTCGAAAAGTTGTTGAAGATATCATGGAATACGGTAATGTTCAAAAGGGGCTTTTGGGTATTCGACCTATTAACCCCAATACTCCGTATGCTATTCAAAACGGATTGAATGAAATCGAAGGAGTCTATGTTTCAAAAGTGGAAGTAGGAATGGGTGCCCATGAGGCCGATCTTCAGGAGGGCGATATCATCAAAAGAGTCGATGACATCGAGGTCAAGAAGTTTCCTGATTTAAGTGGTTATCTTGCAACGAAACGACCGGATGATCAAGTAGAAGTAACTTTTGAACGTGATGGAGAAGAAATGACCGTACCGGTAGTGTTGAAGAAAAGGCAAACTACCATTATTCCGCAATTGGGGTTAGAGGTCAAAAACCTTACTGAGAAAGATAAAAAAGTGTTCAAAACCAAAAAAGGTGTAAAAATAGTGGGTGTACCGGAAACCTACAGAGGATATGGCTTGTATGGGAAAGTACTGCTTTCGGTTGATAATGAGGAAATCAATGACATAGAACAGGCGCGAGAAGTATTTGGGAAAATTTCGAAATACGGAAAAACCAGTATTACAATGCTAGATAAAGATGGTGAACGCGAACGCCTTATCTTTCAATAAAAAATAACAAGGTAAAAATATAGACGCCCCAATTTGGGGCGTTTTTTATTAAATAAAAAGCTTAACGAAAACGTTTGAAACTGTTACTTTTGTAACATAGAACAACCCATATATTTCTATGAGCACCATAAAATCTTACGAAAAAGAGTTGGCCTTTCAAGCCGATAGAAGAAAAGCTACGACCGAATTCATTAAGATTACAAGTGATCTCTGGTATGACAAAGCCATTGAAGTAGTACTTTTCAAAAACCAGATTATTGACAAGAATGTAAGTGATATCATTCACCTTCATGAATATGCTGGAGAATTTGTACAGAAACCAATTTCTATTTTTGATTCGGTAGAAATATTGAGGGCCATTAATGATATTAAACTACCACCCTCAAAATTGGATATCGGTAAACTCACCTACGAATACCACTCTGATGATGCAAATTTCAATAATGTAAAGGCATTCGTAATTTCAAAATTAAAAGGGGCAAGCAAGGCAGCTGAAATTGCACCTAAAGACGTTGTCTTATATGGTTTTGGCCGAATTGGCCGATTGCTCGCTCGAGAATTAATGGCCAAAACCGGAAAGGGCAATCAACTTCGCCTAAGGGCCATTGTAACCCGTGGAGGGGTCAGCGCGGAAATTCTAGAGAAAAGAGCGAATTTACTTCGGACAGATTCTGTACATGGCAGATTCATGGGTACTGTAGATGTAGATAACAAAAAGAACGCGTTGATTATCAACGGCACCACAGTACATGTAATCGACACAGCTGTGCCAGAGCATGTAGACTATACCAAGTATGGAATTTCCGATGCTCTTGTTATTGACAATTCCGGAGCTTTTAGAACCAAAAAAGAACTGGAAAGACATCTGAAATCGAAGGGAGTTACGCGAGTACTTTTAACCGCTCCGGGAAAAGAGATTCCAAATATCGTACACGGTGTCAACCACAAAGAGTATAGTCCTGATGAGATAAGCATTTTTTCAGCTGCTTCATGTACAACAAATGCCATCACTCCAATTCTGAAAGTAATCGAAGATTCACTAGGAATAAAAAAGGGCCATTTAGAAACAATCCATGCCTATACCAACGACCAAAACTTAGTGGATAATATGCATGCCAAGTACCGTCGAGGAAGGGCTGCTGCATTAAATATGGTTATTACCGAAACCGGTGCAGGCGCGGCGGTGGCCAAAGCTTTACCTGTGTTGGATGGTAAATTGACGTCGAATGCCATTCGAGTGCCGGTACCAAATGGCTCGCTAGCCATTTTAAATCTTGACATAAAGAACAAAACTTCATTGAGTAGTATAAATACCATTATGAAGAAATATGCCTTGGAAGGCGATTTAGTAGAACAGATCAAATATTCTTTGAGTAAAGAAATGGTATCATCTGATATTGTAGGCACCTCTGCACCATCCATTTACGATAGTAAAGCCACCATCGTATCTGATAATGGTAAGAATATTGTTTTGTATATTTGGTATGATAATGAATATGGATATTCACATCAGGTAATTCGCTTGGCAAAATATATAGCCAAAGTTAGACGTTTTACATATTATTAATCAACTTAAGAAATAAGTCCCAAACACTTGCAACTACTTGTTTCACTTATTATGGAATAACGTTCTAAGCGTTTTTTTTTCTTAATTGACAAGATTGAATTACTTTAGTTCCCTCTAAATCATTTTTAATAACAAGACTTACATATGAAAGGTTTTAGAATACTGTTATTGGTGCTTTCTGCCTTGGCCATGAACCTACATTTCGCCAACGCACAAGAAGCATCTCAAGAGCTATCGCTCGATAAAGGCCCGATTACCAATCAATTCGACTATATTTATAAGAAATCGGGGAATTATCGCTCAGAAGGAAAAAGATATGAAGTTGTAAGGATCTTGTCACTTGACAAGCTTCGAAAAAATGTACTCGATACCTTGAAGGTATATGCAAAGAAAGAGGCGGAATTAAAAACAACCATTTCTGGCCATGAAGCCACCATTGCTTCTTTAAATAAAAAGCTCGAAGAGACGACCAATAATCTCGCAGCGGTAACTGAGGAGAAAGATAGTATGTCTTTTTTGGGAATTTTAGTATCCAAAGGTTCCTACAATACCATATTGTGGACTATTATTGCAGGACTTTTGGTATTACTTCTTTTCTTTGTTTATAAATTCAGAAGAAGCAATATACTTACTCAAGATGCCAAAACTTCTTTATCCGAAGTTGAAGAAGAATACGAAGACCACAGAAGAAGGGCTTTGGAACGTGAACAAAAGATTAGTAGGCAATTGCAAGATGAAATTAATAAATACAAAAAAGCAAAATAAACGAAAAGCTCCTATAGGAGCTTTTTTTAGCTTTAGTTATGAGTAAAATTATTAAAGCAAGTTTCGAACATATTCCTCATATCGCCCTGCTATTAGACGAATATCGGGTTTTCTATGGTCAAAATTCCGATATTGAGGCAGCCACCAAGTTTCTAGAAGCAAGGGTTTCAAATAATGACTCGATTATCTTTCTTGCTATTAAAAGTGAAAAGCCTATAGGGTTCACGCAATTGTATCCCTCCTATTCTTCGGTTTCCTTACAACCGGTCTACATCCTAAATGATTTGTATGTTCATAAGAATCAACGTGGTTTGGGAGTTGGCGAAGCTTTATTGAACAAGGCCAAGGAATTCTGTAGTACAATGCGGTACAAAGGGCTCGCCTTGGAAACCGCCGTTGATAATCCTGCGCAACAACTCTACGAAAAATTGGGTTGGAAAAAAGATACAGCTTGTTTTCATTATTTTTGGACCTGCGACTAATCACCTAAAGAATTTTCCTCACATGCGCATCGATATCATCACGGTACTTCCAGAACTTTTAAAAAGTCCGTTTGAGGCATCCATACTTAAAAGGTCGATAGAAAAAGGTTTGGTATCCGTTCATTTTCATAACCTACGAGATTACACCGATAAGAGCTACAACCAAGTGGACGATTATCAATTTGGAGGAGGTGCGGGCATGGTTTTAATGATTGAACCTATTGACAGGTGTATTGCTAAACTCAAGGCGGAAAGAGACTATGACGAAGTAATTTATATGACTCCGGATGGAGAGACGTTAAACCAAAAAATGGCCAATAGTCTATCGCTATTGAATAATGTCATCATTCTCTGCGGACACTACAAAGGAGTTGACCATCGGGTTAGGGAAGCTTTTATTACAAAGGAAATTTCAGTGGGTGATTACGTACTCTCAGGAGGCGAACTTGGAGCAGCAATTCTTTGTGACGCCGTCATTCGATTAATACCCGGCGTATTGAACAACGAAACTTCGGCGCTAACCGATACCTTTCAAGATAATATGCTAGCACCGCCTGTATATACCAGACCATCGGAATACAAAGGTATGAAGGTACCCGACGTACTTTTGAGTGGGAACTTTCCCAAAATCGAACAATGGCGTGAGGAAGAAGCACAAAAAAGAACGGAAAAACTCAGACCTGATCTTTTGTAAGCGCTGTAAAAGGATTGCTCCTTTCAAAAAAAAGGTAATAAACCCTTGTAGATTTTAAGATATAGCCTATTTTTGCACTCTGTTAAATCAACCTCTGACGAAAATCGTGAATGTTGGTTACAACATAATCCTAAACTAAACAAAATGGATTCATTAATAAACTTCGTAGAGAACGAGTTTGTTTCTAAAAAGGAATTTCCAAAATTTTCAGCTGGTGACACGATTACCGTGTACTATGAAATAAAGGAAGGTGAAAAAACAAGAACACAGTTTTTCAAAGGTGTGGTTTTGCAAAGGAGAGGATCGGGTTCCACGGAGACTTTTACCATTCGTAAAATGTCGGGTACCATTGGTGTTGAACGAATCTTTCCGGTGAACATGCCAGCCCTTCAAAAAATTGAAGTCAATAAGAAAGGTAAAGTTCGAAGATCTCGTATTTTCTACTTCAGAGAGCTCACCGGTAAAAAAGCAAGAATTAAAGAGGTTCGGAAATAAAGCCAACTTCTTTTATAATATCAAAAACCGTTCCTTAACATTAGATTTGGAACGGTTTTTTTATGAACAATTGTTGATAACAGATGTTTATATCATGTTGATTTTTAGTTTGTTACAAAATTATTACTTTTCCATTTTTAATCCTATATTTAAATATCGTTTGAAGGAAATAGCTTGATGGTTATTCTGAAAAGCGGTTATAAAGTTTACGTTCTTTATATTGTTGTTCAATTATTGAAGTTAAATAATGTGATTCGTCATATCATCTTCCCTAAATAATGAGTAGGAAATTGAAAGGCTGTCGCTTTTCAACCATTCTTATGGATTTACATTTCATTTTTCAAACAGCCTTGGCTATTTGAAAATAGAAAAGCTAATTAAGGCAACGAGAAGAAACACGCCATAGTGACTTGGTTTTATTATTAAGGACTATACAGTGATTCAAACGTTGAAAGAGTGACGCAAATGCAATCAATGGTTGCAGTTTTGTTGCAAAACAAAACAAAAAGTTTGTAAACTTTTTCTAAAAACCCATATCAATGTACTTGTACAATGATATGGGTTTTGTCATTTTCAAAGAACAGTTTCAAAAATTCATAGGCATTAATGAAATATAGCTAAGGCCTCCTTTCACTGGTATAAAGTCGTATATTTGCTCCGTTTTAAACAAAACTAAACGCACAGATGCCGAAGATTTTATACACGAAAACCGATGAAGCGCCAGCCTTGGCAACGCAATCTTTTTTACCTATAGTAAAAGCCTTTACCAAGACAACAGGTATTACCATTGAAACCAAGGATATTTCTCTTGCCGGAAGAATTATCGAAAGCTTTCCCGATTTTTTGGAAGAAAATCAACGCATATCCAATGACTTGGATGAATTGGGAGCCATGGCGAAAAACCCTTATGCCAATATCATAAAGCTTCCGAATATCAGTGCGTCTATACCCCAACTAAAAGAAGCAATTGCGGAGTTACAAGATAAAGGCTACAAACTTCCATCCTACCCCGATGAACCCACTAATGATGACGAAAAAGAAATTAAGTTACGATACGATAGGATCAAAGGTAGTGCGGTGAACCCAGTTCTTCGAGAAGGAAATTCTGATCGTCGTGCACCAAGAGCAATTAAGAATTATGCGAAAAAGAATCCGCATTCCATGGGCGAATGGAGCAAAAACTCCAAGACCCATGTCGCAACTATGGAACAGGGTGACTTTAAATCGAATGAAAAATCGACCACGATTGCTTCGAATACGGATATTAGAATAGAATTAGTGAAACCCGATGGTTCAAGCGCCATCTTAAAGGAGAAAGTCGCCCTTTTAGAAGGGGAGATCATCGATGCGACTGTAATGAGTAAAAAAGCCTTGGTCAGCTTTTTGGCCGATCAGATTGCAGATGCAAAGGCAAAGGGCGTTTTATTCTCCTTGCATATGAAGGCCACGATGATGAAGGTCTCGGACCCTATTATCTTCGGTCATGCGATGGAAGCATTCTTTCCCGAAGTTTTTGAAAAACATGCCAAAACTTTTGATTCGTTAGGCATCAATTCGAATAACGGATTAGAGAGTTTGTTCAACAAGTTGGAAGAACTCAAAACGGATGAAAAGATAGAAATCGAAGCAGACATAAAAGCAGCATTGGAAAATGGCCCCGATTTGGCCATGGTGAATTCGGATAAAGGCATCACCAATCTGCACGTGCCAAGCGATATTATTATCGATGCTTCCATGCCGGCAATGATTCGTAATTCTGGGCAAATGTGGAATGCAGATGGCAAGCCACAAGACACAAAAGCGGTTATACCTGACAGTAGCTATGCTGACATTTATTCGGTGACCATTGACT
>JARFRH010000078.1 GCA_029287355.1 Maribacter sp. | reverse complement strand
AAAGCAATACCGAATATTCTTGAGTACTTGAAAAACAAGAACCCTAGATATACCCCAATGGCCCAGTAGGAATGTAGGGGGTGAAAGTCAATGCTACACCGGTTAGGGTCAAAAAAGGGATTGGCAAAGAGGTGATCTATATCAATGATTATGGCTGATAGCAAAATAAGGATTACTCTTTTGTAGTTCTCTTTGAAAAAAAGAAGCCCGCCAGCAATCGGTACTATAAAATGGATTCCGTAATGGATGAGGAATCTAAGCATCCAGCAAATCTAAATTGATAGTTCTCAGATAGGTCAATGCACTCGTACCTTCATTGAACAATAAATCAAGAATGCTCATGTTTTTCAAAAATCCGTGACGGTCACCAAAGACCTGATTGTATTCTGGTAAATCAATAGCGGGTTCGGTTTTTGCGTTCACTAGAAATCTAGCGTCTTTGTGATTGGAAGGTTCATCAAAATACTTCGCCGTTCGCAATGAGGGCATTTCAATTTGTAGACAATTGCAAATAATGGCTATGGATTTGAGGTTGTAGTCCAAGAGAGAAACGAAAGGCTCTTCATATAGCGGTGCGATATCATCCTCGTAATACTCAAAAAAAGGTGAAGTGCGATATGCAGTTTGAAGGGTTCGCCAATGCTGGCGTTGCCAGTTGTAATCATTTTCGATTTGGACATCTTTGTACTTTTGTCGCCCTTGGTTTTTGCCCACATGCTTTATAGGAATGTTCAACATCAATTTTCCTCTATCCGTACAGATATACGCCCGATTGCGATAGGTTTGTTTTTGAAAATTATCCTCAACTTCCCACTGTACTTCCTTTTGGGCTATTATTGCGAAAGTAGCAATATTAGGTATATAAACAGGATGGAGTAATGCTATCAATTTGTTATAAATAGAAGTTCAAACTCAAATTCAATTTTTCTATTGTGGCCAACCGCTAACCGCCAACTGGTTACTGTTTCTTCTTTTTTCGCCTCCAGAAATAATCAAATGCAAAATATCCTGCGAGAGCGATTAAGAACCACTTGAAATACGATACCGGTTGCCCAGTTCCATTTACTGTGGTGAAAATTCGGTCCCATCGCGGTTTCCATTTCCAGAATTTATTGACCCTTCCTGCGGCATCGGTAAAATTATCAAAGCTCATCCAGATAAAAATGGGGGTACCCACAATATGGTTTTCAGGTACATAACCCCAAGCGCGACTATCTTCGGAATGATCTCGATTATCACCCATCATCCAGTAATAATCTTGTTTGAAGGTATATGAGTCTACTACTTCACCGTTGATGCTGATTTCGTTTCCTAAAACACTAAGGGTATTGCCTTCGTATTCACGAATTATCTTTTTGTAGAGCGGTAAGACTTTTAAACTCAATTCGACCGTTTTTCCCTTTTCAGGAATATAGATTGGCCCCATATTACTATAATTCCAAGGGTAATCACGATTTTGAGGAAATAAATTCGGGCTCCATTTTCCTTTGGGTTCAATATCGCGAACTAAGGAATCAATGGCGGAATTCTTCATGAGCCTTTCCGTCATTTCTTGAGTCAAAGTTACGAGGCGTTCCCTATTGGTTACTTCTTGCAGCGCAAGGCGATGTTGACGAACAAAATCAGGAGGTATGCCATTCATATCAGCAAGAATCTGAAAAGCTTGTCCTTGTTGGTAGGCGCGATATCCATTATTCGCCAAGGCAATCTGTTGATTTCGGTTTAGCGATTGTGCGATATAAATTCTATTAAAATCAGCTACCCCGGATTCGACAAGCATTTTTGAGGAAACACCTTTATTTGAATAGGCAACGTAATCGAATTGTGGTTTGGCGCGATCCGGGAGTTCCAATTGTTTCCCATTCGCGTATACGTAGCCATCTCGAATTTCAATGCTATCCCCAGGAATACCCACACAGCGTTTTACATAATTTGATTTTTTATCAATAGGTTTCCGGACGCCTTTTTCGGCAACGAAAAATTGACGTACCGTATCCGCCGGCCAACTGAACACTACGATTTCCTTTCGTTTAATATCCTTAAATCCTGGTAATCTGAAATACGGAATTTGAGGTTTATTTAAATAGGAGGGGGCGCCGATAATGGGCAAAGTATCATGTACCATGGGCGCTGCAATGGCGGTCATGGGTGTTCGCGCTCCATAATGAAATTTGCTAACGAACAACAAATCGCCAACCCGTAGTGTACGCTCCAAGGATCCTGTCGGAATTACATAAGGTTGAATAAAATACGTATGCACCAAAGTGGCGGCTACTACGGCAAAGACAATTGAACTTACCCATTCACCCATTGCTGTTTTGGGATGTAGATCGCGATTCTCAACATATTTTACGTCTAGGCCATAGTTGACATAGTAGCTATACAACCCTAATGACAAAACAACGGCCCAACTTTCCCAAAGCGTACTTCTTCCAAAACTTCTAATCGTTTCAACCCATAGTACAGGAAACATCAAAAGATTGATAATGGGGATAAATAAGAGAATCACCCACCATTTTGGTCGATTGATGATTCGCATTAAGACGATGGCGTTGTAGATGGGTATTGCCGCTTCCCAAGCTTTTCTACCTGCTATTACATATAATTTCCAAGTCCCAAAAAAATGGATGACCTGAACAACTAATATGAAAATAATCCATTGTGTTGCGTTCATGGTTTTCTAAAATTCAAATTCAAATATAAGTCCATGTTCAAATCCAATTGTTACATGTTTTGTGGAAATAAATCCCAATTTTCGGTAACGGATTAAACTAGTTTTTAGAGCCCTAGTACATCCTTCATAGTAAACACTCCTACTTTGCCATGAATCCACTCTGCTGCAACAACCGCTCCCAAGGCAAAGCCTTCACGATTGTGAGCCGTATGCTTCAAAGCTATGTTGTCAATAGTGCTATCATAGTTGATGGTATGTGTACCTGGCACTTGATCTATTCGTTTCGATACAATCGGAATTTCATTTTCCGAAGCCCCATTCAGCTTCCAATTGGTGTAATCCGTATGTTCTATAATTCCCTCAGCAAGTGTAATTGCAGTGCCACTAGGTGCATCTAACTTTTGCGTATGATGAATTTCTTCCATGGAAACCCGATACTGTTTCAGGTTTTTCATCATTTCCGCCAAATGGCTGTTCAATTCAAAAAATACGTTTACCCCGAGACTAAAATTCGACGCATAAATGAATGCTCCTTTTTTTTCCAAGCAAAGGTTCACAGCCTTGTCGTAATCCTGCAACCAACCTGTAGTTCCTGATATTACCGGAACACCGTTCTCTATACACCCCGCGATGTTCCCATAAGCTGCATTGGGCATACTAAAATCAATGGCAACGTCCATACTTGAAAAATCAATATCTTTCGTATCGATATCGACTTTGGCAACAATGCTATGTCCGCGTTCTAAAGCGGATTGCGCTATCATTTTACCCATTCTACCATACCCGAACAGTGCTATCTTCATTTCAAAAGGTTATCGTTAAGGCCATTCCGTAATTGGGGTTGCTATTGATAGGATTGGCTTCTAAATAGGGTTGTAAATTCATATCCCAACTCAAATCATCACTGATATTGAATTGTTTTAGATGTGCGTCGACATTGGCATCAACGATATTCAATGCATAGATGATTATCGTTACCAATAAGGCAAGATCTCGTTCATTTTGTTTCGCATTTTGAAGCCTTTCAAGTCTATCATTACCTGGCAACGGAATGACATCGATAAATTCATCATCAGTGAAACCAGCTCTTCGTCTTTTAAAGGCAGTGCGGAATCTTTGGTATTCACCATTATAAAAAGTATAGGCATATATGCCGGCTCCAAGTGCCCCGTAGACAATGGGTACTTTCCAGTATTTTTTATTATACACCTGCCCCAAACCTGGTAAAACCGCTGAATAAAAAGCTGCTTTACTTGGCGCTAATGGATTAAGGTAATATTCTTTTTTTACGATGGAATCTTTTACTATGATACCATCATTCTTTAAGGAAGTTTGAACAGAATCCATTTCACTTTCCTCAAGACTCCCGTCCTGTGCTGAAAGCATCATCGAAAAAATGCCAAAGACAAAAGCTATGAAAAGCGTTTTACTGACCAAGGATTAGTTTTTTTATTCGAAGCAATTCTTCTTCTGAAGCAAAGGGAATGGTGATTTTCCCTTTACCTTTTTCGGATGAACTTACCACGACTTTTGAAGTCAAATAGTCGGAAAGTTCTTTTTTCGCTTGGATGGCAAAATCTGGCTTTTTGACTTGACTTGTAGTGCTAAAACCCGTATTTCTTTCATGAAACGCTTTTACAATGCGCTCTGTATCTCGTACAGATAGGTTTTGGCCAACGATTTTCTCGTAAATCGCAATCTGATTTTCTTTGCTATCTATATTGACCAATGCCCTGCCATGGCCCATACTCACAAAACCATCTCGAATACCTGTTTGGATAATTGGGTCTAATTTCAACAAGCGTAGGTAGTTTGCAATTGTTGATCGTTTTTTACCGACTCGATCGCTTAGTTTTTCTTGGGTCAGTTGAATCTCATCAATTAATCTTTGATATGACAAGGCAATTTCAATAGGATCAAGGTCTTGTCTTTGAATATTCTCGACCAAGGCCATTTCAAGCGATTCTTGATCATTGGCGATTCTAATATAAGCAGGAATGGTCGTCAAACCTGCTAATTTAGACGCTCTGAATCGTCGTTCACCTGAAACTAGTTGGTACTTGTTGAAATCAAGTTTACGGACGGTAATGGGTTGAATAATTCCCAATTCTTTTATGGAAGTTGCCAATTCTTGTAGTGCCTCATCATTGAAATTCGACCTTGGCTGAAATGGATTCACCTCAATTGCCCCTAACTCCAACTCGACAATATTACCAACAACCTTATCGGCATTCTTATCCGAGGCGGATTGAATGTCGTTATCAGGGTCTTTTAACAGCGCAGATAACCCGCGCCCTAAAGCTTGCTTTCTAGTTGCTTTCGCCATCTATACCGTTTGCTTATTTTTTTTGACCACTTCATTGGCCATATTCAGATAATTTGTAGCCCCCTTGCTACTGGCGTCATACTTTATGATACTTTCACCATAACTGGGAGCCTCACTCAATCGAACATTACGTTGAATAATGGTGTCAAAAACCATATCTGAAAAATGTTTGCGAACTTCTTCAACTACTTGGTTTGAAAGTCTCAAACGCGAATCGTGCATGGTGAGTAGCATGCCTTCAATATCCAAATCGGCATTGTGTATTTTTTGAACACTTTTTATGGTATTCAATAATTTACCAAGTCCTTCTAATGCAAAGTACTCACACTGTATGGGTATAATTACCGAATCTGCCGCTGTTAATGCGTTCAAAGTCAATAGCCCCAAGGAAGGCGCACAGTCGATAAGAATGTAATCGTATTCATTTTTAAGTTCTGAAATGGCCTTTTTCATCATATATTCCCGCTCGTCTTTATCGACCAATTCTATTTCAATGGCAACAAGGTCGATATGAGAAGGAATCAAATCAACATTCGGACTAGATGTTTTAACAATAGTTTCTTTGGCGGTTTTGGTATGTTCGAGAAGCTGGTATGTTCCTAGTTCAACACCGTCTACGTCAATACCCAAACCAGAGGTGGCATTTGCCTGGGGGTCTGCATCTATCAAGAGCACCTTCTTTTCAAGCACCCCAAGAGAAGCGGCCAAGTTCACCGTAGTAGTGGTTTTACCTACTCCGCCCTTTTGATTTGCAATAGCGATAATCTTGCCCATTCATGTATCATGTTAGGGGGTAAAAATACAATTATTTACGATGCTACAGAATGAATTTTGTTAACACAAAGTGAATAAGTGGGAAGGCTTGCGTTAAATTGAGTTAAAGTTGCCGGTGTTTGTTCTTTATTGTTTGAAGTTTAAGATTTTAAGGCAAGTTTCGATGACCATTTCAAAAATTCCGGTAGATCGTTTTGGAGTTAGCCAATGCAAACTTAGGCCTGCAGTAGCTTACTCTTTTTCTTTCAATTTCAAACTATCCTCGTATTCAATCAGATAGATTTCCTCATTTTTCTTTTTCAGGTAGTATTGTTCTCTGGCGAATTTTTCCAGTTCTTTAGGATCTGACAATTTTTCAATAATCTCCTTATCTTGGGAAATCTCTTCCTGTAGAAATTCTTTTTGTTTTTCTAGCTTATTGATTTCTTTTTGCAGTTCGAGGTGTATGAGTAACGAATTGGTATCGAAAAATAACATCCAAACGACAAAGGCCGTAAGTACCAAAACATAGATACTGCTGAATAAGGCGGCTATGCGAAACCATTTACTTTTTCTGAATTCTTTCCAACCCATTATTTCTGAACTAGTTTTTCATTTACAATGCTTCGTACTATGTCAACCGCGACGGTATTGTATCTGTTATTTGGAATGATAATATCAGCAAATTCCTTTGTAGGCTCTATAAACTGATCATGCATAGGTTTCAAAATGGTTTGGTATTTTTCCAAGGTTTCATCCAAATCCCAACCTCTTTCATTGACATCCCTTTTTAGTCTGCGGATTAGGCGCTCATCAGAATCGGCATGTACAAAAATTTTGATGTCGCACATTTCGCGAATTTCCGGATGGGTTAGAATTAGAATTCCCTCAACAATAAGCACTTTGGTCGGATGGGTGGGCACAGTCTCGTCCGTACGATTGCATTCCAAAAAAGAGTAAACCGGTTGTTGAATTGATTTTTCTTCATTTAATTCTCTAAGATGATCGGCAAGTAGTTTGAAATCTATGGAATTCGGATGATCGAAATTCGTCTCACGTCGCTCGGGAAGGCCTAAATGCGAAAGATCATGGTAATAGGAATCTTGAGAAATCACACCAACCTCCTCATCTGGCAATTCATTGATAATTTGATTGACCACTGTTGTTTTACCACAGCCTGTACCTCCCGCTATACCAATAATCAACATGAATTATTTTCTTTTGATACAAAAATAGGAAACTTTTACAGTGCAGAATCCACTGGTCTTTAAAACCTATCAGGTCTTCTCATTATTTGAAATATGTCATTTTGGGTGTAGTCGAATACCTTTTGTGTTCCATGGCATTTCCACTGCGCTCAATGTGACAGTGCTTTACAATGCATTATCCATTATATCCTGCACCACTTCAGGATTGAGTAATGTACTTGTATCTCCTAAATTGGAGGTGTCATTTGAAGCTATTTTTCTGAGGATACGCCTCATGATTTTTCCGCTACGTGTTTTGGGGAGTCCCGGTACGAATTGAATTTTATCCAGTTTGGCGATCGGTCCGATTTGTTCCGTGATTTGTTGGTTGATTTCTTTTCGAAGGTTATCACGATCTCTACTTTCTCCGATTTCCTTCAAAATCACATATCCATATAAGGCATTTCCTTTGACATCATGAGGGAAACCAACAATGGCACTTTCTGCCACGGCCGGATGTTCGTTAATAGAATCTTCAATGGGTGCAGTTCCTAAATTATGTCCGGATACAATGATGACATCATCTACACGACCCGTTATCCTGTAATATCCTACTGCATCGCGTAAAGCACCATCCCCTGTAAAATACATGTTATCATAAGCCGAGAAATAGGTTTCCCGATAACGATCATGATTTCCCCAAATGGTCCGTGCCATTGAAGGCCAAGGAAATTTAATACACAAACGCCCGTCAACTTGATTGCCTTTGATTTCTTTCCCTTTGTCATCCATTAACGCAGGTTGAACGCCAATAAAGGGAAGTGTTGCATAAGTTGGGGTAGTGGGCGTAACATAGGGAATTGGCGTTATCATAATTCCACCGGTTTCGGTTTGCCACCAGGTATCGATTATGGGGCTTTTTCTTTTTCCTACATTGTTGTTATACCAGTGCCATGCCTCTTCATTAATAGGTTCACCCACAGATCCAATTACTTTAAGGCTTGATAAATCATGTTTCTCTACAAATTCCAAATTCTCTTTTGCCAAAGCACGAATAGCAGTTGGCGCCGTATAAAATTGGTTCACTTTGTGCTTTTCAACAATTTCCCAAAAACGTCCAAAATCAGGGTAGGAGGGTACTCCCTCAAACATTACCGTTGTAGCGCCATTGGCCAACGGTCCGTAAACAATATAGGAATGTCCAGTGATCCAGCCGATATCCGCCGTACACCAATACACATCGTTTTCTCGATATTGGAATGCATTCTTAAAGGTATATGCGGTATACACCATGTACCCAGCTGTAGTATGCACCATTCCCTTTGGTTGCCCTGTAGAACCGGAGGTGTAAAGAATGAACAGTGGGTCTTCCGCATTCATGACTTCCGCTACCAAATCAGCATAAGAATCATCGAGCAGGGGTTGAAGCCACTTGTCTCGACCCTCCTTCATTTTAATCTTGCTATGTATCCTTTTTGCGACCAATACGTTTTCCACACCCGGGCAATCTTCCAAAGCTTTATCGACAATGCCTTTCAAATCAATGGTCTTTGCCCCCCGATATGAACCGTCGGAAGTAATGACCATTTTACAATCAGAATCGTTAATACGAGTCGAAAGCGCATTTGCGGAGAAACCCGCAAATACCACGGAATGGATTGCACCAATTCGGGCACAGGCCAAAAGCGAAACTGCCAATTCAGGAATCATGGGCAGATAAATACAGACCCGATCACCTTTTTTTATACCATGTTCTACTAGTACATTAGCCATACGACACACGCGCTCATGTAATTGACGATAGGTAATATGCTCCGCTTCTTCTTTCGGGTCATTGGGTTCGAACAAAATAGCCGTTTTGTTTCCACGGGTAGGCAGATGACGGTCCAAACAATTTTCGGTAATATTGAGCTTTGCACCCTCGAACCATTTGACTTCTGGTTTTGTAAAGTCCCAACTTAGCACATTATCCCATTTTTTACGCCAGACGAAATGCTCTTCGGCAATTTCTTCCCAAAAAGCCTCAGGGTTCCTAACGGACTTACGATATACTTGATAATATTCTTCTAAGTGTTTTATATGATAATTGCTCATGGGATAAAATTGTTAATTCTTATTAGAGTGCTTCGACGGGCTCAGTATGACATTGGTGTTCCTAATTGTTAGGAGCTTAGCTAATTTGTTGTTTGTCAGTCCAAGCATATCGTGGACTGTAAACAGGGGTTTTAAAAATAGCAAAAATTTAGTGATCAACAGCTTCTCCAGCACCACTGGGAATTCGAATATCCTCTACTATTTCCTGAACGTTTTTGGGAGGAGCCGGCGTAAATTGCATAATAAGTATGGATACAGCGAAATTCACCAACATCGCGACACTTCCAAATCCTTCAGGAGAAATTCCAAACCACCAATCTTTTTGCAAACTTGCTACTATAGTTTTTCCGCCATCGAAAATTCCGAATTTGAATTTCAACATGTAGAATAACATCAATGAGATGCCGATTACCATTCCTGCGATGGCGCCTTCTTTGTTCATTTTTTTATAAAATATGCCCAAAACAATGGCCGGAAAGAACGATGCTGCCGCTAGCCCGAAGGCCAAGGCAACCACCGCGGCAACAAAACCCGGAGGATTTATACCAAAATAACCAGCGATTACTACAGCCACTACCGCTGAAAGGCGAGCAGCCATCAATTCACCTTTATCCGATATGTTGGGATTAAAAACTTTTTTAATCAAGTCATGTGAAACCGATGATGAAATGACCAACAATAATCCAGCTGCCGTCGAAAGAGCTGCTGCTAGGGCGCCAGCGGCAACAAGGGCAATTACCCAAGCCGGCAATTTTGCAATTTCAGGGTTGGCTAGAACCATAATATCACGATCTACGGTTAGTTCATTTTTTGTAGCATCAGCGACGTATTGAATTCTGCCATCTCCATTTTTATCGTCAAAAGAAATCAATTTGGTCTTTTCCCATGTTTTGAACCATTCGGGCATTTTTGAGTATTCTTGATTGCTTACGGTATCGATCAAATTGGTGCGTGCAAATACAGAAACTGCAGGTGCCGTGGTATATAATATTGCGATTAACAATAAGGCCCAACCAGCTGATTTACGAGCATCCTTCACCCGCTTTACAGTAAAAAAGCGAACGATTACATGAGGTAATCCTGCGGTACCTACCATTAAAGCCAAGGTAATCATGAACACATCGGTCATGGATTTTGAACCATTGGTATATTCAGTAAAACCAAGTTCGGTTGATAATCCATCCAATTTATCCAAAAGATACACGCCCGAACCGTCATTCAAAGTCGACCCCATACCCAATTGTGGAATAGGATTTCCTGTCATTTGTATGGATATGAAAATCGCAGGTACCATAAAAGCGAAAATCAATACACAGTACTGAGCCACTTGCGTATAGGTGATGCCTTTCATCCCCCCCAACACGGCGTAAAAGAGAACGATAATCATCCCAATGATCACCCCAGTATCAATATCCACCTCAAGAAATCGGGAAAATACCAAGCCAACACCGCGCATTTGTCCCGCAACGTAGGTGAATGAAACGATCAGGGCGCATATTACCGCAACAATACGTGCCGTTTTAGAATAATAGCGGTCCCCAATAAAATCAGGCACGGTAAACTTTCCAAATTTACGCAAGTAAGGTGCAAGCAGAAGCGCCAAGAGCACGTAACCTCCAGTCCATCCCATGAGGTACACAGAACCGTCATACCCCGCAAAGGCAATAATTCCCGCCATGGATATAAAAGATGCGGCCGACATCCAATCAGCTGCGGTCGCCATCCCGTTGGCTAAAGGTGAAACCCCGCCTCCTGCGACATAAAACTCCTTTGTAGAGCCAGCTCTTGACCAGATGGCAATACCGATATAGAGGGTAAAGGTAATTCCTACTAAAATATACGTCCAAGTTTGAACAGTCATAAGGTTGGTTGTTAGTTGATCGTTTTTGGTTTATGGTTTTGAGTATAAATTATGGTTATTCATTGTAGCCATATTTTTTATCCAACTTGTTCATTAATCGCACATACACGAAAATTAAAACGACAAACACATAAATGGAGCCCTGTTGGGCAAACCAAAAACCTAATTTGAAGCCGCCAATTTGAAAAGTATCCAAGGCATCCTTAAAAAGAATTCCTGCCCCATAGGAAACCACAAACCAAATGATAAGAAGCATGAATAGGTATCTTACGTTTTCCTTCCAATAAGCGGTTGCTTTTTGTTGTTTGTCACTCATAGTTGAATTGTTTTGCAATAGCCTTCTAATATAGGGATTTCCACTTAATCAAAAGCTGGCAAATAGAGTACTCCGCTTGAAGAATCTCTTTTTGCTCCCGTAACTGATTTTAGCACATTGATTTCTTGTTCTGCGCGAAGAGCTCCCATTAAAGCAAAAACCATAGCCTCTTTAAATTCGATAAGCTCTTTTTCTGGAACTACAACATTGGTGCTTTCACCTAATTTTTCTTGAAGTACTTCAATCAGAAAATGATTTAAAGCGCCCCCACCGGTAACCAACAAGGAACATACTTTTTTAGTGCTGTTTAGCTTCACTTGTTGTGCTACTTTTTCGCAAATATGATGAATGGATGTATGCAAAAGATTTTCAGTTGTATCATCCGTGCTGTCAACGATAGGCGCCACTTCGTTAACGAACCATTCATATCCAATGGATTTCGGATGGGGCAGCAAATAGTATTTCAATGCGTTTAATTTATCGAGCATGTTTTGATTGATGCGTCCTGAACGCGCAAGTTCACCTCCATTATCATAGGCTAAATCAATTTTTCTGGTAATGTAGTTTAAAATCATATTCGCCAAACCGATATCATATGCGAATCGCTTTCCTTTTTGCTCCAAGGATATATTACTGATTCCCCCTAAATTCAAACAAAAGTCATATTCCCCAAAAAATAGTTGGTCGCCAATTGGTACCAAAGGGGCTCCTTGTCCGCCTAAGGAGACATCGTTTGTTCTAAAATCACAAATTACTTTGAAACCACTTTCATTCGCTATATGCTGACCTGAACCAATTTGAAAGGTGAGTCCGTTTTCGGGTTGATGGTGTGTGGTATGCCCGTGACTAGCGATATAGTCAACCTCAAGTTTTTTATCGGAAATAAATTGTTTCGCTTGCTTCCCTAACCACGTTCCATAAGTATTATGAAACTGCAATAAGGCATCCGCTTTAAGGAAAATGGAATCTCTTAGTTCAGATTGCATATCCTCGGAATAGGAAATGCTCTTGGTTTCTATAATTTCAAAAGACCATTGGCCAATATTCTTAGTGATGTTGCAATAGCAAAGGTCTAGTCCATCTAAGGATGTTCCGGACATGAGACCAACAATTTTATAAGTTTTCATCGGCTCTTAATTAATGGTTACAGGCAATTTTCCTTTGGCCTTGATTTTTCCTAAAAAATGCGCTGTCGCGACATCTTGAAATTCGATAAAAGTTTGATAAGCGACTACAACGGCCGTAGTTTTTTCAATGCTCAAATGATTCAAAACATACGGATTTCCGAAAAGATATAAAACGACATTCTTGGTCTGTATGAGTTCGTTTATAAAATCGATTTCTTCCTTTAACAGCCCAAAGTTATTTGCTGGCTTAACTTGTGGAGGAGTCAATAATATAAGGATGTCTTTTTCTTGTTCGGTCTCCGTTTTAATTTCCTTCAAACTATCTAAAATTTCGTTAGCCCCTTTGTCGAGAGATGCTCGTTTTATAGTTAGTGTACAAAAGTCCTTATTTCTAAAAGTTGAGATATCAGCTACTTTTCCTTTCAGTAAAGTCAAGCTATTTTCGGCAAGTTTTCGATTTAGTTTGTTATCGGTTTCAGGTTTTGAACTTGTTCTAGACGCCATTTCAACTGACCGAAGTGCTTTTTCTTTGAGCTTCCAGACGCGCTGAAAACTTTCTTCTATTTGTGCTGTGGATGCATTTTTTAGTATAGTCGCAATTCCTTCGACCATATGTTCCGAAAAACACAAAACATCATTACCAGCATCGAAGGCAAGCCATTCTAATTCTCCTTTTCTAGGATAGTTTTTTGAAACCGCATGCATATTCAAGGCATCGGAAATCACTGTTCCATCAAAGCCCATTTCCCCTCTTAAAAGTCCTTTGATAATAACTTTTGATATACTTGAAGAAATGGTTTGCCCATTGGCCAGAGCTGGTACGGACAAATGTCCAACCATCACGGAATCTACTCCTTGATCGATTAGCTTTTGGAAAGGAAAGAGTTCATTTTCGACTAATTCTTCCTTTGATTTGTCAATCAATGGAAGTCCCAAATGGGAATCCGTTTCCGTATCGCCGTGCCCGGGAAAGTGTTTGATGCTGGTCAGAACGCCCTCGCTTTCTGTTCCCTTAACATAGGCCAAGGCTTTTGCCGCTACGTTGATTTTATCTTCTCCAAAAGAGCGATAGCCGATGACAGGATTATTCGGATTATTATTAATATCCACACAGGGAGCCAAATTCCAATGGATTCCTGCTGCTTTGCAATCTAGTGCTATGTTCCTTCCTACTTCATAAATCAAATTATCATTACCTTGAATTGCTCCTAAGGTTATAGCGTAGGGATATTGAGGTGTATTTTCAATGCGCATTGCCAGCCCCCATTCAGCGTCGATAGCAATGAGCAAGGGATGTTTGGAAACACCTTGATATCTTGCTATTAGGGTTTGAAGCGTCTGAAAACTGTCGGTATTGAAAATGACTTCATTCTTGCCTTCATAGTTGGTGGCGGCACTGGCTCGACTGTGAAAAAAACAGAGGGCGCCGATACTATGATTTTGTATTAGAATTTCTAATCTTTGAATTTCTTCCTCGGTATCGTTTACAAAGGCTGCGGGCATGAATAGTTGCCCTGCTTTTTCCGAAAAACTTAGCTCTTCCTTAGCGATTTCGTAGTCTAGTAGTTTATTCATTTATGCTTTTGCTTTACCAAAATCAGCAGGGTATTTGATATATTTCAATAATACGAACGCGGGAAGGGCAGCAATTACGACCCAAACGAAGAATCCACCATAGCCCAACCATTCCTGCATATAACCGCTAATCAGACCGGGTAACATCATACCCAAGGCCATAAAGCCTGTGGCCAGTGCATAATGTGAGGTTTTGGAATTTCCTTCTGCTATATAAATCAGGTAGACCATGAAACCCGCTATACCAAAACCATAACCAAATTGCTCTACTATTACAGTTCCTGTCACGGCCCATACTGATGTAGTTTCAGTTATAGCTAATAAGGCGTAAAGGGCATTCGGAGCGTTGAGTGAGATTAGCATAGGCAACATCCATTTTTTCAGGCCTTGCCGAGAGATTAAAACTCCTCCTAGAATGCCGCCTATTGTCAAAAAGATGACACCGATAGTGCCGTAAATAGTACCTACTTCTGAAGTGGTATATCCCAATCCGCCTACGGAAGTCGGATCCAGTAAGAATGGAGATGCCATTTTCACCAATTGCGATTCACCCAGTCTAAAAAATAGAATAAAGGCCAATGCTATTCCCATACCTGGTTTATTGAAAAAAGAAATAAACACTTCCACAAAACCTTTAGGTTTCTCGAGTTCAATCGCTGCTGAACCCTCAAACTTTGGCGTCACAAAAAAGTTTGATATCGTTAATAGTAACATAAGGAAACCTGCGCAAATCATTGTGTAGGACCATGCTTTGGTATTGTCACCATAGTAGTTTTCCAAAAACCCTGCCAATACCACTAAGAGTCCTTGGCCAGTAACATTAGCTAGTTTATAGAATACACTTCGCATACCCACAAAATAGGCTTGTTTCCCCTCCGTGAGTCCTATCATATAATAACCATCCGTAGCAATATCATTTGTTGCAGAGGCAAAAGCGACCATCCAAAAACAGGCTAAACTCGTTATAAAAAAAATATTTGTCGGTAAGGTGAGGCCAATCGCCAATAGTGCCACTGATGCCAATAATTGCATTCCCAAAAACCAATTGCGTTTGGTACTCTTCAGGTCAACAAATGGGCTCCATAATGGTTTTATAACCCAAGGGATATATAAAAAACTAGTATATAAGCCAATATCGGCATTGCTGACCCCTAATTTTTTATACATAATGACTGAAACAGTAACGACTAGTGCATAAGGTAGGCCTTGGGCAAAATAAAGCGTTGGCACCCATGCCCAAGCCCATTTGTTTTTTTGGATCATATTAGTTGGTTTATTTTAAATGTATGATTTTAGGCTCACTTTCATGGCCGAATTTATCAACAAAAATAAGTGCTACCTGTTTTTTTCGCGCTATTATTTCATCTTGCAAATTGACTTGGATCTTATTTTGAACAAAAGCTCTAGTCAAAAACTTTTTAACAGGATAGCTATTCTTTTTAATCTTCCCTGAAGAATAGACCAAAGCATAGTGTATCTCCTCTAAATTATTCAAATTCAATGCAGTATGGTTTGACGTCTTTTCAACGGATTTTAAAGATATCGCATGTTTTTTTGGAGCGCCGGTATGATTTCGAAAGGGTGGTAAAGCCTGTCTTTTATAGAATCGCCTTTTAAGATATTTGACAACATCAGTATTGTTGCTCATCAAACTTTTGGCGCTAAAGAAAACATTTCCCTGAACTACTTCTTCTTCCCTTGCTAAAATTAATTGATCGGGAAGTTCCTTTTTTTTGTACCAAGCGTTATCGCTGTTGTTTCTTATTTTATATGGCCCATTACCAATGTAAAGATTCGTGTTTGAGGTATTCGTGGACCACCAGTCTACAATTTTTCGGTGAGAAGCTACTGGTAAGTCCATACTCCAATATATCTGGGGAACGAGATAGTCAAGCCACCCTTCTTCCATCCAGAGCAGCGGGTCGGCATACAGATTCTCATAAGTAGTTTGTCCTGCTTTGGTGTCTGAACCTCTTGGGTCGGTACCCTTATTTTTCCAAACTCCGAACGGACTCACACCAAACTGCACCCAAGGTTTTCTGGTTTTGATTATAGCATGACTCTTTTTTATCAGGGAGTCGATATTACTCCGTCGCCAATCGGCTAAACTTTGATTTGGCAGACCACAATTGAAGTATGAAATAGAATCTTGAAAAATTTCGTCTTTGATGGTGTACGGATAAAAATAATCGTCAAAGTGAATGGCATCGACATCGTAATTCGACACAATTTCGTCTATGATAGAAACCATACGCTGTTGCACCTCAGGTAAACCAGGATCGTAATAGTGTTTTTTTCCGTATTTCAGCATCCATTCTGGGTGTTGATTGAAATCGTGGTCCGGACTCAATAGCGCTGTTTTCAGGTCAAAGGTTGCGCGATATGGATTGAGCCAGGCGTGAAACTCCATTCCCCGAAAGTGTGTTTCATCTATCATCCATTGCAAAAGATTTTCTTCTGTGTTTGGCCCATTGCCTTCCTGCCCTGTTAAAAATCGAGACCAAGGTGCAAAATCGGACTCATAAAAAGCATCCCCAGCTGTTCGTACCTGCACAATGGCCGCATTGAAGTTGAGGTCTTGATAGAAGTTAAGGATATCGAGGTAGTCAGCTTTCTTTTTTTCTATAGCGTCATTCCCATTTTTTGGCCAATCAATATTCACAACGGTCGCCACCCAGAAACCACGAAATTCCCTTTCCGGTTGTGGAATCGAATTGAAAACCGCACATGAATTCAAAAGTATTAGAAGAAGGGGAATGCAACTACTTTTAACCATATACTTTATAAAAAAAAGGCCTATTTCATAATAAAAATAGGCCTTTAAAACGTTACAACTTACATTTAATCAAACTTGTATCGAACAAATGCTTCCATAGCGGCATAGTCTGAAAGCCCTAGAGCGCGGTATCTGGCTGCGGTACCTTTATTTCGCTCTTCGGCGCGCATCCAGAATTCCCTGGCATCATCTCCTTGAAACATGACATCGTCTTTCTGTGATTGATGGGCAAAAATTGCCGTTCTTTTCTTGATCACTTGACTAGGACTCATCGGTACGGCCATTTCAATCTCATTGACATCCCATTCATGCCATGCTCCTCGATATAACCACAACCAGCAGTCATTCATAAAGGGCTCCGATTTTAAACGTTTCATGGCTTCAAATACGGCATCTAAACATACTTTATGGGTGCCATGTGGATCGGCCAAATCCCCGGCGGCATATATTTGATGTGGTTCTACCTCTTTGATCATGTCCATTACAATCTCGATATCGGCCTCCGATAAATTATTCTTTTTTATCGTACCAGTTTCATAGAAAGGAAGGTCCAAAAAATGGACGCATTCGTCTTCAAGCCCCAAATAACGCGTAGCTGCATAAGATTCTCCTCTTCTGATGTTCCCTTTTAGTTTTCTGACTTCAAGGGTATCGAAACTGCTTTCATTTTTATCTTTTATTGCATCTATGATTTTCTGGGCTTCCGTTGAGGGGTTAATCCGCTTTGAAATCTCGGCATAGCGCAAAGCATCTGTGTCAGAAACCGCAATATTACCTGAAGTCTGATAAGCAACATGTACTTCGTGGCCTTGTTCAATCAAACGGTCAAAAGTACCGCCCATAGATATAACGTCATCATCAGGATGTGGGCTAAAAATGATAACCCGTTTCTTTGCAGGTTCTGCCCTTTCAGGCCTATTGGTGTCATCTGCATGGGGTTTGCCTCCTGGCCACCCTGTAATGGAA
>JARFRH010000349.1 GCA_029287355.1 Maribacter sp. | reverse complement strand
AAGTTACCAAGATCAACAAGCGTTGGAAAAACAACAAGCCGAATATGCCTATCAAGAAACAAAAAGAGCATTGAATCTCTTAGCTGAGAATTTTAATAGAGGTACTGAAAAAGTGGCATATCTCAATGAGTTTGAAACGACAAAACAAAAAATTTACAATAACAAATAATTAGAAATGATGAAAAAAACCCTGATAGTATTCGCTTTGGCACTATTGCCACTTACCGGATTCTCACAATCTTTATTCGATAAGTATGAAGATCTGGATAATGTAACCTCAGTAATCATAAACAAGAGTATGTTCAACCTTTTGAGTAAAATCGAAGTTGAAGTAGATGATCCTGAGGCAAAGGATTTTATGGATATTGCACAAAGCGTAAATAGCCTAAAAGTGTTTACCACAGAAGATAAAGCTGTAGGTGCCGATATGATGGCATCGGTCAACAAGTACTTGAAATCAGCTTCTCTTGAAGAATTGATGCGTATCAAGGACAAAGATGCAAACGTCAAATTCTATATCAAAAGCGGTAAAGATGACGATCATGTAAGCGAACTGTTAATGTTTGTCACCGGAATGAAAAATGTAGATGTCGATGTCAACGGAAGAAAATTTGAAACGGTATTACTCTCATTAACTGGTGATATCGACCTGAATAAAATCAATTCGTTGACCAAAAAAATGAACCTTCCCGAAGAGTTGAATAAGGCGGGCAAGAAGCAGTAAATTAAGAACCTAATTATAAATTCATCAATCAATTAATTTAATCAAATCTGAGGCTACTTGGGTGAGAAAGCCCAAGTAACTTCAGAACCAAAAACACAGTCATGAAAAAAATCACATTAGTTTTAGCAGTAGCACTTTTACCCTTAATGGGGTTCTCACAATCGATGTTCGATAAATATGAGGATATGGATAACGTTGGTATCGTCGTGATAAACAAATCAATGATTAACCTTCTTTCAACAATCGGTGAAATGTCTGATGACCCTGAGGCCAAAGAGTTCATGGATGCCGCAGAGGGTATTCATGGAATCAAAGTTTTTATTACCGAAGACAAAGGAATTTCTGCTGAAATGGCGTCTACCGTGAAAAAATACTTAAAATCATCCTCTTTAGAAGAGTTGATGCGAGTTAAGGACAAAGATGTCAACGTAAAGTTCTATATTAAGAATGGTAAGAAGAAAGACCATGTCAGTGAATTGCTGATGTTCGTGTCTGGTATGAAAAACATGGACGTTGATGTAAATGGAAGAAAATTCGAAACAGTACTTGTTTCTATGTCCGGTGATATCGACTTGAACAAAATCGGTTCGATAACCAACAAAATGAACCTACCCGACGATTTGAAAAAAGCGGAAAAGGGGGAGTAAACAAAAAAGAGTTTGCAGTGGGCAGTCATAGTAAGCAGTATCAATTTAAATTACTTGCTTTCTGTTACTGCCAACTGCAATTTAAATTAAACCTATAAAAATGAAAGAAATATATCGATTACTCACAGTTTTCATCTTAATAACATTGACCGCTTGTTCCTCTACGCAGAGCCTTCAGGAGTATTATGTGGATAGTTCGGAGAATCCGAATTTTTTATCGTTCGATGTGCCGACAAGCATTATGAATTTAGAAGAGGCCAACTTGACCCCTACCGAGAAAGATGCCGTGGCGTCATTACGAAAGCTAAACATCTTAGCTTTTAAAAAAAGCGATAAGAATGGTGCTGAGTATGAGGTTGAGAAAACCAAGGTGAAAGCCATACTTGGCAACTCCGATTATACTGAACTTATGAAGATGAACACCGAGTATGGCAAGGCTACAGTAAAATACTTGGGTGATGATGCAGCTATTGATGAGGTTATCATCTATGGGAGCAGTGATGAGAAGGGATTTGCCTTAATCCGTGTCTTGGGAGACGATATGAACCCTGCTCATTTGGTTCAATTGATACAGGCTGTTCAAAAATCAGATTTTAAAGGAGAGGGCCTTGAAAAAATCGGAGACCTATTTAAGGGCTAATCTTCGTTCAAAATAGTTTTAAACCCGTTTAGGAAATGTTCTTGAACGGGTTTGTTGTTGTTGATGAAAATTTAAATTCAAAAATTGAGCAGTTTAAGACCTTCTCTTTATATTAGTGTTTCATTTTAATAAACACTAAACCTTTAACACGAATTTAAAAATGGAAAAAGCACATGTATGGATTAATTATGCCATTGAACTTGCCAAAGAATTTGGCCCAAAACTAATTACCGCGATACTCATTTATCTTGTAGGTTCATGGGTCATCAAAAAGATTATTGGGGTCGCCAGAAAAGGAATGGCGAAGAGCAAATATGACGAATCACTACAGCGGTTCTTATTGAACCTGGTTTCTTGGACATTGAAGATATTCTTGATTCTTTTGGTCATATCTCAACTTGGGGTCGATGTAACAACCTTTGCCGCTGTAATTGCGGCTGCCGGTTTGGCTATAGGCTTGGCTTTGCAAGGATCTTTGGCGAATTTTGCTGGAGGCGTTTTAATTATGATTTTCAAACCATATAAAATAGGTGACCTTATTGAGGCCCAAGGTGTTTTGGGGGGCGTGAAAGAAATAGAGATCTTTACAACAAAGCTGATTACTCCTCAAAATAAGCTAGCTATCGTTCCAAATGGTGCGATGGCCAATGGAAACATTATCAACTATACGGCTGAAGGAAAGATTCGTGTGGATACTACAGTGGGTATAGACTATGGCTCGGATATTAAAAAAGCCAAAGATGTGCTGTTAGCAATGCTAAAAGCCAACCCGCAAGTTTTAAATGATCCCGCGCCCTCTGTCAATGTAGAAGAATTGGCAGATAGCTCGGTAAATCTTGCCGTGCGTCCATTTTGCAAACCGGAAGACTATTGGGATGTTTACTTTGCTACCATAGAAGGTACGAAAGAGGCATTGGATACAGCAGGAGTCGAAATTCCTTATCCGCACGAAGTACAAATCAACAAATAGGAACTAATTTTTATACTATGGAAAAGGCCGCTCATGAGTGGTCTTTTTTATTTGGACAAGTATACTCAAAACGAAACAAGCTATCGGTACATCACTAAACTATTGAATCGTTTTGCCGTTGAAGGCATCAAAGAAAGAATTCCCACTGTAGTATTCTTTAAAGATTTCCTATGATAAATAGGATCCCGGCAAAAACAATAACCAGTTGTCTTAACTTCATATTAAATACCAGTATAGTTACTTGGCGTAATATTTTTCAACTCTGTTTTTATTTCATCGGAAACATCCAAAGTGTCTATGAAATCTGCTATGGAAGCTTGATTGATTTTCGTGTTGGTTCGCGTTAGGCCCTTCAAAGCTTCATAGGGATTGGGATAGCCTTCACGTCGCAAAACCGTTTGAATGGCTTCCGCGACAACCGCCCAATTATTTTCTAAATCTTGTTCAAATTTTGCTTTGTTCAGCAATAGCTTGCCGAGACCTTTCAAAGTAGATTGAAAGGCGATCATCGTATGTGCAAAAGGCACTCCAACATTTCTTAATACAGTACTATCGGTCAAATCACGTTGTAACCTAGAGACTGGAAGCTTCGCTGAAAGATGTTCAAAAAGGGCATTTGCAATACCTAAATTTCCTTCGGAGTTTTCAAAATCTATGGGGTTGACCTTATGCGGCATAGCTGATGATCCAACTTCACCCGCTTTGATTTTTTGTTTGAAATAGTCCATGGAGACATAGGTCCAAAAATCCCTATTCATATCGATGATAATAGTATTAATGCGTTTCAGGGTATCGAATAAAGCAGCCATATGATCATAATGCTCTATTTGTGTGGTAGGGAAGGAGTGATGCAGTCCCAATTTCTCTTGAACGAATTTTTGACCGAAGGCTTTCCAATCGATTTTCGGATAGGCCACATGGTGTGCGTTGAAGTTACCAGTGGCTCCACCAAACTTGGATGCGCTCGGTATGTCGTTTAATAAATTGAATTGTTCTTTTAATCGTTCCGAAAAGACCGCGATTTCTTTGCCTAGGCGGGTTGGTGAAGCAGGTTGCCCATGGGTTCTAGCCAACATGGGTATGGCAGACCATTCTGAAGCTAATTCCTTAATCTTTTCAAAGACTTCGAAGTATTGAGGCACATACACTTCATTCATCGCGTCTTTTAAGGAAAGCGGTATCGCCGTGTTATTAATATCCTGAGAGGTCAATCCGAAGTGGATAAACTCCTTAAAACTTGCTAAACCTAAGGTGTCGAAGGCCTTTTTGATAAAATATTCTACGGCCTTAACATCATGATTGGTGGTCTTTTCTATGTTCTTGATCTCTTGTGCATCGGCGGCATCAAAATTTCTATAGATTTCACGTAATACCTCAAACTTGGAAATGTCAAAAGTTTCCAATTGGGGTAAAGGAATCTCGCACAATGCAATAAAGTATTCTATCTCAATATGTACCCGGTATTTTATAAGGGCTTCCTCCGAAAAAAAAGGAGCAAGATTTTCCACTTTGTTTCGGTAGCGACCATCAATAGGGGAAATAGCATTCAAAGAATTCAATGACATGAGTGTGAGTTTTGGCTGATTTTTAGCAAAAAGCAAAGATAGCGATTAGAAAAGAAGTTAAAGTATTTGTATCCCTTACAAGTTTTAAAAAGTTATGAAATTTGAGTTAGGAGCTCAGAATTATTGGCAAGGTGTACAAGTTATTTTTTTAATCCTGAACAACCTACACATTATATTAATTTGGCTAGGGTTAGTCTCGCCCTAGCCTTGTACGCAGCACTTCCGTTCTCATAATTTTGCTCAAGCACCATTTTTAGTTCAGGTCGTATCCACTCGTATTTTCTTCCTAGCAATAGTAGGCAGGTCATCGAATAGGCTTTGGCCGCGACTTTATGTTCTCCGATTAACCAATCAAAACAGGCTGTTGCGATTTTTTCTAGATGTTCTTCGGTCAGCTCACCTTTCGTTTTATTGGAAGTTTTATGAAAATAGCTTTTGATGAGGTATTCACAGATTTTCGCCATAGGGCGTACTGAGGAGTCCAATTGTACTTTGCCGATACTGGCGGTGAACAAATCTAAATACGGAAAGATATATGGTAGGTTTTCTTTGGCAGTAAACTCCATAACCCAACAAGCTTTGGCGGAAATCGGGTTTTCATAATCAAAGGCAATGGCCATAAGTGGTGCTATCAAATTCGGGTTTTCGGAAACGAGTATGGCCATTTCCCTTCGTTTTTCCCGGGAGTGGTTCACATGATCCAACACTTGGTATAGTTGGTCTATGGTCATAAAAAATGTACTTTAGAGTTGCCTTAAATTTTAATTATGAAATTACTAAAAAATGCAGCGCTTTTGCTATTGGTTATATTCGTTGGTATGCAGTTTTATCGACCTGATAAAAACCAGACCCAAGGAGACCATACTACCGAATTTATTAAGGAGACTAATCCTCCGAAGGATGTGAAAGTGATTCTAGAACAGACTTGTTATAACTGCCATACTCATAACACGGAATACCCTTGGTATAATAATATCGCCCCCGTTTCATATTGGTTGGCCGACCATGTGAAAGACGGTAAAAAGCATTTGAATTTTTCTACATGGAACACTTACGAACTCAAGAAAAAAGACCACAAGTTTGAGGAGTTGATTGAGGAGGTACAAGAAGGAGAGATGCCTTTAAAAGAATACACTTGAACACATGAAAGCGCCCGACTTACGGAAAAACAGCGAACAGCCATAATTGAATGGTCAAAGCAAACTAGAGCACTGTATCAATTAAATCTGAGATCAGAGTAGGTAAGCCGTTCACTGCGGTCTTTTGAATAATTATTAAATTTCCATATTCTGAATTCGATACGCTTGGCTTGGGGTCTACAAAATATATAGGCCTGCCTGGTGCAACAAAATTGATGAGTCCCGCCGCTGGATAAACTTGCATCGACGTGCCGATAATGATCACTATTTCTGCTTTCTCGGTAATTTCCACTGCTTTTTCAAGTAGGGGTACCTGTTCACCGAACCAAACGATATGCGGGCGCAATTGATGACCATTTGCACATAAATCTCCTAGATTCAAGTCAGATTTCCACAAAAGAACATGGTCTTCATTGGCAACACTTCGTGCTTTTAATAGCTCGCCATGTAAATGCAGAACGTTTGAACTACCAGCTCTTTCATGCAGGTCGTCTACATTTTGGGTAATAATATCTACATCGAAATGCGCTTCCAAATCTGCCAAACAAGCATGTGCGGCATTGGGTTCTACGGCAAACAATTGTCTTCTTCTTTGGTTGTAAAAATCCAATACTAATTCTGGGTTTTTTGCAAACCCTTGCGGGGATGCAACTTCCATCACATCATGCCCTTCCCAAAGTCCATCTGCATCGCGAAAGGTCTTAAGGCCACTTTCAGCACTAATACCCGCTCCGGTCAACACCACTATCTTTTGCTTCATGGTATAAAAATATAGATTTATTATATTCGAATTGTGATTGACTTAGAACTTTTGGCATATTTGGAAGAATTCATTTCCGAGGAACGAAAAGAACGTTTTTTAGAAATTTTGCAAGAGCGTACCACATATATTACGGTGGCGATCGAAGACGTTTTTCAAATGCACAACACAAGTGCTGTCATCAGAAGTTGTGAGATTTTCGGAATACAAGAAGCGCATGTTATTGAAGATAGGTTTGGTAAACGATTGGATAAAAATATTGCCGTGGGGGCTGAAAAATGGGTCGATGTAAAGCGTTATGAAAGCACAGATGATTGTATTCGGAATTTACGAAGCCAAGGCTACAAAATAATTGCAACAACGCCCCGTAAGGATACATGCTTACTGAATGATTTCGAGATTAAAGAAAAAGTTGCCTTGCTTTTTGGAACAGAAAAGGAGGGTTTAAGCGAAGAGGCCATGAATCAAGCCGATGGTTTTTTGAAAATACCCATGATGGGTTTTACCGAAAGTTTTAATATTTCGGTATCCGCGGCAATAATTCTTCAGGATTTAACAGGCAAACTAAAGAAAACCAGTATAGATTGGCGGCTAACCGATTCAGAAAAACTAGCAAAACAATTGGATTGGACTAAAAAAAGCATTAAAAGCATCGATGCTATTTTAACACGTTATGCCCAGCGCAAATAATTTTTTTTATTACATTTAAATGAAGCAACCAATTAATTGAAAAACAAATGTTTACAGCACTCTACGTTATCGGGGGACTTATTGTTTTAGTCTTACTATTACATCTAATGGGTCCAAAGAATTATAATGTTTTTAGAACAGTTGAGATTTCAAGACCTAAAAATGAGGTCTTTACCTATTTAACATCTTTGAAGAAGATGGATGATTGGTCACCATGGGCCAAAAAAGACCCAAATATGGAAAAGAAATTTACCGGTAACGATGGGCAAGTCGGTGCGATAAGCTATTGGAAGGGGAATAAAGAAGTTGGGGAAGGTGAACAAGAAATCAAAAAAATCATCGATGGCGAACGAATTGAATCGGAGCTTCGATTTTTAAAGCCTTTTAAATCCACATCCGACTGTTATATAGATGTTGAGGAATTAACAAATGGTCATACAAAGGTAAAATGGGGTTTTTCCGGCACCAATAAGTTCCCGATGACCATAATATCGCTTTTCAAGAATATGGACAGTATGGTGGGGCCTGATTTTGAAGAAGGTATGGCCAGTTTAAAAACTACGTTGGAAAAATAATAGCTTCAGTTTAATTTCTTTGAAATGGTAGGATGGTTTGAAGTACCCGTGGCAGATATGGAACGTGCCAAAAAATTCTATGATGCGGTTTTCGACATTTCTATTTCGGTTCATGATTTAGGAGGATTAAAAATGGGTTGGTTTCCAAGCGACCCAAATAAAAAGGGAGCTACAGGATCTTTAGTACAACATGAAATGTACCGTCCAAGTGCTACGGACGGTGTATTGGTTTATTTTTCTTGTAAAGATGTCACGACTGAATTAAGTAGGGTAGAGCATGCCGGAGGTGCTATCAAGCGGCCAAAAACAGAGATAGGAGACGGCCACGGTTTTATGGCTCTTGTCACGGACACAGAGGGAAATCGAATCGCACTCCATTCTTTGGTATAGCGCCTTATTTTGCCAATTCCAATAAAGCGATATCATTGTCATTTTCAAGAGTGACTTTCCCGTTCTGAACAACAACCTCAGTTGCCGAGTAGGTATCATATAGTTTGGTGCCATCACCGAAAAAGCCTTTGACCCAAAGGGATTTTTTTCCTTTGGGTAATTCCAATCCAACCACAACTTTATCTATAATATCACCTTTGTTATAGGTTCTGCTAAAGACATATGGCCTCTTACCAAGTCGCTTGTGTTTTCCTGCCCCAACTGCCGGGTGATTGTTTCTGAACTGACCCAATTTTTTCCAATGTGAAAGTATTTTTTGGGTAGATTCTAAACTGTCGATTTCTTGCCAGTTCATGTAAGAACGTAATGTGGCATCCCCAACGGAACCTTCAATGGTCAAATCTCGAGCACTCTCATCACCGTAATAGATTTGTGATACCCCTGGTGTCAATAACAGCACATTCGCTGTTTTAATTGGATGCTCGCGTGCCTTATCAAACGGTTCGCCATCATCATGGGAGGTCAAATAATTGACCACACTCTTACCTTTTAGTTTTGTGTTCAGTAATTTGTTGTACTTTTTGAAAATAGTCTCATAATCCCCTTTCGCGTCCTGTTTTAATTCAAAATTGATTAGACTATTGAAACCATAATTATAGTAGTCGACCTTTTGATCGCCGAAATCAAATTCCCTTCCTCCTGAAATACCATAATTATAAACTTCCCCCATCATATAAAATTGATTCTCGTCAAGAACTTCATCCGGATTTTTCTTTTTCCAAGTATTAAAGGCATAGGAAGCTTGTTCGTAAAGTTCTGCCCAAGATTTTTCATCTGCATGCTTCACTGTATCTACGCGGTAACCATCAATACCATAATCCCCGACATAGTCGACCAACCATTTTATGATGTAAGCGCGAGGGCTTCTGGAATAACCGGTTCGCTCAAAAAACAGTTCGAGTTCATCGAGTTCTTGACGTAATCGCCCTTCTGCTTTCCATTTGGCAAGTAAGGCATCAGGTAGCTTAACCGACGCATCTGATTCGGTTAACACATCTGGCAGATTCTCTACTAAAGCACAGCTAGTTGTGTTTTCGTAGGTAGTGAATTGGCAAATGGGTTCTTCACGCACCCATTCAGCTGGCCAAACAGGATCTTTTGGAGTCATCGGACCAGTATGATTGAGAACGACGTCCATCAAAATGCGAATGTCCTTGGAATGCGCTGATTTGACCAATGTCTTTAAATCTTCCTTTGTTCCGAAATTTGGGTCAAGGGAAGTCCAATCTTTTGTCCAGTACCCATGATACCCATAGGTATTCTCCGTAGTTTCATCCGTATCGCCATGAATTTGCTCCACTACGGGAGTAAACCATATCGCATTAACTCCAAGTTCAGTAAAATAACCTTCATTTATTTTTTGGATAATACCTTTGATATCGCCTCCCATAAAACCTCTTAGAACCCCTGTTTCATTTGTACGTTCAAAATTTACATCATTTGAAGTATCTCCATTATGAAAGCGATCAGTTAACAAGAAGTAAATATTGGCACCTTCCCACACAAAGGGCGGTTTTGGCTTTTCTATTTCGATGCGCTCAGCGACCACGGACTGCTCTGGCGTAGCCTTTTTTTCTGCTTGTTTGCAGGTGATAAACAAAAAGGCCAAGATAACGGCGATAAGCAGTTTTTGCATTTGAAACTATTTTGTCTAAAGCTATAAAATGAAAGGGGAACTTGAAAATTTATTTCGAGCACTACAAGGATGCAATGTAAAAGGGTATTAGTCAGTTCTATGGAATTATTATAATCCTCCAAAAAGGATTTCAATAGTGCTTCAATTCAATTTAAAACAGGAGCTTATCTCCCATTTTTACCTCGATTTAAAACTTTGAAATCTTCATAGCAACCACTGATAGCATCTAATATTTGAAGATCATTAGCCGTTTTGATAAACGATTTTGAATAGCTGCAGTTATTGAGAATATCTTCAATATCCACCTTTTCCAATTGAAGTAATTCCGTTAGGGTTTCGCGGTCGAATTTTGAGGCAAGTAAATTTCGAATCTCATCATCGTCTTTTACTTGTCTCAATTTTCGCATCTGATTAGGCTTTTTACCAAAGAGATTGCGCAGCAAATCTGCCGGATTCAATATCGCGCCTAGTACTTTGGTAACTGCACTTGGGCTTTTGTTGCCAGCTTCATAGCTTACGCCTAGGCCCGAAATACTGTATTGATAGCCACTGTTTATGGGCAGGTTCTTCACATCTATTTCTAGATAACCCGTAAGTTGATAGGGTCTAACGATAACTTCTTCAAGGGCATAGGCCAATTCAGTCAAAGATATTTTAGTGTCTTCGAACTTGAACATGTCGTTGGTTATCCTGATTTTTTGAGATTTAAACCCGATAAAGGAAAAGTACAATGTATCATTAACAGCTGCCGTAATTGAGAATTTACCTTTGTCATTTGTAATAGTTCCTACGACCTGGTTTAAGTTGACCACGTGCACACTTTCCATAGGAAAACCTGTTTGCGCATTGACCACAAGGGCATTGAATTCCTGGTTTTGAACAGCTGGCCCCACTTCATCTTGGGCGAAACCGCAAAAGCCGATAATAAAAAAAATAAATATGAATTTTTTCATCAAAGAATTGTAGAACTAAACTAGTTCAATGTACTAAACAAAACAAAAAAATACGCCGAAGCGTATCTTTTAATAAAGTATTAACTAAAAGAAATCACTTTTTCGACGGTTGCTCCTTCTTTTCCCAGAGTTTTCACTTTTTGCAAAACTTCGATCACCTCTTCTTCCTTTGTCTTTACCACTTCTATTGCGATCTCTTCCACTTCCAGCGCCACCACTGCGTTTTCGGTCTCTTCTTCCGCCGCCGCCACCGGGGTTTTTGGATACTTCAACATTGACAAACCTGCCATCTACTTTAAAATCATTGAATGTGGCCAATATCTTATCCGTTGCCGTGGCATCTGTATTGAAAAAGGAAAAACTATCCTTTACATCCACTTTGAACAAATCATCTTGGCCCAAACCGACAGTATCGCGAATGAAATCTTTTAATGACATCCAATCATAACCATCTTTCTCACCAACATTGATGAAATAACGAACCGAACCTGAGCTAGGTGCGTCTCCGCGATTGCTATAATCCCTATCTCCGCCTCGATCTCTTGAATCGGTGGTATTAAGGTCTTTTGATTTGTTATAATAGTTGAAGAATCGTGTGAACTCTACAGAAACAATTTTTTTAATAAGTTCTTCTCGGTCAATTCCTTGCAATACATCATTAATTGCAGGAAGGTAAGTCTCAACATCTTCGTTGATTTTTGTGTCCTTAATTTTATTGGCTAAATGATATAGCTGAATCTCACAGATTTCCATTCCGGTCGGAATTTTTTTGGAAATAAAATCTTGTTGAATTTTTCTCTCGATGGATTTTATTTTCCGTAGCTCACTGCGTGTTACGATAACCATGGATATACCCGATTTTCCGGCACGACCGGTGCGACCACTTCGGTGGGTATAGGTCTCGATTTCGTCGGGAAGTTGATAATTGATAACATGTGTAATATCATCTACATCAATACCTCTCGCGGCAACGTCAGTTGCCACTAACATTTGAATTTGCTTTTTTCGGAACGAATTCATCACCAAATCCCTTTGGTTTTGGCTTAAATCTCCATGCAAAGCTCCGGCATTATATCCGTCTTCTATGAGTTTTTCGGCAACTTTTTGTGTATCTCTTTTAGTTCTACAAAAGATCACTGAAAAAATATCCGGGTTGGTATCTGCCAAACGCTTAAGGGCGGGATAGCGATCTCTACCACCAACCACGTAATATTCGTGTTGTACGGTTGAAGTACCTGCATTTTTAGTGCCCACCGTAATTTCTTGTGGACTATGCATGAACTTCTTTGCAATAATGGATACCTCTTTAGGCATGGTAGCAGAAAACAACCAAGTCGATTTCTCGTCCGGAGTGTTCGAAAGAATATCCTTGATATCCTCAAAGAAACCCATATTCAACATTTCATCCGCCTCATCCAAAATACAGTAGTCGATTTTTGAAATATCGACCAAGCGTCTACTGATCATATCTTTCATACGACCGGGAGTGGCTACGATTATTTGGGCACCTCTCTTAATTTGCCTTGATTGATCAGTAATGCTTGCACCACCATAAATAGCTACCGTGTTGATGTTTTTCTCATACTTCGAGTATGCCTGTATCTCTTTTGTTATCTGCAAGCAAAGCTCGCGTGTAGGGGAGAGGATGAGACCTTGTGTGGTTCTACTATTGCTATCTATTTTTTGAATGAGCGGAAAACCAAAGGCAGCCGTTTTACCGGTACCGGTTTGGGCAAGTGCAACCAAATCGGTTTCGGTCTCCAATAAAATAGGGATTGCTTTTTCTTGTACTTCCGAAGGGGTTTCAAACCCCATGTCGGTAATAGCATCCAATAGGGACTTTTGCAGTCCAAGTGCTTCAAATTTTGTCATAATATGTTATACGTTAATCGCAAATATGTGTGTTGCATAGAGCGATTATCGGCATAACCTATTAGTCTCGGGGCAACACTGCTATACTAGCGGCAATTATTAAAGCGGCAAAGATACCTTAAATTTAATTAGAACGATATTGTTGTAAATAGGCCACTAGTTTTTGAATCGCCCTACCTCTGTGGCTTATTTGGTTTTTTATTTTTAAAGGAAGCTCTCCGAACGTTTTTTGATAGCCTTTGGGTTGAAAAATCGGGTCATAGCCAAAACCTTGTTCCCCGGTTTCGTACGCTGTGATTTTTCCCTCGACAATACCCTGGAAGAAGATACTCTCTTTGTTCAGGTTCAGTACGATACTGGTTTGAAACCGGGCAGATCTGTTTTCTATGCCTTTTAGTTCCGATAATAATTTGGTCATATTATCCGATGCGTTTTTTTGTTCGCCGGCATAACGAGCCGAATATGCGCCCGGTGCTCCGTTGAGGGCATCCACGAGAAGTCCAGTATCATCTGCAAAACAAGGCAAGCCATAATTTTTGGTCACATAATCAGCTTTGATTTTTGCATTGCCCTCTAAAGTTTCGGCGGTTTCGGGTATGTCTTCATGACAATCTAAATCCGTTAGGGATAGTAATTCAATGTATTCAGGTAGTAGTTCTTTGACCTCATTGAATTTATTTTCATTATGGGTTGCGAAGACCAGTTTCATAAGAGTGAAGTATAATATTAGAATGAGCTATTTTTAACGCGTTCAAAAATAGTAAATTTGAGGGCTTTAATTGAGTCGCTATATGAAATTGAAAGTACCTCCTGTTATTGTTTTTTTGATATTTGGTCTGCTTATTTATTTGTTGGCTAATTTTCTTCCTGTTGGATATTTCGATTTCTTTGGCAGAAAGTACTTGATAATAACGTTGTTGGCAATTTCGGGATGTATTGGCGCCATTGCTTTATTCCAATTTTTCAAATCAAAGACTACGGTTGACCCTTCAAATCCAACAAAGACCTCTAAACTTGTTTCTTCTGGCATTTATCAATATTCTCGAAACCCTATGTATTTAGGTTTGCTATTAATGCTTTTAGCTTGGGGTTTGTGGTTGGGAAATGCCTTTAATGTATTGTTTGCAGCTGGTTTTGTGGCCTATATGAACAAATTTCAGATTATACCGGAAGAGGATTCCTTGTCAAGCCTATTTGGTAAAGAATACACTCAGTATTGCATTTTGGTGAGAAGGTGGTTTTGATTATTAGCAAAACTACTTATAATCAGATATTATAAGCAAATATGCTTATAATTACATATTATTAGCGAATTAGCTTATATTTTTATATATTAGCGTTTTAGCTTATATATTATGATAGCAACTATTACAGGTGACATCATTGATTCGGAAGGCCATAAGGCATCTCAATGGATTGATGTACTAAAAAAACAGCTCTCAAAATGGGGGGATTCCCCTACCGATTGGGAGATTTATAGAGGAGATGAATTCCAACTTAAGATAGCCCCTAAAAAGGCCTTATGGGCCGCTATACAGTTAAAAGCTCTTGTTAAATCGATCAAAAATCTAGATGTTCGTATGGCAATTGGTGTGGGGTCGGAAGATTTCAAAGGTGTCAGTGTTAGTGAATCTAATGGCACAGCGTACCAACGTTCAGGCCGTACCTTTGAAAAACTGAAAGATAATAAAAGAAATATGGCCATTGCCACTGGTAACCAAAAGGAAGATAAGACCCTTAATCTAATGCTCAAGTTAGCTTTGAATTTTATGGATGAATGGACATCGGTATCAGCAGAAATTGTGGCTATGGCCTTAAACAATCCTGATTTATCGCAACAAGAAATTGCCCAGCAGCTGAATATTCAGCAATCTGCCGTAAGTCAACGACAAAAAAGAGCACGCTTGGATTTGGTGTTTGAATTGTTGGACTATTATTCACAAACTGTAAAAAGAATGAAGCCATGAGTCTAGTCTTTACAAAATTACTTTTAGCTCATTTAATTGGCGATTTTGTATTGCAACCCAATCAATGGGTAATTCACAAAGAATCGAACAGGGTAAGATCTAAATATCTTTACTTTCACGTACTTCTGCACTTTGTTGTCACGATGTTATTATTGTGGGATTTGGGATATTGGAAAATCGTATTGGTCATAGCGGGTTCGCATTACCTTATCGATTTAGCTAAACTGTATGCGAACCCGCTATTTAAGAGTAAGCGTATTCCGTTTTTTGTCGATCAGCTACTTCATATTTTGGTTCTATATGGATGTGCCTATTTTGGAAATTTGTGGGAGCATACGCTAGAATTATTTGAAGCATTGGATTGGAACCTCGTGACCGCCATGGTCTTTGTGACTTTTCCGGCAGCGATTATCATGGGTAAGTTATTGGAGCAAATGTCGGATCAAATTGAGTTAGACCATAAATCCTTGCCAAATGCCGGAAAGTATATCGGTGTTATTGAAAGGCTCTTTGTATTGACCTTTATTATTCTGGGGCATTGGGAAGCTATTGGTTTGCTTATTACGGCTAAATCGGTCTTCCGGTTCAATGATCTTAAAGAGCGTAATAGCCGCAAGTTGACGGAGTATATTCTAATAGGCACCTTGCTCAGTTTTGGCCTAGCCATAGTCACCGGAATTATTTATATCAACCTATAAACTTTTGTACCATGAAAAGAATGTTCTTACTTATGTTGACAGCAGTGGTTTTATCATGTGCTGAAAAAAAGAAGGAAATCAAAACCGAGCAAAATGAAAAAGAAATAGGGCAGCGTTGGTCTGAACAAAAGGCGTGGGATTGGTACAATGAACAACCTTGGTTAGTCGGCACAAATTTTAACCCGAGTACCGTTATAAACCAATTGGAATTTTGGCAAAAGGATACTTTCGATCCAGAAACCATCAAACGTGAATTGAAATGGTCCGCTGAATTGGGTATGAACCTACATCGCGTGTATTTGCATAATTTGTTATGGGAACAAGATTCCCTTGGTTTTCTGAGTCGATTAGACCAGTATCTCGATATTTCCAATGCGCACGGAATCAAAACGATGTTCGTGCTGTTAGATGATGTTTGGCACCCCATCCCCAAATTGGGCAAACAACCGGAACCAATTCCACATGTTCACAATTCGGGCTGGGTGCAGGCACCTGGTGCCGAAATATTGGGTGATACCACAAGGCATGATGAACTTAGAGGGTATATCAAAGGGGTTTTAAAACGCTTTTCGGACGATGAACGCGTTCTGCTATGGGACGTTTACAATGAACCTGACAATGTTGCCGGGCAACCGGGACGAAAGGAATTAGAGGTCAAAGACAAACATAGGTATTCTTTGGCATTATTGAAAAAAGTGATGCAATGGTCGCGTGAAGTAAATCCGTCACAACCCTTGACCTCAGGTATTTGGCGTGGAGAAATCGCGCATTGGGGAACATTGGATAGCTTGCCTGAAATTGATCGTTATATGATTGAGAATTCCGACATCATTTCATTTCATGCTTATGACGGAGATACAGAAAACGTGAAACGGAAAATTGAGGAATTAAAAAAATACAAGCGTCCACTTTTATGCACAGAGTATATCGCAAGAGGCGGTGGTAATACGTTTCAAACGGTGATGCCCATATTGAAGCAAAATAAAATTGCCGCCATCAATTGGGGCTTTGTTTCGGGGAAAACCAATACGATTTATCCTTGGAGTAGTTGGCACACAAAATTTACGGACGAACCCGAAATTTGGCATCATGATATATTGCGTCAAGATGGAACGCCTTATCGTACAGAAGAAGTCGATTTCATTCGTGAAATGACTAAATCGGAATAGATAAATGCGCAATCTATTATTTCTTGGGATGTTTCTCTACTGTTGTACTATTTTCAGTCAAACCAAGTATTTTAATTCTTTTGATGATACCAAAATCGCCTATACGGATGAAGGAAAGGGCAAACCCGTATTACTGATTCACGGCTTTATCCAAACCCGCAAGAATTGGGACAAATCAGAATTAAAAAAGGATTTATTGGCAGAAGGGTATCGGGTTATCATACCTGATTTGAGAGGTAACGGTGATTCTGACAAACCTCAAGAAGACGAGGCATATACCCTAGATGCCGAGGTGCTGGATTTGATGTTCTTGATGGTGGAGCTAAGAATCAGCAAGTATATGGCGGTTGGATATTCAAGGGGAAGCATTCTACTTGCCAGATTGATGACCAAGGATAGGCGATTGAAAAAAGCGGTTTTAGGTGGAATGGGTATCGATTTCACCAACCCGACCTGGAATCGTCGCATAATGTTCAGAGACGCATTTAATGGTAAAGCAAATAAAGAAACCCAGGGGGCATTAGATTATGCGAAATCTATTAATGCCGATTTGCGATCACTTTACCTACAACAAAAATATCAGCCAGTAACGACGAAAAGACAATTGGCAACAATGCAGATAAAAGTGCTTGTTGTTGCGGGCGATACCGATTTGGATAATGGTAATCCCGAAGAACTGCATAAGGCCATACCAAAAAGCAAATTAAAGATTGTGCCCGGGGATCATAACAACGCCTATAAGTCTTCGGATTTTTCAAAAGTGATTATTGACTTCCTATAAAAGATTCGGAATAGATGTTACATTTGGGTCAAAACCTTGGTAATACTGAATAACTTTTCATAACAATTGGCAGACCTCCATAGAATTAATATTTAATTTTGCAGCTTGACTTTTAGACAATAGCATAATTTTTCATTCCATCTATTGGCGCAATTAAATACTTTAATAGGCAATATATAGTTCATTCAATATGGTAAAGGAACGCAGAAAATACGTTTTTGATTTTGATAGCACATTGACTAGGGTAGAGGCACTTGATGTTTTGGCCGAAATGACCTTGCAAGGCAAATCGAACAAGAAGGAAATCATCGAAGAGATACAAAAAATCACCAACTTGGGTATAGATGGGGATATCTCTTTTACCGAATCGCTGGAACGGCGTATCCAACTTTTGAACGCGAACAAGAGTGATTTGGAGGGTTTGGTTTCTGAATTGCGTCAGAAAATTTCGAAATCCATCGAATCGAATAAGGAATTCTTTGAAAAATTTTCGGATGATATCTACGTAATTTCCTGTGGATTCAAAGAATTCATCGACCCTATTGTAAAGGAGTATAATATACCCTCTGATAGGGTATATGCCAATACTTTCGAATTTGACGAAGATGGAAAAATCATCGGTTTCGATGAAGAAAACCCGCTTTCGCAGCATAACGGAAAAATAGAATGTCTGAAGCAAATGGACTTGGACGGAGAAGTTCAGGTTATTGGTGATGGCTATAGCGATTATGTGATGCGACAGGCTGGTATAGCTCATAAATTCTTTGCTTACACGGAGAACGTTCACCGTGAAAAAGCTGCCGACAATGCCGATCACGTCACACCGAACATGGATGAGTTTCTTTTTGTAAATGACCTTCCGCGAAACATATCTTACCCGAAGAATAGGATAAAGATTTTGTTATTGGAGAATGTACATCCGGCTGCTTTTGATAATCTTTCTGAAGATGGTTTTTCCGTAGAATTGGTAAAAAACAGTCTATCTGAAGAAGAATTGATAGAAAAAATAAAAGGAGTTCATGTTTTAGGTATTCGTTCTAAAACCCAGGTGACAAGAAATGTACTTGAAGCAGCAAATAAACTTTTGGTTGTGGGCGCATTTTGCATAGGTACCACGCAAATAGAATTAGAAAATTGCCGCAAAAATGGGGTTGTGGTTTTTAACGCACCCTATAGCAATACACGATCCGTAGTTGAATTGGCGATTGGAGAGATTATCATGTTGATGCGAAGTATTTTTCCAAGGAGCACTGAAATCCATAATGGACAATGGCATAAAACGGCTTTGGGGTCTAGAGAGGTACGAGGAAAGAATTTGGGAATCGTTGGCTATGGAAACATTGGAAAGCAACTATCTGTCTTAGCGGAATCCCTCGGTATGCGCGTTTACTACTATGATGTTGATGACAAGCTTGCACTGGGCAATGCAATCAAATGCAATACGCTTGAGAATTTGTTGAACGTTTCCGATGTGGTCACTTTACATATTGACGATAATAAAGCCAATAAAAACTTTATTGGAGAGCGTGAAATAAATCAAATGAAGAACGGGGCGATTTTCGTCAACCTTGCAAGAGGATTCGTAGTAGACATAAAAGCCTTGGCAAATGCCCTGAAATCTGGAAAATTGGCAGGTGCTGCAATAGATGTTTATCCTGAAGAGCCAAGAAGTAATGGGAATTTCATCACCGAACTTCAAGGGCTGAATAATGTGATATTAACCCCGCATATTGGAGGAAGTACCGAAGAAGCGCAACGGGATATCGCCGATTTTGTGCCCAATAAGATTATGGCTTATATCAATTCTGGTAATACTGTCGACGCGGTGAACTTTCCGAACATCAGACTCCCGAAACAGAATAATGCCCATCGTTTCTTGCACATTCATAAGAACGTTCCGGGTATCATGGCTAAGATCAATGAGGTGCTCGCTAAGTATGAAATGAACATCTTAGGACAATACCTATCTACTGACAGTGATGTAGGTTATGTGATTACTGATTTGGACAAGGAATATAACAAGGATGTTATCAAAGCCTTAAAGAAAATCGAGAATACGATTAAGTTTAGGGTGTTGTACTAGGTGCTAGGCACGAAATACGAGGTATCGAATACTAAAATTTAAATATAAAGCATTAACAATGCAGTCATGGTAAATGAAATTCGAGACTTGTATTTTATACAATTACCTCTCAATTCTATTCTTTGCCGCTAACTTCGTACTTTTAATTTCGGACTTCGTACCTGCTCTTATTTATGATGATAGGGTTCATTTCGTAAAATCGTAAATGCCCTGTATAGTTGCTCTGTAGCAAACAACCTTACCATTTGATGTGAAAAGGTCATTTTTGAAAAGCTGATTTTTCCTTGAGCTTTTTGATAAACGGAATCACTAAATCCGTAGGGGCCGCCAATCACAAAAACCAATTGTTTGATACCTGAATTCATTTTCTTTTGTAGGTAGTTCGAGAAATCTACTGAGGAATATTGTTTACCGTTTTCATCCAATAGAATGAGCACATCCGTGGCGTTTATTTTTTTAAGGATGAATTCCCCTTCTTTCTCTTTCTGTTGCGCTTCCGATAGATGTTTAGGATTTTTTATATCGGGAATGATTTCCAATTCGAATTTCACGTAATGCTTTAATCGAGCTTCATATTCGCTGATTAATTGCCGTAAAGGGCTGGTGTCGGTTTTTACAATTGCGAAAAGTTTGATGGTCATGGTTCAAAGTTAATTGAATTTCATTATTGGTAACTGGGGTAAGTTATTCCTCATTTCATAATTTAGCGTAAAGCAACTCCCTTTCATGATTTCAGATGCGCAGTTCCAAAAAGAAATAGAATTGATAATTGCAAATGCCATTCGCGAAGATGTCGGCGATGGCGACCAGAG
>JARFRH010000225.1 GCA_029287355.1 Maribacter sp. | reverse complement strand
TTTATCGGCCAAAAGGATATAAAGTACAGCACACAATTAAGTGGTCTGGGTGAAACCTGGTCTGATTGGACAGCGCAAACTTCCAGGGAATACATAAACCTTCCACCTGGTAACTATACATTTAAGACTAAAGCCCAGAATATTTATGGGGATATAACCGAAGAAGCCTCGGCTTCTTTTTTAATTACACCACCCTGGTATAAAACTTGGTGGGCATATGCACTATATGTACTAGGTGTTTTAGGATTCATTTACTTCTCGGTTAAGGCACGAACAAGTATTCTACTCAACCAACAGAAAGTCTTGGAAGATACGGTTGAAGAACGCACCAAAGAAGCCAATCAACGTTTGAAAGAGTTGGCAACGGTAAACCAGATCAGCAAGGCCTTGACTGAAAAATTGCAATTGGAAGATCTGATTCAGTTGGTAGGTTATGAAATAAAAAAGCTTTTCAAGTCGGATATTACCTATTTGGCAATTCTAAATCGAGAAACAAATATTATAGAATTCCCCTACCAAGATGGTGATGATATGCCACCGATGCCCTATGGTGAAGGACTAACCTCCCAAATCATTCGAACCGGTGAACCATTATTACATAACAAGGATTCGGATATAGCTGCTTCTTATGACAAATTCGGGGTGGCCCAAACCGGAAAAATGGCCATTTCCTATTTGGGCGTACCTATTCCTGTCGAAGATGGTGTCATCGGCGTGCTCAGTGTGCAAAGTACCCAAAAGGAAAGTAGGTTCAATGAGGAAGATAAACGATTGCTGAATACCATAGCCATTAGTGTAGGGGTTGCCTTGCACAATGCCGAATTGTTCGAAGAGGCCAAAGAAGCCAAGGCTAAAGCCGAGGATGCTAATGAGGCTAAAAGTGCATTTTTATCAACTGTTAGTCATGAACTTAGAACACCTCTGACCTCTGTACTTGGGTTTGCCAAAATAATTCGCAAGCGATTAGAAGAGAAAATTTTCCCTGCTGTAACTGTAGACGATCAAAAGATCAAGCGTACCATGAAACAGGTGAGTGAAAATTTAAATGTAGTGGTCTCCGAAGGGGAGCGACTTACCAATCTTATCAATGATGTATTAGATCTAGCCAAAATAGAATCAGGCAAGATGGAATGGAATATGAGGCCTGTTTTTCTTCAAGATGTAATCAATAGGGGAATAGCTGCTACATCGGCTTTATTTGAGCAAAAAGGATTGAAGTTGGTAAAGAATATACCTGAGGATCTACCCCTTGTTAAAGCGGATGAGGACAAGCTAATTCAGGTAGTGATTAACCTTTTGTCCAATGCAGTCAAGTTTACCGAAAAAGGGAAAGTAATGCTTGAAGCATATCAAGAGAAAGGACAACTTATTTTTGAAGTACAGGATACTGGTATCGGGGTAGCTGAGACGGACAAACACAAGATTTTTGAACGTTTTAGACAAGCTGGCGATACGCTTACGGATAAGCCGCAAGGAACCGGCCTTGGTCTTCCAATATGCCGTGAGATCATTGAACATCATGGCGGTATTATTTGGATGAAAAGTGAATTTAACGTGGGCAGTACCTTCTTCTTCTCCATACCTGTACTAGGAGAAGCTGCCGTGCAAGAACCCATACAATTAGATCGAATACTGAGAAGCCTGAAGAAACAGATTAGTCATAGTTCAAAGAAAAAGGCTGATGAGAAACCCACTATTCTGGTAGTGGATGATGATACACCGATCCGATCGCTTTTAAGACAAGAGTTGACTGATGCCGGGTATTTGGTTCGTGAAGCCGCAAATGGCAAAGCCGCTTTGGACATGGTACGGTTAGAAAAACCCGATTTAATTATTTTGGATGTTATGATGCCGGAAATTAATGGCTTTGATGTTGCCGCTGTTTTAAAGAACGATCCGGCTACAATGGACATACCCATCATCATTCTATCTATTGTGCAAGATAAAGAACGTGGATTCAGAATTGGCGTAGACCGTTATTTGACAAAACCTATTGATACCGAAAAATTGTTTCACGAAGTAGATGAACTACTGGAACAAGGCGTGTCAAAAAAGAAGGTGATGGTCGTTGACCAAGATGCTAGCGCGGTAAAGACCTTGAGCGACGTTTTAAGTGCCCGTGGTTACAAAGTTCTAGAAGCAAATTCCGAGAATCTTTTGGAAACTGCAAGTCAATCCCAACCAGATATTATCATGTTGAACTCCGTATATAATGGGGATAAAAATTTTATAAAGGATTTAAAGGTCCAAAAAGGCATGGAAAACGTTATGTTCTTTATCTATGAATAAGTGTCATACCAAATCAAACTTCACAAAATTATAATATGAATAAAAAATTATTGATCGTTGATGATGAATCACATATAAGAATGCTAATTGAGCAAACATTAGAGGATTTAGAAGAAGAAGGGGTGCAGCTCCTCTTTGCCGAAAATGGGGAACAAGCGCTTCAAATTATTAAAGAAGAAAAACCCAATTTGGTATTTCTTGACGTGATGATGCCCAAAATGAACGGGATGGAAGTCTGTCAAATAGTAAAAAAAGAGCTTAATCTAACGGAGGTATATATTATTCTATTAACTGCAAAAGGTCAAGAAGTTGATCGTCAGAAAGGTTTGGATATGGGGGCAGATAAGTATATGACCAAGCCATTTGACCCAGATGAAATGTTGGAAATCGCTACAGAAATACTTAGTACTTAAACTGGTATGGATGATAAAGTTTATGATATTATAGCTAGAGCGCTTAAGCAGGTACTACTCAGAGACCAACATTCTATCGCGTTTCTAAAAAAATTGGCTCAAGAACTAGAGCTGGAGTTTTTTGTCATGGACAATAATGAAAAGGTGCTGTGGGGATCAAATGCCGACTTGCCTTTTGAGAATAAATTGGAATGGGAAGGAAGTGTATTTGGAATTTTAAGATCAAGCACCCCTAAAGGTGAAGATATTGCCAAATTGATTTCGATTTTGGCGAACAAAGAGTATGAGAAAAAGAAAATCGGAAAAGAAGTTCTCAGTCTGTATCGTGAAATTAATATGATATATAACTTATCTGAGATGATTTCGGAAAAAATCGATACCATTTCGATTGCAGAAATCGCTTTGCGTGAAAGCTCCCAAATCATTGGTTCCACCCATGGTCTGTTTCTTATGTACGATCCTGATGAAGATAGGGTTACTGAATTGGCTTCCTTCGGTGAAAACCCCAATAGTAAAAGGAATATAACGGAGCAGAACGAGGTGCTAAAGACGCTTATCTTAAGGGGTAGTGCAGCCATCGTTCCTGAGGAGAGAATCAAGGATAATCTCTCTATTCAACATCTCAAGGCAGTCATGTATGCCCCGCTGAAGGTGAAGCACAGAACACTTGGAATGGTAATTCTAGGGCATGAGCAGAAAAAGGAGTTTACTGCAGCGGAACTAAAATTACTCACTACAATTGCCTTACAAACGGCATCAGCAATAGAAAGTGCACATCTATATCAAAAAGGGCTAAAGGAATCAAGGGATAGGGAAGAGGCCATACGTCAGATACATGCGGTAAGTCAAAAATTTGTTCCTTCAGAATTCTTAAAATCCTTAGGCAGGGAAAATATCACGGAAGTGAGCTTGGGAGATTTGGTGGAGAAAGAGGTCACCGTTGTTTTTGCGGATATTAGGGGCTTTACGACAATCTCGGAGCGAATGTCCCCTAAAGAGAATTTTCTATTTGTAAATGGGTTTAATAACCGTATGGGACCTATAATCAGAAAAAATGAGGGTTTTATATTGCAGTATCTAGGGGATGGTTTTATGGCCTTGTTTCCAAAAGGCTCGCAACATGCGATAAGGGCATCCGTTGAAATGCATAAAGAATTACATCGGTACAATAAGGAACGGTCTACCAAGAAAAGACTGCCGATCAAGATTGGCGTAGGTATGCAGAGTGGTAAGCTGATGATGGGTATTACGGGAGATATCGAACGCTTGGATGCGGCGATCATTTCCGATACGGTCAACTCGGCAGCGCGAATTGAGGGCCTGTCCAAACATTATGGAACTTCCATTCTACTCACAGAGGAATGCAAAGTGAGTTTGGCGGATGCCGAGGAATTTAATTTTAGATACCTAGGGCCGGTTCAGGTAAAAGGGAAACAAAAGGCAATCGAACTATATGAATGCATCGATGGTGATAGTAGGTCTCTTTTATCCCACAAATTGGGAACGCTGACAAAATTCGATAAGGCGATGCAAATGTATTTTAACAAAGAGTTTGCCATGGCCGCTGTCAACTTCCAACAAATCTATAAGACTGTCTCTTATACACATCTCCG
>JARFRH010000154.1 GCA_029287355.1 Maribacter sp. | reverse complement strand
ATAATAGTGCCTGTAACCGTCGCCATCAATATCTGGGCTCGTTATATACTGATTGATAATCCAGATATTTTTCATTTACAACTGTTTGGCTATTTCATCTACAATGGTTTTGCCTATCTGAAGCGAAGAAGTCGCGGCTGGGGAGGGTGCGTTTATAACATGTACGGCATTCTGATCGTACTTAATCATAAAATCATCAACTAGATTGCCTTTGTGGTCACAAAGCTGTGCCCTAACACCGGAATTACCAACAATCAGATCATTAGCTGTTATCTCTGGTATAAGTTTCTGAAGGGCCTTTACAAAGGCCTTTTTTGAAAAAGAACGGTACATTTCATAGGCGCCTACCTTCCAATATTTCATAGCTACTTTTAAAAAGCCTTTATACGATATACTTTCGATAAACTCGTCAATTTTAAAATCCAATCTTTTATATCCTTCCCGTTTAAAGGCCAAAACAGCATTTGGGCCTGCATCGATCATTCCGTTTATTCTACGCGTAAAGTGAACTCCTAGGAAAGGAAAGGCGGGATCCGGAACTGGGTAAATTAAATTTTTAACCAAGTATTTTTTCTCGTCTTTGAGCAAATAATATTCTCCTCTGAAAGGAATTATTTTGGCAGCCAAGTCCACTCCGCTCATCTTGGCAATTTTATCGGAGTACAGCCCCGCACAATTCACTAGAAACGAGGTGCTCAATTTGTTCTCAGTGCTTTTGATCAAATAGCCTCCCTCTTTCCTATTGATTTTCCTGACATGGTTCCCAAAATAAAAGTCGACGCCAGAGGCCTGTAAAAGCTCCTTCAGTTTTTCCGCAACCTGTTTATAGCTCACAATGCCTGCCTGTGGAACATGAATAGCTTTTGTGCCCGTTACGTGAGGCTCGATTTTTTTAAGCTCGGCTTCCGATAAAATCTTTAGTCCTTCAAGACCATTGATCAACCCTCTATCATATATGTCTTGAAGCTTTGATTCCTCACCTTTGTTTGTGGCAACGATCAATTTTCCGCAAATCTCATGTTGAATATTTTCTTTTTTGCAAAACGCCAACATCAACTTATAACCCTTTCTGCAATTGATTGCTTTGGAGCTGCCAGGTTTATAATATATTCCCGAATGAATGACACCGCTATTGCGGCCTGTTTGATGAAATGCAACCTCCTTTTCTTTATCCACTATGGCAATGGACAGCTCCGGTCGTTCCATTTTAAGGTAATATCCTACCGAAAGACCGACTATACCTGCACCAATAACGGTGATGTCATACTTCATTTGGCCCCAAAATAGTCTTTCAATACCGAAACAACACGTCCAGCATCGTTCAAAGTGATGTGTTCCCCTATGGGAAGGCTTAATACTTGAGAATCGTATTTATTTGCATAGAATTCGTCTTCATCTTGGCCTAAGTATTTGTAGGCCTGCAATTTAGGAAGTGCTATCGGATAGTGGATACCCGATTCAATATCGTTCTCTTTTAAATAGTTCTTTAAATGGTCTCTGTCAGCTACTCTAATTACGAACAAGTGATATACCTGGCGCGCCCAAGACTCTCTTTTGGGAAGTTGTATTTGTGGCACTTCTTTTAGCTCCTTTAAGTAATAATCGGCAACTGCGATTCTTTGTTCTGTCCAGTTTTCAATGTGTTTTAACTTCACATTCAAAACAGCTGCCTGTAAATTGTCAAGTCGGCTATTACGCCCTTCAAAAATGTGGTTGTATTTCTCGATTCTACCATGGTTGGCAATCATTCGAGATTTTTTCGCCAACGCCGCATCATTTGTGAGTATTGCACCAGCATCACCATAAGCTCCTAAATTCTTGCCAGGGTAAAAACTGAAAGCCCCGATATGACCGATTGCACCTATACGTTTTCCATGAACTTCCGCCCCATGGGCTTGCGCACAATCTTCGATAATCTTCAAGTCTTTTTCTATGGCCAGGGCCATTAGCTCATCCATATTACAAGGGTGACCATATAAATGCACCGCAATAACGGCTTTAGTCTTATCCGTAATCGCTTTCCGCAAGCTTTCCAAATCAATTGTATAGTTTTCGGGATCACAGTCGCAAAAAACAACCTGATGGCCCGACCTTGTCACAGCTTCACCACTCGATATAAAACTATTGGCAGGAACTATAATTTCAGAGCCAAGTGGTAAATCCAATGCTTCTATTGCTATTTCCAAGGCATCCGTACCATTGGCTACGGCAATGCAGTATTCTGCATTTTGAAATATGGCAAAATCCCTTTCCAAATTTTTAATTTCCTCGCCTCCTATAAATGCGGAATTGTCAATGACGTTTTTCATCGCAGCATCAACTTCCTCTTTTATCGTACTATATTGGAATTTTAAATCAAGAAACTTTATCATTTTTTTCTAATCTTACGGCAGGATTTCCTACATAAACCCCGCTTTCATTTATATCTTTGGTCACGACAGCGCCAGCGCCAATAACAACATCGTCGCAAATAGTTATCGGCAGTATAGTTGCATTGGATCCAATTGAAACTCTATTGCCAATTTGGGTCGATTTCCACTTCGAAACATCTCCGCCTGCTGGGCCTCCATTTTCGAACAAATCGTTAATAAACATGACACCATGGCCAATGAAACAGTCGTTGCCAATAGTTACCAATTCACAAATAAAACTATGTGATTGTACTTTGGTTCTATCCCCGATCACCACTTTTTTCTGTATTTCTACGAAAGGACCAACGAAACAGTTGTCCCCAATTTCACATCCGTAAATATTGACGGGTTCCACGACCTTGACATTTTCTCCGAAAATGCTATCCACAATACCACTGGTGAACTTCTTATACATGCTTGTTTCTATTTCCAATCTGCTGATAAATCTTATCGATAATCTCGACGGTTTTTAAGCCTTCAAAACCATTCGCGGAAATTACGCCATCATTGGTAAGCACTTCAACCACATTCTCATACACCCTATCATGATTAGACATTGAACCTTGGTATTTTCCATAATTGTTGGCCGTATTACCCTTTGGTAAATCCTTTATTTCTATACCTTCTATTTTTTGATATTCCAATTCATTAAGATATTGACCTCCTATCTTCACTGTTCCCTTTTCGCCAAATATTGTTAATGAACCTTCCATATTTCCGCCAAAACTATTTACGGTGTAATTAATAGTCCCTATTGCACCATTATAAAACTCCAAAGCAACAACTCCATTATCATCGAACTCGACGATTTCTTGATGGTTAAAATTTCCGCCGAAGGCCTTGACGCTCTTTATATCACCGATCATCCAATACACCAAATCAATGAAATGGCTAAACTGAGTGTATAGCGTTCCACCATCCAAATCCAAGGTTCCTTTCCATGAGTCCTTATAGTAATCAGGATTTCTATTCCAAAAACAATTCAGTTGAATCGAAAATATCTTACCTAATTTTTTTTCATCAATCAGTTTTTTGACAGCCTCCACTGGAGGATTGAACCTATTTTGCTTAACGATCATCAATCTTCGATTCGAACTTTCAGCGGCCTTGATCATCTCGCCACAATCATGCACAGAAATCGCCATAGGCTTTTCGCAAAGTACATGGTACCCTTTTTTTAAGGCTTCAATCGAATGTTGCGCATGTAGGCCATTGGGGGTACAAATTGCCACTAAATCAACTGAAGGCTCTTTATCCAACAATTCACTTATAGATTCGTATGCTCTAGCGTCATACTTTTCGGATAAAATATCCGCTTTATCCTGAACGATATCACAAACGGCAACCAAATTGCCATTGTTTATTATATGTTCCGCATGCCTCGTGCCAATTCTACCACAGCCTACCAAAGCAAAATTCAACTCTTTACTCATCTTTTTCTTAGTTTAATTATTAATGGCAAACAGGGAATCATAAAAATTCAAAAGCCTCTCTTCGTCTACGTTCCAGTTTAATTCTTTTAAAACTGCTTTTCTCCCATTAGTTCCTAATTCCTTTTTTATATCAGGGTTTGCGTTCAAATATTTGATCTTTTCCGCTACTTCCAAAGGATTATTGGTGTTTACATTAATCCCACACTTGTAGGTCGCGTTAAATTCAACCCAGTCTCCAAAATTGGGCATGATTACGGGCTCTCCAAAATACATAAACTCAAAAAGTTTGACCGTGTATGCAAAATAGCACTGAGCAACATCCTCAAATAAAATCAACCCGATAGATGCTTCTTTGTGCAACTCCTTTACTTCTTCAAACGGTAACTTTCCTTTATAGTCTACTCTGTCCCATCCTTCCGTATTCTTGGCTTTATCGAATAGTGTTTCGGTGACAAAGGGACCGGCCAAAACCAATTTCTCGTCATCTAAATATTTAAAACATTCAACCATGTTTAGAACCCCTCTTGGCTTGGATAATGACCCTGGATGAAAACAGATCTTGTTCGAATAGTCTTTATCTTCCAAATCGAATTCGTCATCAATTATCATACTATTGGCGACGTATTTCGTATTTCCATTTAGATGATCAAAATGTTTAATCATGCCTTTTTGAGGAACTAGTAACCCATCAAACTTTCTGATGGCATAGTCCTCATACTTTCCGAATAAAAAGGCCACAATGCTTTTTAACAATGGATTGATCCATGGTCTAATTTTAATCTGTAATCGATATACTTCATGAATATCATAGATTACTTTTTTCTTTCTTTTTTTTAGCTTTAAACCTTTGGGGATTAATTCGGGATCATGAAAATGATACACCTCCGCATCCAACTCCATCCCTTTTTTATATACCGCCGCGGTGGTCTTAAAGAACCGTTCAAACCTACCCACTCCATTTCCAACATCCCAAATATGGACGCCATTTTTCTTTTCATCTCCCTTGCCATCGGCCACAACGAGATGAACATCCCAATTATTTTTAGCTAAAGAAGAACACTCTTTGAAGAAAATACGGTTATCGTATCTACCATGGACAGATGTCAAATGACAAACTCTTTTCATCATTTCACTTCATAAAATTCAGTCATCGACAAATTTCCAATTGAATTAATATTAAAAATCGTTACGTGTAGTCCAAAAATACAAATAGTCTGCGAAATTTTAAGATTTAATTTTTATTTAAAGTCCCCGAATCCGGATCAAAAAAATCAATTTTCTTCGCCTTTATCGTTTAAGAGAAATATGGAAACCAATAACAAGGCAATCGCCCCATGGGTCAAGAACACGGTAAAAAGGGAAGAGCTAATAAATGAGAAAATTATCAGAACAAATAATCCAAAGTATTTTGAAGGAATCCTTAGGCTGTTCAAAACCATGAAATAACCAGAAACAAGAACTACGTTTATAAAAACCCCTGCCGTGCCAAAGTTCATAAAACCGTCCGAAATCAATCCGTTATTGGCAGACACATCAGGATTGTTGAAATATACTTCCCCAATAAGATTGGTATGTCTCAAATCATATGGATATTCTATGAACGTTTTTAAAATAGACTCAGACCATAAAAGAGGCTTTTCTAAAAAGAAATCCAAATAACTTATGTCGAGTAAAGTAGGTAGAAAATGGATTCTTCTAAAGCTTAAAATCCATGGATAATCGTATCCGATCATCGCAAGAAGTACAAACACCACTATAAAAACACTAGAGTACTTCACAATGTATTTCACGGATTGGGCAAAACTAAATCTGTAAAAAATCAATACCACTAAAAGACCCGCGTATACGGTCTTATGCGCACCAAAAAGGTAAAAGAGCATAAGATAAAAAATACCCAAGAGCACCCAAATTTTCTTATTTAATTCCAAAGCGAACACAATAATCAAGGGAATGATAATTTTTGTAAATACCGAATAGGTATATCCAAAATATGGATTGGTCAGCCTCCCCATTATTCTCCTTGTCTCATAAACATCAATTAGAGCAAGATTTTTGAGATTAATATGTGGCCCATAAACCACGAGATATGGGATTACTCCAATCGTAGTTAGAGCTAATAGCAAATAAAGGGCTTGGCTTTTGTTAATAACAGGCGCCTTACTAAAGTTTATTCTAATCTTAGAGAACAGGAATAGGCCTAAAAACAAAGCTTGATGATAAAAAAGTAATTTGATGGGGTAAACCGCACCAGAAGTGAATGCGACTAAAGAAGGCACTGTGAGAATTGCGAAAAAAATTGAGATGACGATAAAAACGAATCTTGACTTATTTATGCTTTTTAACAAGTGAATATTGATTATGAGAATCAGGGTTGCAATAGCGAATCGCAATAACGAAAAACCGAAATCTTTTTCTAATATTAAAGCTATGTTATTCCAATAAAAGTAGGTTTTGACCTTATAATGGTACAAGACCATCATTAGGAAAAAATAAAGCACAAAATAGTGTGATATGGATAGTTTTAATTTCATGACTTAGGCAGCCCTCCTTTCGATTCTGAAAAAATAAAACTGACCAGAAAAGCGAAGAAAGAAATCCCCGAAAAGCGGTTAAATAGGCCTTCGAACAAGGAATTCAGCAACAATATTACTATAAAACTTAAAATTAAAGGGCTCAACTTGCCATTATTAAAAAAGTGTCTGGCAAGACCTAAAAATATACCAATTAGTATGACTATTGCCAAAAGTCCATTCTCAAGCCAAGACTGCAACCAGAGATTATGCGCATTATAACTTTCCTTGAGCGGAAAGATGTATCCTTTTTCTTCATATTTTTTATTCAATTCCTTCTGCGCATCGGCGTACCCATAACCTAAGATCGGCTTCTCCTTAATCAATGATAGCGCTGCATCCCAACTAAGAAGACGGGTAGCGAACCCATACCGTGCTTCTTTCTCAAGGATCAATTTACCCGCTGTAATCGTCTCGATACTTTCCCTGATTCGTGGGTTAAAAAAAGTAAACAATAATAGGGCTAAGACGAAAAGTGAAACCCCTATCAGTTTTTTGTTGCGTTTCACCTTCCATGTCCATATTTTGATTCCAAAAATAAACGCTAAAGCAATAAAACTGGCTTTGTTTGAAACCAGAAAAATAAAAATTGTTAAAACGCCAAGTAGAGCAATTCGATGCCTACTTGGAAACAATTTAGGGCGAAAAAGTAGCACAGCTACCCCCGAGGTCAGGTATAAGGCGAAATACACGGTTTGGTGAAAGATAGATAGGTGCCGGCCAAAAAAGAAGTTGCCCCCATAAAGTATGGATTCCATAAACCCTTTACCCTCCAAAACATTAGGTTGGAATAAGAAACCACCATCATGAATGGAAATAGAATTATAACAGGCCATCACCAAACATGTTGTCACCGAAGCAGCCAACCCCAATACAAAAACCTTTAATATGCCGCTACGCTGCTTTTCATCATAGACCCGGAGAAAGAATAACAAAGGGAAAACCAATAACGATAATTTGTACTCCAAAAATTTAAAGGAGGGTGTTTCCGATGTAAAAACTCCAATAAAATAGGTCGTATAGAAAACGGGCAATATCCATAAAAAGTTGTTTTTTAGAAGTGTAGACCTTCTACAACCGAATATTGAAAGAAGTACCCAGACTATTAAGGCGATATTGATTGTTTTTGGAGGAAAAGGTATTAGAAAAGCATACAACAGTGAACCATAGTAAAAGCCGTGATGTTTTAGACTGTTCAATTTTCTAGGAGTTTAAATGCTTTTCTAGGTTTCGGTGTATGACTTAATGGTATGATGCTGCATGGTAAAGTAAATACCATAAAGAATTATCTCGTGTACTACATATACGATCAATAATTGCTCTACAGGCAATTTCAAAATCGATGCACAATACAACAGTGTGACAAAGGTGCTAATAAAATATAAAACTTGCCATTTGGAAGCGATACGCAGCGTGTTCGTGGCATTAAAAATCGAAGATAACGGACTTACCACTAGTTTCATCACAAAACTAAAGGCCAATATAGAGGCAAACTCACCCGATCTTTCCCATTTGTCACCAAAGACAAAACCAAAAAGCGGTTCTCCGAAAAAGTAAAGGACCACACAAATCGGTATGCCCATAATCAATAACGCCAAAGCCGACTTTTTAAAAAAAGCTAGGGCCTCTTGGTGTCTCTTAGCATTCATCAAGGCAGCAATCTTTTGATAGAAAACATCTTTGTACGAAGCACCAATGAGCGCCAAGGGAGCGCTCAGCACCATAAAGGTGAGTCCGTAATAACCTAAATCGTTGGTCGTATAAAACTTGGTCAGTATTAAAACTAGCGCTTGAAGCGAAATTGTATTCAAAAAAGAAGGCCAAATACCATATTTCGGATAATCGATATAGGTTTTTGCTACATCTTTCAAAATTCTAAAAGGTACCAACTTAAAATTCGTGGGGGATTTTTGTGAAAGGAATAACCACGACGCCACAGTGCCCGTTATTTTAGCGATGACCAAGCCAAAAGCCAAAAATTTCGAAAATCCTAGGCCAATGGCCGCTATAATGTAGGCCATGGCCTGCAGTACTTTGGCAAAGGCATTTGTGGTAAAAGTCTTATGTCGGATGGAAACATTGATATATGCGCTCCAAAAACCAAAAAAGAGTACGTAGGGGGAAACATAGTACAGTACATTTTCCAAACCTTTTGGAAAAAACCCGTGAAAAAAAGGAAGAAAAATTGCGATCAATACCGCATAGGCAAAGGTCAAGTAGATACTGAGCGTAAAAATCTTGGCCGCATCTTCTTCGTCCTTAGGCAATACGATGGCCAAATGATACTTGCCGCCAACTGCAACCGCAAAAATACTGGCTACCGCAAAAAAGGAGGTGTATATAGCAAAGTCTTCTTCCGTAAACAAACGAGTCAAGAGTGGCGTAGCTAAAAATGGTAATGCTTGAGCCAAGCCTGTCCCCAAGATTTGAGATGAAACGTTTTTTGAGAACTCAGATTTCGATAATTTACTCCAGATTTTTAGTGGTAGTTTGATTTCAGATGATTTTTGATTTTAATTATTTAGCAGACCTAATACTATGCAGAAAGGCAATACATCAATGGTTTTTATCGCAAGAGTACACTGTTCTTTGGCCTTCTCGCAAAAGTACGATAATTCTTAGCCTTGTCAAGTTTCACCCTGCCTTCCAAATTGTTTTCTCTTAGTATCCTTTTGGCAAAATCATACCAGGTCATGGCTTCGCCATCCGCAAAATGCTGAATACCATAATTTGTAGCCTTGTTCTTAATCAAACCTAAGACATATGCTGCCAAAGCGTTGGCGTTGGTGGGGCAGCCCATTTGTTCATCTGTTATTATCAAATCTTCACCGGCTTGTGCCTTTTGAATAACAGCCTTATAAAAGTTCTTTCCAAACTCTGAATAGAGCCAAGAAGTCCGGACGATAAAATAATCTTTCAAAGTTTCTTGAATATAGATTTCCCCTTGCAGTTTGGACTTTCCGTATTCATTGATAGGGTTAGTTTCATCCTTTGGCAAATAACCCGTTTTTTTTGTGCCATCGAACACATAATCCGTAGAAATATGAATTAGTGTTACCTGATGTTCTAAACACGTTTCAGCTACTATTCGAACACCTTTTGCATTGACTTTATATGCTTGTGCTGGCGTTTTTTCGGCCTGTTCCACATTGGTGTATGCCGCGCAATTGATACAATAATCAAAATTCCCCTTGGAAAAAATTTCTGCACTATTTTTGGAATCGGTAATGTCAAGTGTTTTGGAAGTATGAAATTCAAACTCCAATTCAGAAAAATCTTTGGAAATTTTTTGAATGCATTTTCCTAGTTGGCCATCCGCACCGGTTACCAAAACACGCCTCATGAATACAGTTCTTTAAATGTTGGAAGCGCTGCGTCTTTAGCAGAGAGAATGACATCTTCTGATGGATACCCCCAATCGATACCGAGGGTACTGTCGTTGTAAATCAGTCCTCTTTCAGCCGGTTGATGATAATAGGCATCGCATTTGTAGGCAAAAATAGCCTCCTTGCTACGCACGACAAATCCATGCGCCATACCTTTCGGTATAAAAACTAATTTCTTATTCGTATCGGAAAGTTCAATAGTCATATGTTGGCCAAAAGTCAGGCTATCCTTGCGCAAATCGACTATAACATCCAAGACTTCCCCTTTAATCACTTGCACCAACTTTGCCTGAGCATGTGCGCCTTCCTGAAAGTGTAATCCTCTTAAAACCCCTTGTTTTGAAATGGATTGATTGTCTTGCACAAAATCTACCTCGTGCCCGATGACCCTCTCTAGTTGTTCCTTTTGAAAGGATTCAAAAAACAAGCCTCTTTCGTCATGAAAAACGCTAGGCTCGATAATAAAACACCCTTTTAAGTGGGTCTCGGTTACTTTCATTTCTTTTAAATTCTTAAAGATAATGGGTGTTAATCATAAAAATTTCAAATCCACCCCTAGCCCCTGCCTGCCGGCAGGGGCTAGGGTGACAATAAGAGGACCTAATTGAGCAGCATCAGATACTCACCATAACCGCTTTTTAATAGTGGTTTGGCCAAGCGGTGTAGTTGTTCTTTGTTAATATACCCCATAGAATAGGCGACTTCTTCAATTGCCCCAACCTTAAGGCCTTGACGTTCTTGTATCACTTCAACTAATTGCGAAGCTTGCATCAACGAACCAAAGGTACCCGTATCTAACCATGCCGTTCCACGATCTAAAATACTGACCTGTAACATTCCTTTTTGCAAATAGGCTTTATTTACATCAGTAATCTCTAATTCGCCTCTTTTACTGGGTTTAATATTCTTAGCGATTTCTATGACCTCATTATCATAAAAATAGATGCCGGGAACGGCATAATTGGACTTCGGTTTTTCTGGTTTCTCTTCTATAGAAATCGCCTTACCCGAATTATCAAATTCAACCACCCCATATCTTTCCGGGTCTTGCACATGATAGCCATAAATTACGCCGCCGATTGGATCGCTATTAGTCTGAAGCAGTTTGGAAAGTCCTGATCCATAAAAAATATTATCGCCTAATATCAATGCGACTTTATCTGCTCCAATGAACGCTTCTCCAATGATAAACGCTTCTGCCAAGCCATTTGGGTTTTCTTGAACGGCAAATTGAAAATTGCAGCCCAATTGAGACCCATCGCCCAATAATTTATGGAACAAGGGCGCGTCTTGGGGGGTGGTAATAAAAAGGATATCTTGAATGCCTGCCGACATCAACGTAGCCAGCGGATAGTATATCATTGGCTTGTCATAAATCGGCATCAATTGTTTACTTATCGCAAGTGTAATTGGATGCAGACGTGTACCAGAACCTCCTGCCAATATGATTCCCTTCATTGTTTCGTTAAATTAAGTTCAAGCTCAAATTCAAAAAATGAATATTCGTTTAAAACTTTTTCAAAAATTTCTATTTATACTGTGAACAGTCACAGCTTACTGCTCACTTTTAGCCCGGTATTTTGCCGCATACCATGCAATGGTTTTCTCAAGCCCCGAATCAAAGCTCTCTTCAGGCGACCAACCTAAGGCTGTTCTAATTTTCGATGCATCTATGGCATATCTATAATCATGGCCGGGCCTATCTTTTACAAAACTGATTTGCTCTTGGTAAGTTCCGCTTGCTTTTGGATATCTTGAATCTAACAAGCTGCAAATTCTTTCCGCAATGTACAGGTTGTGGTGTTCATTATTGCCTCCTATCAAATAGGTTTCGCCCGTTTTCCCTTCATTGAAAACCAGTTCGATTCCTCGACAATGATCCAAAACAAAAATCCAATCACGCACATTGGTTCCATCACCGTAAATGGGGATGGCTTCACCCTTCAAAGCTTTTCGGATAATCGTGGGAATCAACTTTTCATCGTGCTGCTTTGGGCCATAATTGTTAGAGCAATTACTCGTAACCACATTAAGACCATAAGTATGGAAGTAGCTACGCACTAAAAAATCAGAGGACGCCTTTGAAGCACTATATGGGCTGTTTGGTGCATAGGGCGTGTCTTCAGTAAAAAAACCTTCTGCACCCAAGCTTCCATAAACCTCATCGGTAGAAATATGGTGAAATCGGGCATGTTCAAATCCAGCTTTCGGTTTATTTGGAGCATTCATCCAGTGCTTTCTTGCTGCCTCGAGCAAGGTAAAAGTGCCCTCAATGTTCGTTTCAATAAAACTATCTGGACTTTCGATGGAATTGTCTACATGCGACTCCGCTGCAAAATGAATTACGCCATCAATTGTTAATTCCTTAAATAGTTGGTCTACAAGGTTTTTATCGCATATATCACCTTCTACAAAGTGATAGCGTTCGTTGTCGAACACCTCAAGTAAATTTGAAAGATTACCTGCATATGTTAACTTATCGAGGTTAACAATTTGGTGAAAGGGGTTCTTTTCTATAAAAAAAGGAATAAAATTACTGCCTATGAAGCCCGCGCCACCAGTCACTAAAAATGTTCTCTTTTTAGGTTCAATGCCCATTTATTCAATTTCTTTTGCCTTAAGCTCTAAATATTTAAAGAAGGACAACATTATGAAACCAACAACCAAAATAGTTGGAATTAGAAAATAAGTCTGATTGAAAAAAGATGTACTTACTTCTTGCGTCTTTCCAAAATTCAAGACACTCAATACGCCTGTTTGTTGTGCAACTTCCAACCGTTTATCCTCAATCTCCTTTAATAACCTATCCTTAAGATTTAATAATGATGGCACATTTAAAGTATTTTCTTTTTCCATGTAAACCACTCCTGTGCCTGATTTCTGTTTTTCCGCTAATAATCCTTTTGAGTAGTTGTCGACCAATTGGTCAATTTGTTCTATTAAAAGGGTGTTTTTATCAATTCTTAACTTGGCATTTTCAGCGTATACTGCCTTCAGGCCATTAAAATATTCATTGGTATTGATATAGGCCATCAATTTCTCGACAATCGCAGGTCCTTTTTCTGCGTCTTTGTAGGTAAATGTAATCTTATGGTCAATAACACTTTTTTCTGAAAGCTCTGAGCGCAAAATATCGATGACAAAACTCTCGTTCTTGAAGTTTTCAAGAACCTCTAAATACTTCATTTCGTTTAGCACCACTTCCTCTGTCTTCACCTCTTCGTCTTCTATGGAGCCTACTTCTAGACTAAAACCTTCCAAATCCTCTGTCGAGATATCCATTTCTTTGAAAAAACTTTCATTTCTTGAACTGATATTGGATGCCAACTCATCAACTACGTCATATAAGTAGTTTTTGCTTTCGAAATTCGGTCTTACAATAACATCGGTCTTTAGCTTTTTTGAGATAATCTGGTTAAGTCCGAAACTTATTCCAAGCCCGATGATGATAAGGCCTCCCAATTTCAAGGCATTTCTTCTTAAATAGATGAAAATCCTCAAAAAGAAATTGCCGAAGTTGTTCATTCCTTTTTTAATCAAATCCAAGAGCTGTCCCAAATCTATTTCGTCCGAAGCACTAGGGTTCTTTGGTGGTATCTGATCTGCCATACTTTATGAATTGAATAATTGTGTTAGAATCTTGTCGGTTATCAAATAGGTTGGTTTTACCCCCGTGGTGCCCAAACCTCCAGAGGCCAATGTGCTGCCTGTTTCCAGGGGATTATCAGAGGCATAGTAGGCATATCTGACTTTAACATCCTCATTAATGCTCTTTCTTATTTTGGAAGCGGATTGAATGGCTTTTTGATAGTGCACTCCTTCCATCTCCAAACCAATCACATTCCAGGTAGATTGATGAAAAAACTTCAAAATGTCTTTGTTCTGCAAAGATGTCCCCAAAACTGTTACCATGGTTCCTTCGAATACATTTAGGCCATGCCCTTCAAAATCCTCCGAGCACAATTCATTTTCAAAAGGATAATTATCGGCAGTGCCTTCAAATATATGGGCCGATGGAATCATCAAGTCTCCTTTTCCTCCCTCCAAAATTCCTGCCTTTCCCATTATCGAAATAGAGGCGATATTCAAATAAACCGTTCCATTTTTCTTGTCATCAAAGGGTCTCAATAATTCGTCAATACTCTCGTATGCCTGCTCTCCAAATGCATAGTCCATCACAAAGATAACAGGTTTTTGGTCATCGGGCATATCACTTGGCAGTTCATAGCAACATGCATCATTGCCCAACTTTGCTAAATCAAAGATTTGAACATCTATATTGGTGCCCGAAACATCATCGATAGAAATCATACCGTTTTTCCTGGCAACAACCTCTACTTTTTTGCGCAATTCCGCACTTCTTGATGCACTCAGTGCCTCGTAGATCTCCAAAGATATGCCCTCCGGAAATTCTTTTTTCAAGGCCTTTTTCGCAAATAGTGAATTCATTACACTGTGCATGTTGGCACTCACAATATGGATAGGGCGATCTAGCAATTCTTTTTCCTTAAAAACTTTTTTAATCGAATTGGCCCAGCGTTCACCGTGAATATGATGCCCTAAACGTTCCCGCAACAGGGTGCTAAAAGTAATAACCCTTTTCTCATCGGTCATCTCTTCTTCGATGGCCAATTTACCTAACCAATACACAATTTCCAGAAAACGTTCAGGGTTGTCTTTTGTGGCAAATATTTCATAATACGCCATCGTTTCCTCAAAACTACGTCCTAAAATATTCGCCGTATGAATCAATGTCTTTTCTCGTTGGACTTGTGAGAGTTCATGAGACTTTAGAGCGGTTTCAAGTTTCTGCCAATCCCTAATTGTTCTTTGCGTCTCTTCAATGAATACGCGATTGCATATTTTTTGAGACTCTATAAAAAGAAAGGTCAAATGGGTCAGAATGTCATAAATATCAGAACGCCCCCTTGTAATTTCAATATTCATTTGCTCATCGTCGATACGATAGCAATTTCTCCTTCTTTTGGGAGGTACTATTGGGCTGAAATGAGACTTGCCATATCCTTCATCAGAAGTCAGATTGATGTATTTGCATTGCTCAATGCCTTTTGGCAAGCGTTCTAGCACATAAATAAGCCCGTTCAATTCTGTTTTTTCTTCGGCGATGGTACCGTAAATCTCTGGCCTTAACTGGAGTAAGGCATTTTTCAAGGATTCACCTGACACGCCAGTGGGTTTATAGAAACCCCTATTAAAGAGATGGCGCATGGTAATATACAAACGCTCGATAGCATTGGTCGATTCTTGAGCTCGGGTAGTTGTATTGTTTTTGCTCATTGAAGAATTTCGAGCAAAATTACGAATAAAAATCAGGTTTGGACTGTTTGTGGATGTTGAGGGTGGCGCAAGTTTCCTTTTTTATGAATGCGCCTCATGTCCTCCCCCCGAACGCTCCATCGGGTGAGGGCTTGAAACCAACAAAATCATGGAATTCAAATGTATTTTGAGAATTTCCCCTCCCATGAGGGATGGGTGCGGCTAAGATTATACAATAAGACAAGAGCAAAGGCGTTGTGTATCAACAACTAGTGGTGCAACCCATTTGACCAGAGTGCACTTGATAATGAACAATCCGCATGAGAGAAAAGACCCGTTTTACTATCAAATTTCTGTTATTAAGTTTGTTTCTATTAGCGCTAAGTGGCAATGGAACTTATGCTGCATCAATACCAGCCACTAAAACAAAGTCGGTCAAGGTTGCCATACTGCTTGAAAGCAATAGCTTCAATTCTAAAAAAAGAAGCAAATTCTCTATCAGTGGTCAAACTGAACATATAGACCGAGGTCTGACACTAATTCACTTCCATACTCCTGAGAAATATGAATTCCGAACATTTGACACTCATGCAGATCCACAACAAGCGGCAAAAATGGCCGAACTCTTATGGACCATGCAAAAAAATAAGGCACACTATGCCATACTAGCACATGATTCAGCTGCTAAGAGTTTGGTTTCAGAAAGTGAGAAGCTCAAGAAAATGGGGTTTGTTCAATTGAGTGAAATTAAAAGTAGACAGGCTTATATCGCACATAATCTCAACGGAAGTATTGTCGAAAGTATTCATGATTTGTCTATTTCAATAAGCATTCCTCTTTCCGTGTCCGTCATAGACAATCAAATTTACTTTCCGAAGATCAAATATGAATTCGAGCCGAGTAACGACCGATATATCGCCCATGCCGGAGGAGAAATAAACGGTGTTAAATCCACAAATTCAAAACAGGCTTTGGATGCGAACTACAAGAAGGGTTTTCGACTTTTTGAATTGGATATTATTGAAACCTCGGATGGCAAAAAGGTTGCCGCCCATGACTGGAAAATGTGGTCAAGATTTACAGATTATAAAGGAGCGCTTCCGCCAAGCCATTCAGAATTCATGAAACACAAAATCTATGGTGATTATTCAACACTTGATATGAAAGGAATTAACGACTGGTTTACTGCACATCCAGATGCAACATTGGTAACGGACAAAGTAAACGACCCCATTGCTTTTGCAAATGCTTTTGTAGACAAGAATCGCCTTTTGATGGAATTATTTAGCCTTATGGCAGTAGAGGAAGCCTCAAAAAATGGGATTAATGTGATTATTTCACAGGATCCGCTCATGGCTATCAAAGTAGATAAAATCGATTATCTAGCCGTGAACAACGTCAAGCATGTTGCCCTTTCTCGAAGAATACTAGCAACCAATACCGAATTGATGTTGAAAATGAAAGAACAGGGCATTCGAGTGTATGTCTATAACGTAAATTTTGACCCTGGAAAGGATGAAAAGTATGTACAGGATAACGAAATAGGGCTAGTATATGGCATGTATGCCGATAAATGGGTTTTTAGCACTAAGACAAGCGCCCTAGCTAAGTAGAACAATGCTATTTCCTTCAAACTTTAAACTCCAAAAGAGCATCCGCAACTTGACGGTCGTTCGATAGTCTCGGCACTTTATTTTGACCCCCCAACTTTCCTATAGATTTCATATACCCTTGAAATCCATTTTTTTTGATGCACGTGACTTTTAGTGTTTGAAGGATCTTTCCGTCGATTAAATCAAAATAGTAACTATTTTGATTTTGAAGGGATGCCTCCAATGCTTCAATGAATTTTTTTTCATCGGAGGGCTCTTTTTCAAATTCTACCAACCATTCGTGGTATGGTAATTCATTCTTATGCGGTGCAATCTGAGGTGCTACTGTAAATTCATTTACTTGGGCACCCGTCTGCGAAATCGCTTCTTGCATGGCTTCCTCAACTTCTTTGGCGATTACGTGTTCGCCAAAAGCGGAAATAAAGTGTTTAATACGACCCGAAACTACTATTTTAAAGGGATTTACAGAAATAAACTGAACGGTATCCCCTAGATTATATGCCCATAATCCTGCATTGGTTGAGATGATCATCACGTAGTTCACGTGAAGTTCAACCTCTGCTATAGTAATTCGTTTGGCATTTGGCTCAAAAAAAAGATCGGCCCTGACGAACTCGTAGAATATGCCCGAATTCAAAAGCAACAACATTCCTTTTTCTTTCTGGGAATCTTGATACGCAAAAAACCCTTCACTAGCCGGAAATAACTCGATGCTGTCTACTTTTCTGCCGATTAGATTTTCGAATTTTGCTCGATAAGGTTCATAATTCACCCCTCCATAAATGAACAATTGAAAATTTGGGAATAGCTCCCCGACCTTTTTTCCGCTTTTGGAGTTTAATTTTTCAAAATACATCTGCACCCATGAAGGAATACCCGCGATGACTGTCAAGTTCTCATTCATGGTTTCTTCAACAATGGCATTTACCTTGGTTTCCCAATCATCAATACAGTTGGTCTCCCAACTGGGCAGTCGGTTCTTTTGCAAATAATTAGGCACATAATGTGCTGAAATACCCGAAAGTCGGCCTAATTGAATACCATTCTTTTCTTGCATTTCAGGGCTTCCCTGTAGAAAAATCATTTTACCATCGACGAAATCGCTATTTCCGGTCTCATGAATATAATTTAGAATAGCATTGCGTGATGCTTCCACCTGATGTTTGATAGATTCTTTAGTGATGGGGATGTATTTCGCCCCGGAAGTAGTTCCTGAGGTTTTGGCAAAATACAAAGGTTTTCCTGGCCAAAGAATATCTTCTTTCCCCGCTACAACCTGGTTCACATACATTTTTAGGTCCTCATAATCACGAATGGGAACTCTTTGAAGAAAATCGGCATGAGAATGTATCTCTGAAAAACCATGATCTTGGCCAAACCTTGTATTAGCGGCCTTCTGCAGAATTTCGTTGAATACACGGTTTTGAGTATCAATCGGGTTATCGATCCATTTCGATGTTTTTTTAGCCACTTTTTTGGCAAAGATTTTGGAGGCAAATGATTTTAAGGACATCCCATTTATTTAAAATCAATAAAGTCCAGTGGATTAATGGGCGTTCCATTTTGCCAGATTTCAAAATGAAGATGTGGGCCTGTAGTAAGCTCTCCGGTATTCCCGACAGCGGCAATGACCTCGCCGGCGCGTACGATTTCTCCCTGAGATTTATTCAACGAGCCATTGTGTTTGTAAACGCTAATTAGTCCGTTTTCGTGTTCGAGAATAATAACATGACCTGTATCGGCTGTCCACTCTGCAAAGATAACCATTCCATTAGCTGCTGCTTTTACTGGAGTTTCTCGTGGTGCAACAACGTCAACGGCAAAGTGTCGTTTCTCTGGATCGAACTTCTGTGTCAAAGTACCACTTATGGGCGGAAAAAGAACAAAATCCGTCTTCAACCCACTTCTTTCAAAGAGATTGTATTTATCCTCAAGGGCTACCTCTGCTCTTAAAAGAGAATCCTGTTTTATAGGAGTCAAATCGACACTTGTCGGATCTAGTTTAAACTGTGCTCTCAGAGAGTCGCGATTGATTACATTATTTTCTATATCCCCTTTAAGGACCAATCTAATATTATCCAAATAACGATTCGTATTGTTTAAAACACGAACCAAAGAATCGGTTTCATAGGTTAAATCGGTCGCCTGCTTCTTTAACCTTGTAGAGGAATAACCCGGTATATATTCCCTTAAGGGGGTAAAGGCAATTAAAAGTGTTGTAAGACCGATTAGGCCGATAATACATAGGGAACCGGTAACAAAAACGTTTAATCTACTAAGCTTAAAAGAAATCTTTTCTTCGAAAGTGCTTTCGTTAAGTATGACCAAGCGGTACTTATGCAGCAGCTTTTTTTTGATTTCCCTTCTCTTTTTGAGCTTTTTGGCCATAGTTTACAAAGATAAGGCAAGCGTTTAATTCTGTAATGATTCCTTTAAAATTAATGAATTTTACATTCTGACGGTTGCCTACCACTATATACGAAACAAATACACCCCTTAGTCGAATAAAACTAAAATATTAGCGTTATGTTTCTAATTAGACTTGGCTAACAACTTTTTTAGTACATTTGTTATCCATTAAATATCAAATTATGACAGCTTTGCAAACTTTCTTGGCCATTGGGGCTCCTCAAATTATCTTAGTGGTAGTCGTTGTACTTCTCCTTTTCGGAGGTAAAAAAATTCCTGAACTGATGCGTGGATTGGGTAGTGGAATCAAAGAATTCAAGGATGCTTCTAAGGATGACGAAAAACTCGAGGAAAATAAAAAATAGGAACCTCTTAAAACAATTTAATACAAGGCCTTCGCAACTGCGAGGGCTTTTTTGTTACAAACATCTCTTACAAAACAATTTAATACTTATCGGTATTATGCTAATTTCTTACAATGACCTACGTGCTTTTCCGCAACATACATAATTCTCCTATCAGACCTCGCTTATAAGCCATTTCACAACAAAACGGATGTCTTTCATATTATTAGTCTTAACCTTTGCGTTAAGAAAATAATAAATCAAGGTATGTTGCCAAGCACTCTTATTGCAGGAAAGGTCTCAGATAGGCTTGTTACCCTCGATAATCGGACCAATTTTGTGGTATACGAAACCTCAAATTTAGACGTTATCTACAGATGGGGCAATTCCAAAATGACATTCGAATGTTTTCGGTATTCCTTAAGGCACCATTTAAGTAAAAGGCCGGATTTTAATATCAAACTAAAAGACCATAACCCAAGAACCTGCGAAATTATTAATCGACGCCAATATTTATCGCTCGAAAACGGACTTAAATACCCCAGCTTTTTCTAATTACCCAAGCATGAAAAGACTCTTAACCACCTACATCCTTTTGGCCTCATTTTACCTAGGAGCCCAGACCTCACCAGAAGAAAGCATCTCTAATAGTTTAGGAGCAATCGCTTTTGAGACTTCCAATGAGAATAGTGCCTTGACAGAGATCATACCTGTTAATGAAACTTTT
>JARFRH010000111.1 GCA_029287355.1 Maribacter sp. | reverse complement strand
GGGGTTGAGTCGATAGAGAAGTCAGAGAATGGCTATAACACATTTATTGAAAGAATGGAAGTCGAATTAAATTCAAGTATAGACCAAACGCCAATATTCGAATTTATACAGTCGCGCGAATATGCTGATGAACATGAAGTTGATTTTGAAAATCAGGAATGGATCAAAAAAAATCAAGAGGCATTAATGCCTTATCTAAAGAGTAATGCATTCAAATCAGCAGTATTTCGAACCGCACTACAAAAAAATGATCATTATCAACGGTCAATTCGAACTGGAACCGCATTGACAAAGGAAATTAGAAAAGGAGTGAGTATTAATTCAGTACCTTAGGAATTACAACCAACCTCTCGATATGATCAGCTTTTTCCGCAAAATCCGCCAACATTTACTTTCGGAAAACAAATTCAGCAAATACCTGCTCTATGCCATTGGCGAAATCATTCTAGTGGTCATTGGTATTTTGATTGCGTTACAAGTTAATAATTGGAATCAGGACAGAATACTCAAAAAACAAGAGGAGCTATTATTGCAAGAAATTAACGCCGAATTTAAATATAACAAGACCGAACTGGAATCCACGCTGCTTCGATATGATCAATCAAGAGGAAGTTTGTCAAAAATCATAGCTCTTTTTCCAATTGATGTTAAATCGGTTGATTTAGACAGCCTTGGTAATTTTTTGGACCAGACCCACTTTACAGGTAACTATGATTATTCGAATCTTTCACTTGAAAAAATACGAAGTGCGGCGACATTTGATATTATCTCAAATAATGAGCTGAGAAATTCATTGCTTCAATGGAATGTTATTTTATCGGATTATTTAGAAGTTGAGAAGCGGGCCATTGATTACCACGAAGAAAGATACAGCCCCATTTTGACCAATCATATACCAAGGCCTTATGTGGTAGGCTTAAAGGATGCCAGGGCCGAACTAGACTTTATTGGTTCGATTGAATTTGAAAATTTAATTAAATCACGGGAGAAAAAAATCACAAATTTATTTAGACCTGTAGAACAAACTGAATCTAGAAAGAACATCATATCCCTAATTGATAGAATTATACAACTTTCAACAATAGAATAGGTTTTGACCATATAAAAAATTAACCCTAACCCATGATCAATTTCTTCCGAAAAATCAGGCAACGCCTTCTCACTGAAAATAGGTTCAGCAAGTATATGCTCTATGCCATTGGGGAAATCGCATTGGTCATGATGGGCATTTTATTGGCCCTTCAGGTGAACAATTGGAATGAGCAGCGCAAAGATAGAGCTGCAGAACAAAAACTTCTTATTGACTTGCAAGAAGATTTGCTGGTTAATATTGACCGTTTAAATAAAGATATCTTGCTTGAGCAGCGAACAATAGATCAGGCCAATAAAATTATTGCCCACCTTGATCAAAGAAAACCATATGACTCCTCTTTAGACGCAATTTTTTCAGAAGCCATATACTCACCTGATATTATTATTTCGGCATCAAGTTATGAATCCCTTAGATTTAAAGGAATAGATCTTATTCTGAGTGAAGCACTTAAAAGAAGTATTATCAACTTATTTGATGTCGTCTATTCCAATTTAATTGCAGAGACCGTGCGTTTGGAAAATCAATTTTGGCCTTCTTCTGTATTGCCAATGATACATAAACATTTTAGACAGACAGGCTTTCGCGAACTCAAACCTACCAATTATGAGGCCTTGATTGACGACACCACTTATAAGAACATGATCATGCATAGAAGTCATTTTAGACAACTGGCACTAAATTGGAAAACCAAAGCTTTACAGGATACTGAAGAAGTAGTTGAAATGATCGCAGTTGAATTAAAGCAAAATCAAAAAGATTGAATTTTTCAGTGAAATAAGAAAAGGCCAACCAATGAACCCATGATACAATTCTTCAGACACATTAGAAAACGACTGCTCTCTGAAAATAAATTCAGTAAATACCTACTTTATGCCATTGGTGAGATTGTGCTAGTCGTCATCGGAATTTTGATTGCCCTTCAGATCAATAATTGGAATGAAAACCAAAAAGACAGACAGGCCGAAAATCAGGCTTTGATCAACTTGAAATTAGAGTTTGATGAAAATCAGAACCATCTTGATGGATTAATGAAAAGAAGACAGTCTCAAGAAAAACAATGCCGAACTTATATCGCATTGATAACAGACCCGTCCATTCCTATTTCCCAAAAAATTTCCGCTAGTCCCCCGAGTACAAATGCCATAACCTGGCGCGTTAAGACTACGGTATTGAACAGCTTGGTAAACACAGGCGGAATAGATCGAATCCAGAACGATTCTTTGAAATTTCTGCTTACGAACTGGCCAACGCTCGTAGACCGATTTAATGAAATAGAAAATCGATTTGTCCACAGCATAGATAAAATTTCAGATTATGAAGATAATGTTACGCCAGCATCGGTCGTAAACAAAGGTGATTACCGCGAAGGGGAATGGCCGGGCAATTATTATCCTCCGGGCATTGAAGAAACATTAGGCCCTATGAAGAAGAAACTCATTGAAGATATTAAATATTACAACCTACTTGCCAATTTGACCAATAACCTCTACGTGTATTCCATACATGGAACTCGACTTAGAAATAACTATGAACGAATTTCAAAACTGATTATTGAAGAGCTGAATAGTAGGAGCATTCAAATACCTTGATAATAATAAAATCTACGAAAAAATATACTGAGATTCTTAACACGGCTTATATAGCGGACTTCTATAGCTATTGAAAAATAAAACCAATGCCGTGGAAAAGGTATATGGTCATCTTTAATTTTCTCTTTTAGGGTATGAGCTTGCCAATAACAACGCTAAAATTCAACAGGCCTTGAGCAGTCTGATCGTGTTGATACTGTTCCCTTGACCTCAAAAAAAATATCTAGGGCCAAGCCAAGGTCGTGGTATTTATCTTTTATTTTATGGTACTGATTATAAGTCTCGTATAATAAATCAGTACCTTGGGAAGAGCAACCAACTACCACCTTTCCATGCTAAAATTTTTCCACGGTATACGTCAAAAACTGCTCTCGGAGAACAAGTTTTCAAAATACTTGCTATACGCCATTGGTGAAATTGTATTGGTGGTCATAGGAATATTAATCGCATTGCAAATCAATACTTGGAACGAAGAACAAAAATCAAAGGCGCTGGAATTAAATATTCTCAAAGACTTGCACAATACCTTAAATGCCGATTTTGAACTATTGAACTGGGGTATCGCCGGCAATGAATCGGCAATGGAATCTTGTAAGCTAGTGCTAGCCTATTTAGACCAAAATAAACCCTATAGTGATTCGCTTAATTTTCATTTTGAGAACTCACACCTATGGTGGAAAACAATACTTACTACCAGTGCTTATGAAAGAGCAAAAGAACATGGCCTGGATTTTATAAATGACAGCCTTAGAAAAAATCTTAATTCCTTGTATAATCTACATTTAAGCTTTAGCGAAACACTAAACGAGCGAGAAGAACTCTATTATTACCATACCGCCTCCCCCATCTTGATCCAAATGTTCGAATCGACCGAACTTGCCCTGGATAACACCGCCATCGAAGGCAATCACATTCCGTTGGATTTTGAGAAATTAAAAGCAAGTGAGCGATACAAGTCCATACTCAGAACATCTATCGGCAACAAGAAAAAATTGAATACCTGGTTGAAATTCATATTGAATCACATGATGGATTTGGACCAAGGACTTAAGCAGGCTATAGAAGAATATTAAATAAAAGTTTGAGAATTACAAGTAAAAAAACTCTCCCCTCTCAGCGGTCAAGATTACTTTATTATGATAAAATTCTTTAGAAAGATCCGTCAAAGACTATTAACTGAAAACAAGTTCGGCAAATACCTGCTTTATGCGATAAGGGAAATGGCGTTTGTCATGATCGGTCTTATTTTTGTCGTGCTGGTGGTGGGCTGCAAAGATGAGCCGTTTGAACCGGCAACACCACAAAAGCCCAATATCCTTTTAATATTGGCCGATGATCTAGGCTTTACCGATTTAGGCTGTTATGGAAGTGAAATCCGCACTCCAAATTTGGATAGGTTGGCTTTCAATGGTATACGGAATACGGCCTTCCATACGGCTCCCACCTGTTCTCCCACACGTGCCATGTTACTTTCCGGGGTCGATACCCATCGCAATGGATACGGAACTATGGAAGGCGATTGGGCCCAAAACCAAATAGGATTAAGGGGCTATGAAGGGTATCTTAATTTTGATGTGGTCGCTTTTCCCAAACTCTTACAAGATCATGGTTATCACACTTCAATGGCCGGGAAATGGCACCAAGCGTTTCCCGCTTCCGAAAAAGAACTATGGCCCGACAAAAGAGGTTTTGATCGCTCTTTTACACTATTACAGGGCGGTGCGGGTCATTTTTCGGATCAGCGGAAATTGTTCTCGTTCTTTGAGCGAACCTTATATCAAGAAGATGGCCAAATAGTAGACACCCTGAACAAATCTTTCTACTCCACCGATTACTACACCCAAAAAGCAATTGCATACATTGATGAGAGCCAAGCACTTCAGAAACCCTTCTTCTCATATCTTGCCTTCACGGCGCCACATTGGCCCTTGCAGGTACCCGATGAATATATTGATCTGTACAAAGGAAGATATGATCAAGGATATGAAATACTGGCAGTGGAGCGATTGGAAAAAGCGAAACAATTGGGCGTCATTGATAAGAAAGTTTCGTTACCTGAATTAACACCCAATGTCCTTCCATGGAACCAGCTAAACCCGGAAGAACAAAAGAAATCGGCCCGTACCATGGAAGTGTATGCGGCAATGATCGAAAGGCTTGATGCCAACGTTGGCAGGTTGATCGATCATTTAAAAGCTATCGGGCAGTTTGAGAATACCCTTATTGTTTTTATGTCAGATAACGGTGCCGAAGGCAACTCTTTATGGGGCATTGCCGATACTAAGGAATGGGTGGCAAAAACCTTTGACAATAGCGTTGAAAATATCGGACGGAAAAATTCTTATACATTTACGGGTCCTTCTTGGGCTCAGGTAAGTTCCTTGCCTTTCAAATGGTATAAAAGCTTTTCATCGGAAGGCGGGGTTAGGACTCCTTCCATAATCAGTTACCCGCAATGGAAGAAGAACTTTGGAAAAATCAACAGTAATTTTATTTCAGTAATGGATATAGCGCCCACCTTTTTGGAAATGGCAGGGGTCGAACATCCAAAAAATCATTATCAAGGTCGGGAAGTCTATCCTATGGACGGAAAGTCAATGCTAGCTTGGCTCGAAGGAAATACGCCAAATGTGCACTCTTTTGAAGCAGTCCATTGTTGGGAACTATACGGTCGAAGGGCTGTTCTTAAAGGCAATTGGAAAGCGGTCTGGGAAGAAACGCCCTATGGTATTGATGCCTGGCAATTGTACAATCTCTCCAACGACCCTAGCGAATTATATGATTTAAGCAAGGTAAGGCCAGATACGCTGGAAGAACTGATATTGGAATGGGATGCCTATGCCATCAAGTACAAGGTGATGCTACCCAATGAGAAAGTAGCATATGGTTTTGATGAAGTTTGGAACGTCAATTAATTTATGAAAAAAAACACCTCAATTAAGAAAAGGACGGTTCGATGGAAGAGCCACGCAAATGACAAGTAGGTTTTGCATATGAATTTGAGGCTTATGAACAAATTCTTTAGTATAATCGGTCAAAAAGTATTTTCAGAGAACAAATTCCGAAAGTGTCTTCTTCATCCTAATGGCAAAACAATACTGGTCATGATCGGCATTTTAATTGCCTTTATTTACTAGTGAAGATTAGATCGTTGTCTTTGAGTTTGGTGCTAGTACCATGAACAATAATTACCGGTTTTCCCTAATATTAAATTATCTTACATCGCCAATGACCAAACCGATTAGACCAAAAAAATTACCGTGGTGTGCCTATCCTAAAGTAACGGAAGTACAAGGGCATGGCTTGCTTTTTCATAAAAAAGACTTACCGGTAGTTGATTTTGAGCGAGCACTGCCCTATCGCAGCGCAACTTATACTATAAAACCAACAAAAAATTTAGATACTTCCCAAATACTGGCATTGGCCCATGTCATTAGCTCTTCTTTTGCTGCAAATGAACCTATGAATAAACATGTGCATCCTCCTAGGCAACCGCATAAGCAATTAATTAATGTAACGCATCAAGATGTTTTCGGGAATGACCCTTTTGGAAGTTGGACAAAAGTAAACCTCTTATACTGGTTTGTTCGTTTGAATTTAATTACCGACCCGTCACATCCAAAGGGAGCAATTCAGAAGAACAATGATGTCATTGGCCATTCTCTCGTCATTACAAATAAAGATTCCAAACCCATAGGAGGGTCTCTAAATAGTACGCTGCCCCATAAAAAAGAAAAAGAACGGCATAATGATCCGTTTCTTGAGGCAACGTTTTCATATCAATATCCTATCCTCGATTTTATTTACCAACACGAAGGTATGGCCATACAAACCCTAAGCGATAACTATCCGCACTTTAAAAAGGCACACCAATCGGGGAAAGTAGGTTATATCGCAATGATCGCCAGATCTACTGAACTACCTTCTGAACATACATTTGAGCTTTTTGTATCCTCGTTTGAAAATTTTCAAAAACTAGGGTATGAATACATACTCATTACAGGAACAAACCAATGGACAGGTGCCGCTTGTGAAGTCTTAGGAGCGGCACGGATTTACTTCGCGCCCTTTCGGGATAAGACAAGAGTAGCGAAAGAAAATGAAGCGGGCCTAAATGAACCTTTTTCAAGCGATGGTTTTATTTCAGGAAAGGATAGCGGATTAATGGTCTATGCCTTAAAATTAAAAAATGACTGATTCAAAAAATCATTCGGGAGAATTGAAAAGAGTGTTGGGCCTACCCTCCCTTTTTGCCATTGCCGTTGGGGTAGTTGTGGCCCAAGTGGTATTCGTAAGTGTTTTACAGGGAGTGGGTTTAGGTGGGGCCAGTTTTTTCGTGGCACTGATCATTGCATTCATCCTTACCCTATGTTATGTATTCACTTTTTCTGAACTGGCCTTGATGTTACCAAAGGCCGGTAGTATCAGCGCCTATACGGAAGTCTCCATTGGACACGTACCGGCTATTGTAGCTACCATTGCGGGGTATCTGGCACCCGCTATTTTTGGTCTGCCCGCAGAACTGTTCTTATTGGAAGCAGTGCTCGACGCCCTGTACCCCGAATCTTTTACCCAAATCGGTTGGTTGATCATATTGGTGTTTTTGCTGCTGAACATCTTGGGAGTGGATTTTTTCGCAAAAGTCCAAAACTTCTTGGCGTATCTCATGATTACGGCCTTATGCGTCATTGGAATATCGGGAATATCCCAGGCCGACCCCCAAGGTAGTTCTGTAGTGGCACTTTGGGAAGGGTTTAAAGATGTAGATCTTGACGTGCTAAGTCTTACCATGTTGGCCCTTTGGTCATTTATGGCCTTAGAATTCGTGTGCCCCATGATCGAGGAGACCAAAAATCCGAATAGAAATATTCCACGCTCCATGATCTTGGCCGCCGTAGTCTTATTGATCATTTATACCTTGGTAGCCTTGGCCGGTTATTTAACGATACCTCAAGAAACATTATCGGAATCGGATATACCTCACGTCATTCTGGTATCGGCGCTTTTTGGGGAATCCGGAAAGTTCATTGTTGCAGTATTAGCGATTACTGCCACCTGCAGCACCATCAACACGGTCTTGGCAACAATCCCAAGAATGCTTTATGGCATGGCCCATAACCGACAATTGCCAGAACTATTTTTGAAGGTACATCCAAAATCCAAAACCCCATGGGTGGGCATTATTTTCGTAGCATTACTGATAACAATTCCTACGATTCTTTTAAAAGGACAGCAGGATATCATTTTGGTATTAATGATATCGGCGGCTACGGTTTGGCTTGTGGCCTACATTATCTCACACATCAATGTGATGGTGTTGCGAAAAAGATATCCGGATTTTAAGCGTCCTTTTAAAAGTCCGTGGTACCCATTACCCCAAATATTGGGTATTATCGGAATGGTCTATATGATTTTGAACAACTCCCCCTCCCCTGACATGACACTCCAAGTATATATGAATGCTGGGGTTATCGTACTAATTGCTTCTATTTATGCCGGTATTTGGGTAAGATTTAAAATGAAAAAGGGGTGGTTTGAACCGGAGCCTATAGAAAATGCTCTCAGAAATTAACTGATTTGATCAAATTATTTCGAACCATCCAACACAACTTAAGTTAAAAAAAGGCCTAATACGATGAAAAAATTTCCTTCCGCTCAAACGATTCTCTTGATTATCTTAGCCTTTGTAGCTTTACTTACTTGGGTGATTCCGGCAGGGAAATATGCATCGCTATCATATGATAGTTCGCAAGGTGTTTTTATTAAAACGACACTCAATAAAGTTGAAAAACTACCGGCAACGCAAGAAACACTAGAGCTACTCCATATTAAAATTCCACTTGAAAATTTTACCTCAGGAGCTATTTACAAACCTATAGGAATCCCCGGAACCTATCAATCTTTGGAAGGGCGACCTCAAGGCTTTTTTGAGTTTGTACAGGCTCCCATAAAAGGCATCATTGAGACTTCTGATATCATCTTCCTGGTCCTTATCATCGGAGGCTTAGTTGGAGTGGTTGATAAATCAGGTGCCTTTAGCGCAGGGGTAAGTTGGTTATCAAGTGTGTTAAAAGGCAGGGAATATATCCTTATCATCAGTATCACTACACTTACAGCGTTAGCAGGAAGCACTTTTGGTTTTGGTGAGGAAGGTATTGCCTTTTTACCTATTCTCATACCCATTTTTATAGCTGCGAAGTATGATGCGTTAGTCGCTGTTGCATGCGTTTTTCTAGGATCTCAAGTGGGTGTTATGGCATCGACTGCAAATCCTTTTGCCACCATTTTAGCTTCAGATGCTGCGGGAATAAAATGGACTAGTGGTCTAGAAGGTCGTATTGGAATGCTGGTCATTTGTACCACTATTGCGATCCTTTTCATATTGCGCTATGCAAAAAAAGTACAGGCAGACCCTAGCAAGTCAGTTATTGCTGACCAAAAGGAACTTATGGCCCGATTATTTAGCGTTTCTAAAGACATTAAAGTCACAAGCCTCACGGGTCGATTGAAATTCATATTGATCGTATTTACACTTTGTTTTGTACTTATGGTTATTGGTGTTTCTACTCTAGACTGGTGGTTTATAGAAATGACAGCTATTTTCTTTTTTGGGGCTATACTTATTGGCATTATAGCCAAGATGGAAGAAACGAAGTTTATCGGTTCGTTTATGAAAGGTGCAGGAGAATTGCTTGGTGTCGCTTTTATAATTGGCCTTGCGAGGGGAATTTCTATTTTAATGATCGATGGACTTATAAGCGACACCATTCTCTTTGAGGCCGGAAGTCTTACCGGAGGAATGGAAAAAGGGCTCTTTATCTATGCCCTATTTGGCGTGTATAACGTGATTGCTTTTTTTGTATCCTCCACATCCGGCACAGCGGTCCTTACTATGCCGATAATAGCCCCACTTGCAGATGCTGTAAATATTGGTAGGGAAGTTATTGTAAATGCCTATCAATTCGGTCACGGGCTTTTTAATTTGATCAATCCCACTTCGCTAGTGCTCGCCTTTTTAGGGGTGGCACAAATAGGGTATGACCGATTTTTAAAATTTGTCTGGCCATTGATGCTGGTTTTCGTTATCGTCATACTACTATTTCTAACCCTATCTGTTTATTAAAAGAAATATGATTAAATTCTTTCAAAAAATTCGCCATAAATTACTCAGGGAAAGCAAATTCAGTAAATATTATTTGGTCTGGCAGAAAACTTAAATCGCCTCATAAACAAAATAAAATGTACAGCATCCGCTACCTAATTTCCTTCTTATTTGTATGCTCCGTTGCACCTGCCCAGTCAAGACTTGACTCTCTGTATTCTGTTTGGGAAGACCAAAACTCACCCGACTCTATCCGTGCCATTGCACTTACCGATTTTATCTATGAAGGGCCTTTCGCCACTAGGCCAGACAGTGCTATCATACTGGCTAAACGATTATATGAATTCGCAAAAAATACGGATTACAAAAACGGGACCGTGGATGCCATGAATTTGTCTGGATATCTCTTTTTTAGAATGGGTAACTATCCTAAGGCTTTATCATCCTACGAAAAGGGCTTGTCAATTGCCGAAAAAATAGGATATAAAAAGGGCACTGCGGATATATCACTTAGAACCGGATACATCTACCACGATAATGAGGATGCCATTAGCGCCCTAAAGCATTATGAAAAAAGCTTGAAGATTTATGAAGAGTTGGATGATCTTGAAGGTATAGGTTCAGTCTACAATGAGCTCGGCAGTATTTATCTTAATAAAGAGGATTACGAAAAGGCGCTAAATTACTATTCAAGAAGTATTGCTATTAATGATGAACTTGATTATGAAATGGGCAATTCCGCCATGTACATCAATATTGGCGGTCTTTACCTCGCCAAGGAGGATTTTGTGAAATCTCTTGATTATTATCGGAAAGGCTTGGCAATCGAAGAAAAAAAGAAAGACAAATTGGGCATAGCTTCGGCACTTGCCGGCATTGGGAACGTCTATATTGAACAAGGTAACAACGCTGAGGCATTAGATTTTCTGCAAAGGAGTTTACAACTAAGTGAAGAGATAAACGATACTCAAGGCAGCACCGCCACTTTATTAAGTATTAGTGACCTCTATCTTGATGAAGAAAACTACACGAAGGCCATTGCCTATTGTAAAAAAAGTTTGGTACAGGCAGAGAGCGTTGGTGACCTTGGGGGTCAAGAAGATTCCTGTGCCTGCCTTTATGAGGCATACCGGGCCCTTGGCAATGTGCATAAAGCTTTGGATTTCCACGAACAAATGATTTCTCTTGCGGATAGTGTGCAAACAGAGGAAACGGCCATAAAACTGCAACAGATGGAATTCTCTAAACAAGTACTCGCAGATAGTTTGGTACAAATAGAGAAAGATATGGAAGTACAAATGAAACACCGGGCCGAGGTACAGCGTAAAGACAAGAACCGAAATCTGGCCATAGGAGCAGGTCTTTTCTTCCTATTGCTCGCTATCGGATTCTTTTCTAGATGGCGTTATGTGAAAAAATCACGGGCCATCATTGAAAAAGAGAAAGATCGTTCAGAGCAATTGTTGCTGAATATACTGCCGGCTGAAATCGCGGAAGAGCTGAAAGAGAAAGGCGAAGCTGAAGCTCGTGATTTTGATCTGGTTTCCATTTTATTTACCGACTTCAAAGGGTTTACCGAAAAGTCCGCAACATTATCTGCGTCAGAATTGATTGGGGAAATCAACCATTGTTTCAAGGCCTTTGATTTTATCTGCGAAAAATACGGGGTCGAAAAGATAAAGACTATAGGTGATGCCTATATGGCAGCGGGTGGGCTTCCTGTTCCTTCTGACAACTCTGTTCAAAACACTATACTGGCAGGCTTGGAGATGCAAACCTATATGACTCAAAGAATTGCCGAAAAAGAGCTAGGCGATGGCTTCACCTTTCAGATGCGATTAGGTATCCACACTGGTCCCGTGGTAGCGGGAATCGTTGGCATCAAGAAATTTCAATACGATATCTGGGGGGATACCGTAAATACCGCCGCGAGAATGGAGAGTAGTGGTGCTGTGGGTAAAGTAAATATCTCCCAGGAGACCTATGAACTCGTTAGTGAGGATCCCAAGTTTACTTTTGAGCATAGGGGTAAAATACAGGCCAAAGGAAAAGGGGAAATAACCATGTGGTTCGTTGAAAAGGCCGATATGCACGTATCTAAAATTTAGATTTCTTAGTTTTCATACGAGCGATTCCCTGTGGTAAGAATACGGTCTTACATGCTGTTGGATGGGTAGGTTTCGGCACGCATACGTAACCGAAATTGAAAACAATTATCTTATTGTTTTGACCAATAGTTCATCAAGTTATTTTGGTGCTTGATGCCTTTTAAAAAACATACCCTATGACCAGCCCTTTGGAATGCCCTAATCAAATATTGGCGAACATAGAAGCTTCAAGTGCAATCCTAAACTTTATAACGGCCTTTGCCACGGATTCTTAATTCACGCCATCATTAGAAAAGGCAAAAATTCAGAAAAGGAAACAAGGCCAAAATAAAATTAAACGATAAGTAGATTTAGCCCTAATTTTACCCCATGGTCAGAAACATCCAATTGAGGGTAAGTTTAAAAGAAGAGGGACAGTTGGGGCTGAAAGCAAAAACCGCCGAATATTTGGGCGTTTCCGAAAAGGAAATCCAGATCAAAGTACTTCGGAAGTCCATCGATGCCCGTAAGCGGAGTATCTACTTCAACTATAAGCTGGAAGTCTATATCAACGAACCAATGCCTTCCACGAAGGATTACACCTTCAATTACAAAGATGTTTCCAAAGCCAAGACTATCCATATTATCGGTTTTGGTCCCGCGGGAATGTGGGCAGCACTCCGCTGTTTGGAATTGGGTTATAAGCCCATTGTTCTCGAACGAGGAAAAAACGTTCAAAATAGGCGTCGTGATATCAAGGCCATCAACCAAGATCATATTGTAAATGAAGACTCCAATTATTGTTTTGGAGAAGGTGGTGCAGGCACCTATTCCGATGGTAAACTCTATACCCGAAGTCTAAAACGCGGCGATGTCCGTCGTGTTTTTGAAAGCCTGGTGCATCACGGGGCAACTGAAGAAATTCTAATAGATGCCCATCCACATATCGGAACAAATAAACTTCCGAAAATAGTTCAGAACATTCGAGAAACCATTATTAAATTCGGTGGAGAAGTTCATTTCAACACTAAAGTAACAGATTTTATAATCGATTCTAATCAATTGAAATCCATTGTTTTAAATGAAACAAAAGAGATTGAAGTCAATCGTGTGATACTCGCGACCGGTCATTCTGCGCGTGACATATTTTACCTCCTGCAAAAAAAGAAAATCTCGCTCAAGGCGAAGTCTTTTGCGATGGGCGTACGAGTGGAGCATCCACAACGGATTATCGATGCTATTCAATACCATTGCAAAGGGGAACGCAACGAATTACTGCCGGCAGCGGCATATAGTTTGGTGCATCAATCGAAAGGCCGCGGGGTGTATTCCTTTTGTATGTGTCCGGGTGGATTTATCGTTCCTGCGGCGACAGCTCCAGGTGAAGTAGTGGTCAATGGAATGTCGCCCTCAAAAAGAAATAATCTGTATGCCAATTCAGGAATAGTGGTCGAAATCAATGCAGATAAAGATTTATACAAGTATGAGAAGTTCGGTGAACTTCGGGGATTGGAATATCAAAAGGATTTGGAACGTTTGGCTTTCACTTCTGGTGGCAGAACACAAACTGCCCCCGCACAGCGTTTAACGGATTTTGTGGAAGGCAATTTATCGGTAGACCTCAACCCTACTTCCTACCAACCGGGCTTGAAGTCGGCACCACTGCACTCTTTGCTTCCTAAACAAATTGGTAGTCGATTGAGAGCAGGATTTTCAGAATTCGGAAAGAAAATGAAGGGGTATTATACAGCAGAAGCGAATGTCGTCGGTGTTGAATCTCGCACCTCGTCTCCTGTCAACATCCCTAGAAAGGAAAATTTGGAACATCCTGAAATAAAAGGTCTTTTCCCATGTGGAGAAGGTGGCGGTTACGCCGGAGGTATTGTTTCCGCAGCTATGGATGGGGAACGGTGTGCCGAGGCTGCAATTGCAAATTTATAGCGTGGGAAATTCCTAATAGCCTTTGACACGATAGGTAATTCTTCTATTGGTGATGACCTGGCATAAATTAATAGATAAGGTAGTGGTGGCCGTTATATTAAGAGGTGGATCACCTATGGTTCCTCCGTATTCCACTACATAACCCTGCGCGGCGTAAGCGCCACCCCCCCCAGCATTGGGTAAGTCATTCCAAGAGCCGGGAAAGCTGGTAACAGAAGGGTCTGTGATATGGGCATAATTTTCACCTCCACAACAATTATTAGGTTCGTTAGTATTCCAAAAAGCAAAAGTTAGTTCCGTTCCACCTATACCGCCATTCCAAAATTGCGTTCCGGCTTCTGGTCCGGTTACCCATCGCCATTCTCCTTCGACGTTATTGTCATTCGCCCCAATCCAACCTACGCCTTGTGCCTGTGAACCGGAAAAATTGGCTTCGGCTTGTGAAGTTAGTGTAACCAAATAGCCCTGTAAACCAAAATAGGATCGATTACTTGCCGCAATTTCGGCATCCGTCCATGTAATGCCGGGGTCGGAAACAAATTCATAATAATGAGCCGTAGAGGGCAAAAAATTCGCTTCGCCAACTGTTATGGAAAATTGCCTAGTTCCACTAGGACTTGGCGAACTAGAAGAAAACTCGGTTGTTAAAACGGCCGCTTCGAATTCCGCATAAGTAGCCGGACCTTGAAGGGTAAGTTCTCCCTGTGTAGCATCCCAACTGGGAGTGATGTTTGGGTGGCTTCCGGCTAAAGTCAATAAATCCTCACCGTTCACATATCCTCCTGAAATTTGAATATACACAGCTGTTGTTGTAGTGTCATCGGGATCGGTAATTGTAATACTTTGGGCTACCGGTATTGAGGCTCCTGGGCAATACAACTGATTACCAGAACCCACAACAAGAGGCGGTTGATCTGGTACTTGGGCAGAAAATAAGACATTATCAATGAAAATAGTTTCAGAATTGCCCCATCTTCCACTTGCCGATGCAAATCGAATTCCAGAATTTGCACTTATTTCGCTGGTGTCGAGATCATAACTCAGACTACCAGTGCCGGATAAGGTAGCAACGCTCGTATAACTTGTACCATTAAAGAGTTGCACATCAATACTTTCATTTCCGTTAGTTCTGTTGTAGTCTAAGGTCAAGGTCACCTCGGAATACGCTGATAAATCTAAATTTCTAGTGATATACCTAGAGTCTAGGTTGATAAAACGTAACTGGTCGCTATCTATTGTAATACGGTCAGCAGTTGGGCTAGTGGTTTCTCCTGTTTCTATCCAGTTACCTAGGAATAGTTCTGAACCGTCACTATTTGAATAACTAGCACTTTGAAAGTTATCGGCAAAAGTATCTTGACCGTTAACTTGAAAAATTGCAAATAGCAAACATGACGTAGTAATGTATATTTGAAGTATTCTCATTTAAATAAAGCGATTCGGCTATGATTGAACAGAATTGTGGTACTGGGTAAAATTTAGTAATAAATACGTGATTGAATCAAGTTTATGTTGTAAAATGAATCAAATTGGCTGTAAAGCAGCAATCTTTTGAAGTGACAGGGTTTAGGAAAATTTGTTTTTGTTTAATGCTCCGTATTTTTTATCCATTGTTAAAACGTATCTTCGCGGCTTATAATTTTATATGACATTTAAAGACCTTGGGCTCGCGGAGCCTATTCTCAAAGCCCTTCAAGACGAAGGCTATACCAACCCTACCCCCATTCAAGAACAAGCGATTCCTATACTTTTAAAAGGCAAAGACCTTTTGGGTGTGGCACAAACAGGTACCGGCAAAACCGCGGCTTTTGGTGCTGTCTCTTATACACATCTCCGAGCCCACGAGACTGTGGTCCGGATCGCGTATGCCGTCTTCTG
>JARFRH010000067.1 GCA_029287355.1 Maribacter sp. | reverse complement strand
TGTGTATAAGAGACAGTGCCACAACAGCCTGAACTGATAATGGAAACCGAATAGTTCTCTGGAAGATTCAACATATCAAAGGTCACCTTCTGATTGCTTAATGCCTTTTGATGGCAATGGGTATGAATCTTTACCACTTGTGCTTCTTGGGTAAAACTATGCCTGTCAATTAAGCCTTTTTCGATTTCCAAGGCTATGAATTCCTCCAGTAAAAATGCATTCTTCGAAATAGCATCGGTTGATTTCTTATCATCCACTAGTCTTTTGTACTCATCCCTAAATGTTAATATAGCAGAGGGTTCTAAACCAATAACGGGAATACCTTTGTCTGCAAAAACTTTTAGCCTCGCGATATTCTTCAACGCCAATTTTTTCGCCTGTTTTAAAAAACCTTTTGAAATATAGGTGCGTCCGCTTTCCGCATAAAAGAGTTCCACATCATACCCAAGTCGAGTCAACACTTCAATAGCATCCTTACCTACACCTATGTCCAAATAATTCGTAAACTCATCGATATAAAGAATTATTTTTTGTTTTGATGTAGTTTCCTGATTTTTAAAATATTGCAGATAGTTATCAAAGTCAAAACTTGAAACTTTTGGGAAGCTTCTTTCCAAAGCCACACCTGCTGTTTTCTTTGCAAGACCCCCTAAAATTTTAGAAGCATAAATGGCATTCGTCAATCTCGGGACTTTGCTTCCTAAACGATTTAATTTGGTGTTATAGGCAAAGAGCTTACTGCGAAGGGAATATCCGTTCGCTTCTTGAAATTGGTATAGAAATTCTGCTTTCAAGGTCGATACATCCACGTTACTTGGACATTCACTTGCGCAGGCCTTGCAACTCAAGCACAAATCGAAAACTTCCTTCAACTCCATTTGATTGAATTTGTTTTTGTTTTCAGATGTTGTCAAAAACTCACGCAAGGCATTGGCCCTTCCTCGCGTGGTGTGCTTTTCCTCGCGGGTGGCGTGATAACTCGGGCACATTGCACCCCCCATTTTCTCTGTCTTGCGACAATCACCACTGCCATTACACTTTTCAGCGGCTTTCAGAATCCCCTCACTATCCGAAAAATCCATTAAAGTCGTGATTTCCGGTTCGTTTCTGTCGATTTCATATCGTAAGGACTCGTCCATCTTATAGGCACCTACGATCTTTCCAGGATTAAAAATATTAAAAGGATCAAAGTAAGATTTAATACGTTTGAGCAATTCATAATTCTTTTCTCCGATCATTAAGGGTATAAATTCCGCTCTAACGATACCGTCGCCATGCTCTCCGCTGAAAGAACCCTTATACTTCTTCGTCAGTTTTGCCACATCAGTGGTAATCTGCCTGAAAAGGCCGACATCTTCAGAATTTTTTAGATTCAAGATAGGGCGTAAATGAAGCTCTCCTGCACCGGCGTGGGCATAATAGACCGCATCCTGACCGTAGCCTTTCATGATCTGGGTGAATTCACCGATAAAGTCTTTTAAATCTTCCAAAGCAACCGCTGTGTCTTCTATACAGGCAACGGCCTTTCGATCTCCCACCATATTGCCTAGCAATCCGAGACCAGCCTTTCGAAGCTCTAATGCCTTATTAATGTCATCCGCATATAAAACCGGACTGGCATAACTAAGGCCCGAAGTCTTTACGGTTTGTAACAATTCCTCTAATTGCCGTTCCAAGTCAGCTTGAGATGCTGATTTTACTTCAAGCATGAGCAAGGCGGCAGGATTACCTTCCACAAAAAAGCGATTTTTTCGCTGTTCTCGATTGTTCTTGGTGCAATCGAGGATGACCTTGTCCATCATTTCGCAGGTATGCAAGTTGTGCCTCATGGTAGGGGCAACATCACTTAAACAATCCTCCAAGGTTTTGTAATGGGTTATGACCATAGCTGAAAAAGGCGGTGGCAGGTCATCCAATTGTAAGGTAATCTCAGTTGTAAATGCCAGCGTACCTTCGCTACCCGCCAATAGTTTGCAGAAATTAATATCTGAAGAAACATCGCCGTAGATCCTATTCTTCAAAAGTTCGTCAACGGCATACCCTGTGTTTCTTCTGTGAATGCTCTCTTTGGGAAATTCGGATTTTACCTCATTCTGTATTGTTTTGTCTGATAGCTCTTTATCTATATTTCTATAAAGTGATGCTTCAGCTGTATTTCCATAACGTTTTGCTTCGTACTCATTCTTAGAGAGTGCCTTAAATTGAGCCTCGCTTCCATCTGACATTATGGTTTTCATGGCAAGCACCTTATCACGGGTTACCCCATATTGAATCGACGTAGTACCCGAAGAGTTGTTGCCGACCATACCACCTATCATACAGCGATTTGAGGTTGACGTATTTGGCCCAAAAAATAATCCGTACGGTTTCAAATAGAGGTTCAACTCATCACGAATCACTCCAGGCTGAACCGAAACCTGCTTTTTAACCTCATCCAAAGCAATTATCTTGGTGAAGTGGGTACTCACATCAACCACTATTCCATCTCCAACACATTGACCAGCTAAAGAAGTGCCCGCGGTTCTTGGAATTAATCCAATGCGGTGTTTGGTAGCAAAATGAATCAGCTTCTTTATGTCACTCACGCTCCTTGGAAAAGCAACGGCTAGAGGTATTTTTCTGTATACAGAGGCATCGGTAGCGTATAAAGTTTTGTTCAATGCGTCGAACTTCAACGCTCCATCCAGGACGTTTTGTAGCTCTTTAAGTAAATTTTTATCCAATTCGGAACAATTTTTGGGTAGAAAATCAAGTTTTCATGGCATGGGGCAAAGATATGAAGAGCCCATTTGTAAATAGCAACACTAAGGAAAGATATTATGAAAATCACAAAATTATTGGTCGCTGCATTATTTTTTATCAGCGCATCTATGAACGCCCAAGAGATCGCCAATCACGCCTTTGGTCTTCGATTAGGGGAGAGTGATGGTTTTGGAGCTGAACTTTCCTATCAAAAGTCCGTTGGTAGGTATAGTCGAATTGAATTAAATGCGGGCTATCGAGATAGTAGGGAATTTGATGCCTTTAAGGCAACCCTTTTGTATGAAAATGTATTTTCAATCGATGGCATATTCAATTGGTATTATGGTTTTGGAGGGGGGGCTGGAAGTGTAAATTTTGAGCCGATACCAAGTCCGAACAACCCTAACATGGCCCTGAAGCCTGAAGGTGGGCTTTTTGTATTCGCCGCGGGCGATATTGGAGTAGAAGCGAATCTTAATATGCCTTTGGTGATTTCATTGGATATTAGGCCGGAAATAGGTATTTTAGGTTATGAAAATTTCGATAATAGCTTCGAATTTGATGTGGCCTTGGGTATTCGCTATCAGTTCTGATATCTTCATTTTAACAGCCTAAAGCCCTTTAAACAGAAACGTTAAGAGCTTTTTTTATAGGCCTTATATTCCTACATTTGCCCCATCTAAAATTTATACAGATGAAAAAAATATTCTTAGCCCTATTACTTACAGTCATTATTATTGCCTGTAATTCAAAGCCAGCGGGCTATGAGCTTACTGGTGATCTTAGAGGTGATTTAGAGAATGGTACTCCAGTATTTCTCAAAAAAATAGGCCCAAATAACCAACCAGTGGAGATTGATACAACAACTGTAGAAAATGGGAAGTTCGTTTTTACAGGAATTCAGGCCCTTCCTGAAATGCATTTGATTTTTGTAGATAAGTTACAGGGGTATACCTCCTTAATTTTGGAAAATGGGGAAATCACATATAACGCTCAAAAAGATAGTCTTGGTTTTGCCGAGATAAAGGGCACTCCACAAAATGACTACTTCGCCGATTACATGGAAGAATCGCGAGCAATTTCAAAAAAGGCGCAATCGATCAGTGTAGATATGCAAGCTGCAGATGAGGCCACCAGAGAAGCCTTGAGCGATGAGATGAAAGAGTTACAAGAAGAATACAAAAACTTCGAAGTAAACTATATCAAAGAAAACCCCAATGCATTGATTTCGGTTTTGCTTATGGATAGGGCGATTGCCTCAAGACAGATGACCTATGCCGAATTGCAAAGTATGTATGATAAGTTTAGCCCGGAAATAAAAGAAACAAGTGCGGCCAAAAAAGTCTCTGAGCAGCTAACTGCGCTTAAAGAACGTGAAGAGAAAAGCAAGAACACGGAAGTGGGATCAAAAGCCCCGGAATTTACCGCACCTAGCCCGGATGGGCAACAGATAGCTTTGAACGATGTTCTCGGAAAGGTAACCTTAGTGGATTTTTGGGCGGCCTGGTGCCGACCTTGCAGAGCAGAAAACCCAAATGTAGTAGCGGTGTATAAAAAATACCATGACAAAGGGCTTAATATCTTGGGCGTTTCCTTAGATAGAAAAGCCGACGACTGGAAGAAGGCAATTACCGATGATGGTTTGACTTGGAATCATGTTTCGCACGTACAATATTTCAATGACCCTATTGCCAAACTATATAATGTTGATGCCATACCAGCGGCATTCTTGTTGGATGAGAACGGAATTATTATTGCAAAAAATCTGAGAGGGCCTGCTTTGGAAGCCAAAGTAGCGGAGCTCTTGAATTGATCGATCAATGAATAAAAAGAAAACCCCGAAGCCAATTGCTTGGGGGTTTTTCATTGAGATTATGTTTGATTAAAACTTATTTCGAATATCATTGAACGTACCCATCAC
>JARFRH010000030.1 GCA_029287355.1 Maribacter sp. | reverse complement strand
GTGATGTACATATCCGAAAGATTTACAATTCTGAACACCTCCGATCCTGGCCCGGGTGCTACAACCGTACCTTGGTCTTTGATGACATCATCAATAATACCTGAAAAAGGAGCTCTAATCGTTGACTTTCCTAATTGACTCTGTGCTTGCTTCACCGCATTTTCGGTTGCTTCATAGCTTGATTTTGCCTGTAAAAATTGAATTTCAGAACCTATTTTTTGCTCCCATAAGCGTTTCTGACGTTCGTAGGTTGTTTTTGCCAAAGCTGCTTGCGTTTTTAGTTGAGACACTTGACTTCCCATACCCCCATCATCAATCGTTGCAAGTAGTTGTCCTTTGCCTACACGCTGTCCTTCCTTGACATAAACCCTTTGGAGCGTTCCTGCCATTTCGGGATAAATCAATACATTCTGCTTGGTTTTTACATCACCTTGTAATTCCAAAAAGTGGTCGAATTTTTCACTTTTGGCTCGAAGGGTAGTCACTAAGGGCAGCTTTTCTTCACCTGATTTCGCAGCAATAACCGAATCCAGTAATTGAAGGTCTTTTTCAATTTCTCTTTGCAGCTCTGTGATTTCGGTTTTCTTCGCTCTAAGGGTTTCTAAATCACCCTGGGCTATCAAATCTCGTACTGATTTTTCACCGTTAGTACCACATGCTGCAAATAAAATTGCTATAGTAAGCGTGTATAGTAACTTTTTCATATTGATATATTAAGATTGATATTCCTTATTTAGGATTTGTTATTTATGATGGTTTCCAACTCTGTTTTCTTATTGATAACTTCAACCATACTTTGTAAATAGCGTTGTTGCGCATCATACAATTGGGTTTGTGCTTGTCGGAGTTCAAAACTGCTGGCGAGACCTTCGCTATATTTTATTTGATTTTTGTTTTCAATACGCTCAGCCAGATTCAGGTTGTCTTTGGCGGTTTCATATTGTTCAATGGCGAGTACATAATTGCTTTTAGAACTTTCAAGCTGTAATCTGATTTGTTCCTCAGCCTCTGTTAGTTGGGTTTTCGCTTTTTCTAAAGCGATTTTTGCCCTAGCCGTACCAGCACTCCTTTTTCCAGAACTAAAAAGAGGAATACTTAAATCAAAACCAAGAACGGATGAGTCGAACCATTTTTGATCGCCACTAAGAAAATTGAAATCATCGGCAAAGGCGGAAGAGCCGTAATTTATAAAAGAATTTAAAGTAGGCAGTGCGCGACTTCTGGCCAACTTCCATTCGTAATACCTTTGTTGATTTAAGTTGGTCGCTAATTTGAAGTCCACATTATTTTCAATGTTGAATTCTGATTCCAATAAACCGAATTCGATTTGTTTTTGAGCTAAATCATCGAGATTTTCTTTTAGTTGGGTTGGGGTTTCAATAGTAATGCCCATGACCAAATTCAACATTTGAAGTGTAATGTCTTTTAGTCGGATGGCATTTTTCAATTGATTGTCTACAGATGATAGTGTGATTTGCAGTTGCTCTACACTTTCTTCATCTCCTAGACCATTTTCATAGATTTTAGTAGTTTCAAAAAGGTTCTTTTCTAGATTGGCCTTGTTCTTTTCGAAGATTAGAACACTTTCTTCAGCCAGTAAAACGTTACCATACGCTTCGGTCACGGCTTTGCGAACTTCTAGATCCGTTTTCTCTTTGTTGTTCTGACTATAGCTTAAAAAGGCTTTGGTAGCTTGAACTCCAACAATATAGGATCCGTCGAATATTTGTTGCCTCAAAACCGCTGTTGCATTAGCCGATTGTGCTTGCCCAAATATGATAGGTACAAAGGTACCCGGTTCGCCACCGGCAAATTCAGCAGGAATCAGGGAAACAGGTTGTTTTAACTGATTTTGATAGCTAACATCGCCCGTAATTTGAGGTAGACCCGTGGCAATAGTTTCCCATTTTTGCTTTTTAGCGTCTATTAAATCACGGTCGGCATTAATTGCGCTATAGTTGTTTTTTAGGGCAAACTCAATGGCTTCTTGTAGAGTAAAACTATTCGTATTAGATACTTCTTCCTGTGAAATTCCGATACTTATGGTACATAGGGCTAGGACGGTTAAAAAGGAATTGCGCATGCTATTCTTGATTTGAATTGATGATTTTATTTAAAATATTTCTTCCCGATGGGGTGACGATTCCCCTTAGATGGTATTCTAAATAATCATCCATCAAAGTTGAAATGGGAAATTGTTCCAAAGGAAAAAACTGTTGGTCTTTAATACTGTTAACTCCTGAAAAATAGATGCGGGACACAAACTCAATGTTGAGATTTTCTCTGTAAATACCTAATTCGACGCCCTTTTCAATATTCTTGACCACACAGTCTTGCATTACCTCATAATGTTTAGTGCGTAGCACACCATGAACTTTCGGGTAGTATTTCTGCAACTGATATTGTGGTGAAGATTTTTCGTTCTTTAAGTTCATCATGACGAACTTTTTGATTTCATAAAGCTCTTCAATCGGGTTCTTGTGTAAGTCGCAAATAAGATCGATACCATTTGAAATGATATCGAACATGTGCATGGTACTATCCTCTACGAGTTTGGTCTTGTTTTTATAGTGGGCATAAATGGTCTTTTTTGAAATGCCCATTTTGTTGGCAATATCATCCATAGTGACGCTCTTGAAACCATAGTTCAAGAACATATCCGTTGCTTTTACAAGTATTTTTTCTTTCATGACTTAACCAAGCGGTAAATATAGGGCAGGAAACTTTGAAAACATTAAAAGTTTCCAAAGTTTTACATTTTTTTAACATGAAAGTAAAGAGGTCTAAAGTTGCTTTTATTGCCCTTCCTTATCAATAGAAGGCAACTCCTCAATAGGCATTTTTAACGACCTGTTTAAGCTCCAGAAGAAGATTTTACTATCAATTCTGTATTTCTTTTTATTCAAATGGTTGTCGTCATTTTCCATCACCCTTCTTTTATGTCGTTTTTACGATTCAAATACGCTTCATAGGCCTGTTCGCCTTCTTCTTTCCAAAATTCATCGTAATGTTTCCAATCTGAAAAGTCTTTTCTCATCGGACTACAGGCATTGGCAAAACGTCGTTTCTTCCGTTCTTTTCCTTTACTCGGCCTGTCTCCACTCCCAAAGCCAAAAATAATTTTGGCCAATAGAAGGATTCCTACCGCTTGCCAATACCCTACTTCTGGTAGACCAAAAAGCTCGGGCATAAGCCAATTCCAAAGCCACATGACTATATAGCCTACTAAAAATGCTATGGCCAGGCCAATAAGGATAAAAAAGAAAATTTTAAATCCTTTTTTTACATACTGTTCTACATTTCTTTCCACACGATCCTCAATGTTTCTTCTATTTTCCATTACGCTTGTTTTTTAATTATTCTGTTTCCAAATTTTTTAATAAAAGGGATATTGCTCTATGTCTTCTCGACATTAAAGTGCCTGGTGATATTCCTGTTTCTTCGGCGATTTCCTTGTAGCTATACCCTTCAAAGTCTACTGCTATGATAATGTCTCTATAAACCGGCTTTAAATTCCCTACTGCTTTCTTGAGACTGTTTTTTAAAGTTTCGGGGTATTCAAAAACGGTGGAATAGAACATCTCCGTAAATTCCGTCCATAGGTCTTCAAGCTTTTTCTCATCATTTATTTTTTGCTTTTTTGTCCGAAGAATGTCAATTATTCTATTTTTAATTGCTCCATAAACAAAGCCTCCAATATTTTTTATAGGCAGGGCGTCAGTAGGTCTAGAAAATATCTTTAATGCAACATCTTGAATAATATCTTCTGCATCACTTTCGGTGGTATGTTCAATTTTTGAACGCACATAGTTTTTCAGCGAACCGTATTCTTCTTTGAAGAAATCATTAAGGTTGTTCTTATGTTGGTTTTCAGGAACCATTAAGGGTATTTCTATAGGTCTTCAATAGTAAAGACGAAGCTTTTCAAAGCTATTGCATTTTTTCAGCATTTTTTTCAACTAAAGTGGTTCTAGTGAAACATTCACGGACATCAGTTTGGTAATTTGGGTGTATTTTTGAGGAAAATTTGATAGATGCATTCGATTGAACATTATCGCAATGAGTTCATTTCGTATTTGGGGTCAAAAACCGAAACTAAGGAGCCCGTTAATCTTTATGAACCGATTACCTATATATTGGGTTTAGGTGGAAAACGGCTGCGACCTGTACTGGTGCTTATGGCAACAGAGATATTCGGAACGGATTATAAAAAAGCCTTGGATGCGGCTTTGGCCATAGAAGTTTTTCATAATTTTTCTTTGGTGCATGATGATATTATGGATGATGCGCCATTGCGAAGAGGAAAAGAAACGGTTCATGAAAAATGGGATATTAATACAGGAATCCTTTCTGGCGACGCCATGCTTATCAAAGCGTATCAATTATTTGAAAATTACGGGGGAGATACTTTTCGTGATTTGGCTAAATTATTTAGCAAAACGGCTATCGAAGTTTGTGAGGGGCAACAGTACGATGTCGATTTCGAAACGCGTGATGATGTTACACAAGCCGAGTATTTGAAAATGATCGAGTATAAAACAGCTGTTTTGGTTGCGGCAGCCCTAAAAATGGGGGCTATTGTTGCCAATGCTTCTTTAGAAGATCAAAACGGCATCTATGAATTTGGAAAAAATCTGGGAATCGCTTTTCAATTGCAAGATGATTATTTAGATGCTTTTGGCGACCCTAAGACCTTTGGTAAGCAAGTTGGTGGTGATATTATCGAGAATAAAAAGACCATATTATATTTAATGGCATTGAAATTAGGTAGCATAGAGCAACAAAGTGAATTGTTGGATTTGTATTCCATTCAACCCCAAGACCCCAAAGACAAGGTAAAGGCTATCAAAGATGTTTTCATTGCTACTGGATCGGCAAAGCAAACCAAGTTGGAAATACAGCACTTTACCCAAAAGGCGTTCAAAGTACTTGATCATCTTAAAATTTCTGAGGATAAAAAAGTATTGCTTCGGAAGTTCGGAGAAAGTTTGATGCAAAGAAGTGTTTGAAATATGGCTTTTTACGCATCGAATCATGCGGAATTTTCAAGGTAGGAGGATTAAAAAAAGTTATATTTATTACCCAGTGACTAAAAAAATCATCATAAACGGCTCTATTTTTATCTTAACCTTGTTTGTTCTTGTCATTGTGTACAAATGCAAGAACCCGACTAGGGAATCCGATTATTTCAATCCCAATGTATTGGCCACGCATTTTAATGGAGAGCGTTTTGTAGGCTCAACGACCTGCATGGAGTGTCACGCGGACATTTACACCACCCATTTAGAAACAGCACATTTCAAGTCATCGGCTATCGCTAATGCAGGCAATGTAAAAGGGAGTTTTGAAGAAGGCTCGAATATGTTGGATTTAAGGGATGTGGCATTTGAAATGAAAACAAATAAAGATTCATTATACCAGCATACTACCCTTAAGAATCGGAGTTTAAAGAAGCCTCCTTCAAAATTTGATATCGTGATTGGTTCGGGTGTTAAAGGTCAGTCATACCTTACTTGGGAAAATGATGCGTTGTATCAAATGCAGGTGTCTTATTATACGCCATCAAATGAATGGGTAAATAGCCCGAGTTTCCCTAACTACGATTACTCAAGACCAATTGGGGATGCCTGTTTAAAATGCCATATGACCTTTGCGGCCAATCAAAACACTTCCAAACAAAGAAATACCTTCGATAAAGACCGAATGGTGTACGGAATTGATTGTGAGCGCTGTCATAGGCCGGGCGAGAAACATGTTGTTTACCATAGAAATAATCCTGATGCGAAAGAGGCTAAATATATGCTGCGGTTGCAAGACCTACCAAGGCAACAGCGACTGGACGCGTGTGCACAATGTCATTCGGGATTACGTAATGAGCTGCTCAAAGGAAGCCCTTTTTCCTATCTTACGGGGGAGGTTTTAAGTGAATATTCCCGAAATAATGACACCCTCACTTCAAACCAAAATTTGGATGTGCATGGAAATCAGTATGGTCTTCTAAGCAGCAGTGAGTGCTTTAAACAATCGGCTACTTTAGATTGTAATACATGCCACGACCCGCATAAAAACCAAAGGGGGAATTCGAATTATTTCAATTCAAAATGTATTGGTTGTCATGACGTGAACAAATCAAGATGTACCGCTGAAGCGATAGTGCAAAACAAGATGCAAAATAATTGTATTGCGTGTCATATGCCAACCATTGCTTCCAAGGCTATGCAAGTACAGTTGATCAAAGATAGTTTGGAGACCTCCTTTTACGTACGATCTCACCTCATTGGGGTGTATGCCAAGGAACAGTGGGAAAACTAATATTTATTTATTTGAAGCTTCAACAGTTGATACCTCCAAATCCATCAAGGGGTCTATGACCTGACTCGAGTCTATCAATATTGCGGCTTCACTCTTCAAATAGAATAATGATCCGGCTAAATCCGGATATTTCTTCTTTAAAGAATCATATTCCGGATTTACGGCATGCTTGCCCCAAATACCCAACATCAATTTTAGATTCTCTTCATCTTCCGGATATTGCCCTTTATCATCGGTTTCCGCAATCCATTCGTTTAAGATCGTAGCATACGTACTTAGGTCTTTCGTATATTCCGGGTTGGTAGCAAGGTTATTCAATTCATAGGGGTCAGATCTCAGATCGTAGAATTCTTCAGCAGGTCTTTCTTCGGACATAAAACGGTCTTGTTCCGGGGTTAATTTTTTCTCATCATGCAATCGATGCATGACTTGTACAAATTCAATACCATCAACATCCATATATGTAGGTTGTGTATAGGGCCTATCGGTCAAAAAGTTTTTGATGTACTTAAACTCCTTTGAGCGTACGGAGCGAATGCGGTCTATGCTAAAATCACAACGATCCCGGGTTGATATTACATATTGGCGTTTGTCGGATTCTTCAAATATATTTTTACCTTCCATATATTTTGGAATTGGAATATCGGCCAAGGTCATGGCGCTGGTACCAAGGTCAAGGCCACTTACCAAATCGTCATTCACGGTGCCCGCGGGTATGTTTTTACGGCGCCCTGTAAAATCGGCAATAATCAACGGTACTTGTAAGCCACCATCATATAAAAATTGTTTGTTTCTGGTCATGCGCATCCCATGATCGGAAAAAAAGAAGACGATGGTATTCTCCAAGAGGTTATTATCCCGTAATTTCTTGATAATAGCACCAACCTTTTCATCGGTAATTTGAATCGCATCCAAATGATTGGCATATTCCTCCTTGATAGCAGGATGATCTGGCAAATAAGGAGGCAATTCAATTTTGGCTCGATCAACCGGGGATTTTACATTCTCCTTGAAATCCTTGGAGAATATTTCCTTTCCCCCATATAGTTGTATTTGTCCAAAATAAGGCTGTTTGTTTTTTAGCGTATCCAAATCAAGGGGAATGCTACCTTTTCCGTACAAGGGATGTATCTTAAAATCCTGACTGTATAAAGACCTTCGATTGTATACAAAGTTGTAATCATCTTTCCCGTTATTAAAGGTGAAATACCCGGCAGCCTTAAAATGTTCTGGAATGGTTTCTAGTTGATCGGGTAAGGGTATGGCAGATTGTTTGGTTCTAGAACTATGATGATTATGTGCACCGAAGGTAGTCGACATGATGCCCGTAATGATACTGGAGCGGCTTGCAGAACATACAGGGGCAGGCATAAAGGCATTGGTGTATAATACGCCGTTTTGTGCAAGGCTATCGATATGGGGGGTTGCAATTATGGTGGTTCCATATGGGCCCATCAGGGGTGCCGTATCCTCTAGAAAAATCCACAGGATATTGGGACGCTCTAAGATGAGTGCTTCCTCTTTCTGACAAGAGAGTAGTAATGAACTTATGAAGCTAATGGTAAAAAAAAAGATAATTGCCTTACACCATCTATTATTTACCAAGGCTCTGTAAACAGGCAACATATCATCTCAATTTAGCGTAAGGCATTCACTTTGATCAGCTGTAAGGAATCATTGTTTTTGGCAATCAAAAGGTGTTTCTTGCCCTTTTTGGAAAGCAATTCCATCCCGCGGACATCACCAATGACCTTCAGGCCCGATTCCATCATTGTTTTGGCTACGAAATCTCCCGTTCCGTTCCCCTTTAGAAAGAGGCCAAAACTAGCGTCGTTCCTGGGTGTTTCTACTTCGGCATTATACAAATTACCGGCCAACACTACATCTAAATTACCATCGGTATCGAAATCTTCCACCACAAATTGATTGATGCTCGAAAGTTGTGCAAGTTGGGGTAGGGGTTTGGCGATAAAGCGACCATTATCATTTTCAAGATAGAGGCTTGCAAAGGACGCTATTTCATAACTCAAAGAGGCTTCCAACATCTTAGGCGTGTAAATTTGATTTAGGTTCGCACTAGCAAAAGAATTATAGTCCTTAAATTTTGCCTTTATGGCTGGCATTTGTTGTGAAGAACATTGGCGGCCACGAACAGGGAATTCCGTTTCCCCATCTTTATAACTCAAAACGATATCCGATTTATTATTGCCGTCAAAATCATTCAGATACACTTTGAATGTTGACGAATCACTGGCCTGATATTTATAATTCTTACCCAAATTACCAACGACCAAGTCTTGATCACCATCGTTATCGAAGTCTCCTTTTTGGATATCAAACCACCAACCTGTGGTATTACCGGTTAAGACATCATTTGAAACGTCTACGAACTTTCCACTGTTATTTTGATAAAATTTAATAGGCATCCATTCGCCAACGACAACCAAGTCTTCCCAGCCATCATTATTGAAGTCGATCCAACTTGAGCTGGTTACAAGGCCTAAGGACTTTAAGTCCAGGCCTGTTTTAGAAGTGCCGTCAACAAATTTTGGTCCAGAAGTATCGCTTATGTTTTCAAGCACATAGGAATCAGTTGGATTAGGGTAATTCTTGGGGGTTAAACGGCCTCCAACAAATAGGTCCAAATCGCCATCATGATCATAATCAGAAGCACTTATATTAAGTCCGCTGATTTTGTAATCGGGAATTGCCTCTTTATTTCTCCTGAATTTGTTTCCGCCTAAATTTTCATAAAACCGATCTTCATACCCTAATGAACCAGATTTAAATTCGTTGCCTCCACTGGCAATGTAAAAATCATTGTCACCATCATTATCGGCATCAAAAATGAGTATGCCCAAGTCTTCATGGTATTTATCCTTTTCCAGATCGTCGACCGCTAACAATTCAAAATCCCCTTTGCTATTTTGTAAAAATAAGCTCGGAGGTCGACCAACGGAACCGCCAACGATATAATCCTCTGCCCCATCGCCATTGAGGTCACCTGTGGCTAAAGCAGGGCCTAGGGTCGAATTTTTATGAGGTAACAATACTTCCACTTCGAAATCATTAAAGTTGTTCTCTTCATGTTTGTGGTCGTTTGGAGCGTCGACCGTTTCAAAAAGTTGCTGTATTTCCAGACCCCTTGGCAGCACATGAGGCAAGGCTTTGGCCTCATCGTAATTGATGGTAAGACTTTGATTGGCTTGAACCTCTTTGAGTAGGGTATGATACCCATTGGGCCAAGCGACTATTACACTATCTATTTTTTGTACTTGTCCAAGACCAAAATGAAGTCTTGGGGAGACAGAGGATAAATATCCCCGTACCAGATTGTACTCTTGAACTTGCATGCCATCAGCGGTGTAAACCGATACCTTACTGCCATTGGGAAGTACTTTCTTATTGCCAATCAGGTTTAAGGTCAACTGATTGCTATTGGTAGTGTTGTTTCTGTATATACTTGCCGTATCCTCTAGGTTATTAATGACCAAATCCAAATCCCCATCGTTGTCCAGATCGGAATAAGCCACCCCATTAGAAAAAGTTTTTTCTTCGAAGCCCCAATCTACCGTCCTTTTGGTGAAGGTTAGATCATGGTTGCTTTGAAACATATAATTACTTAATTTTTCTGAGGGTAGTTCCTCCAAATATTTTAAAAGCTCGACCTCTTCTTCCTTATTTTTGAAGTTGGGATCGTTTTCCATTTTGTTAAAGAATTCGCGATACTTACCATAGAAGTCTTTGTTGTTGACATCCCGCCGAATACCATTGGTAACGAACAGATCTTTCCAACCATCGTTATCGAAGTCGGCCAGTAGCCCACCCCAACTCCAATCTGTAGAGGATACCCCTGCCAAACGTGATATATTACTGAAAAGTGGAAGTTCGCCAGGCCTACTGCCATTGTTCAATTGTAATGAATTTTGCATATACTGATGGTGCAGCCCAGAGTCTACGGCTTCGTAAAAGGCTGCAGGATCCATTGCCGACATGTTGGCTTTGGAACGAAAGTTATCGGCGGCTGACATATCCAATTGAAAAATATCCATGTAACCATCGTTGTTAAAGTCGGCGATATCAGCGCCCATACCGAAGAATGAGGTTTGTTGTAAGCTGGTATCGATTTGGTTGCTAAAGGTGCCGTCTTGATTGTTAATGAATAAGAAATCAGGCGCGTTGAAATCATTGGAAATAAAGAGGTCGGTATACCCGTCATTATTGACGTCAGAAGCTACGACGCCCAAGCTCAGTCCAAAAGAGCTCAACCCCGCTTCTTTGGTCACATCGGTAAAATGGCCACCATCATTACGATAAAGCTTATCCGAATCTTCATCGGAATGATTTGTGAGCATATAGCTGTAGTAAGCGACCGGGGCCACAAAACTTGTTGGCGGATAATTGATGATATACAAGTCAAGATCTCCGTCTTTATCGTAATCAAAAAACGTCGACTGCATGCTTTGTCCGTCATGGTCTATGCCATATTCAGCTGCTGATTCCGTAAAGGTATTGTCTTGGTTGTTGATGTACAGCACGTTGTTATGCGGGGGGGTTTTACCACTTACGGAGCAATAAATATCCAAAAAGCCATCTTGATTGATATCGACGAATGTAGTGCCTGAAAACCAACGTTGATCACCTGCGACCCCTGCAGCTTCAGTAATATCCTCAAATTGTAAGTCGCCCTTGTTCAGATAGAGTTTGTTGGAGACCATATTTCCCGTAAAAAAAACATCTTCCAAACCGTCATTGTTGATATCACCCGTTGATACCCCACCACCAAGATACATATAGGGATATGTAAAGTAGTTGTAGGTATGTGTCTCGGTGAGTTTATTTTTAAAATCGATTCCGGTTTCCGAAGTAGTTATTTTGGAAAAAAGCTTCGTAGGTTTTTGTTCACAAGCGGAAACCAAAACAAACAAAACGAAGTAAAACAGCAATCTTTTCATAGCAAAAAAAGGTATTTTCGAATGTGTCTAAAATAAGAATAACCCCGCACATAAGTGCTAAGGGTTATTCAAATTAAATGTTAATCTTGTAAAAAGTCTTAGTAACCTGGATTCTGAATAATAGAAGGATCCTTATCTATTTCTTCCTGCTGTATCGGCATAAAATAGACTATGTCTTGCCATCTTCTATTCTCGAATACAATATCAGTTGGTCTATATAAATAGTCCCAAACGTTAGTATCCTTTCTGTAATTGGTAGGCTCTATCGATGTTCCGGGTTTCTGAGTAGCTTGAACAAGTACTGTTTGTACTTGTTTGTTAAGTGATTCCGGCCCTTCTAACCAACGTTTCATATCAAAAAGACGCGCATCTTCGTTTACTAGCTCCTTATCACGTTCTCTTTTATAAATTTCCAAGAGTTCCGAACCGGAGGCCGTTACGGCAGGTAGTCCATTTCTAAAACGAAGTCTATTCAACCAAGCTTTGGCCTCTCCCTCATCACCGGTATTGATACTGGCCTCAACATAGTTGAGCAAAATCTCGGAATACCGAATATAAGGCGCATCCACTTTTTGAAGATTGTTAGGCCATTGAGCAGGAAGTCTAGGATCGGCAAATTTTCTGAAATAATACCCCGTTCGTGAACCGTTCCAATCTTCTATAGGTCCTTGGCGGGTATCTACACCATTCACAATAGTACCATCGGAGAAGGTGTAAAAACCAGTTTGTATTTCATTGAATTGATCAAACTTAACAACGTCGCTTGTTCTTGGCTTCCATGGTGCACCGTCATACAGAATTGTTGCATAAAAGCGAGCTTCACGGTTGCTGTATGGGTCCGCTGCGTGCGCAGGATTGTCCCAATCAAACTCAGTTCCGTCTGCAAAACTGTATTTCGAAACCAAGGCCTCTGTTGGCGTAGTGCCTGCCCATTCATGGTAACCGTTTGGACCATGGTATAAAGCAACCATTCCAGGCCCTTGCGACCATCCGTCACCACCAGGGTAGGTTCTTGAACCAAATCCAAATTCCTCAACCAATCGACCCCAAATAAAGTCTTGGTTCTGGTCTCCCTGAAGCCAAATGTCTTCATAATTTTGTCTCGCCTCTTCCTGAGAGGCCGGAGCCGAATAATCCAATTTATAACCCGTAGTTGCATCCAAAAGGGCTTTTGAAGCAGCTTTGGCTGCTTCCCATCTTGAACTTTGTGACCCACCGGTATACCCAATCAACTCTGGATTACTGTATGCCGCAATAGTAGAAACACTACTTGCCTTACTCGGTTCGTACAAATCACTGGCAGCATGGGTCAACACTCTTGATTTCAATGCCAAGGCCGTTAATTGATGTGCACGCGCCTTACTTGCGGGAGCATCTGCTAACAAACTAATAGCCTGATCCAAATCTGAAATTATAAGATTAACTGTTTCTTCAAAAGAACTTCTAGGATTGTTAGCATCGCTATCAAGGGTTAAAGGTTCTGTCAAAAGAATAACACCGCCGAACTGGCGCATTAACTGCGTGTAATAAAAGCCACGCATAAAGTATGCCTCACCTAAGAGCTGAGCTCTAGTAGTCTCATCAAAATTAGCATCATTTTCTTGCAAACGTAATATAGCAATATTTGCATTTCTTATAAATGGATATAATTGAGGCCAACTCATCCATTGCATATCCATAAAGTTACCTGCAGGATTCATTTTCCCTTCGGTATAGCCATCAACCCCTCTACCTGGGTGGGTAAATACCGCTTGATCCGTAAAGGCATCTGTAGTTTCCTCACGTGTCAAAGTACCTGCCCATGTTCCTTGGTACAAATCCAAAACAGCGGCTTCCGCTAATTTTTTATCCGACCAAACTTGTGGTTCTGACGCTGAACTCAGTGGAGTAGTCTCCAAAAAGTCTTTGTCACAACTTACCATTAGTAGCGAAAACACTGCTAAAATTCCAATTTTAAAAAGCTTCTTTTTCATTTCAATCAATTTTTAAAAAGTTATTTGCAATCCCATTATTATTGTCTTCAAAAGTGGATACGCCCCACCGTTATTCACAGCAGCTCCAGTAGCGTTCCGCGTATTTGCTATATCGATACCATTTTGTGATACTTCAGGATCAAAAGGAAAATCCGTTATGGTAATCATATTGGTTGCTATAAGTGACAACCTTAAGTTCTGCATGCCTAAAGAATTTATTATGTCTTTGTCAAAGCTATATCCTAATTCTATAGTTTTCAGCCTCGCAAAATCTCTCTTAATTAGAAAAGCGTCAGTTTGATTAGAGTACCACTGATCTCCACGATCTGCTAATCTAGGCTTGGGAGCATTAGGATTATCCAATGACCATGCTCGATCACGAACATCTCGTTGCACATTGGCCAAGGTACCAGACATAAAACTCCACTCATAATTGTTGAAGGCACCAAACGATGAGGTCCAAAACATATTAAAGTCTATGTTTTTGTAATTAAGAGAGGTATTCCATCCAATTTGCGTATCGGCAAAAGGACTACCACCCACTCTCGTTCTATCCTCAGGACCAATTACACCATCACCACTAATATCCAACACTCTAGCATCACCAGGTTTCAATTCTGGAGTTACCACAGAATAGTCTAAGGTTTCTGCGTCAATTTCAGCCTGATTTCGGAAAACACCTGCAAATCTATAAAATAATGGTCTTCCAAGCTCACCGCCAGTTTGACGTTGCCATGGGCGATCTGCTAACGTGGGTTCATCAAAGAATACTAATTTGTTATTCGTGTCACTGAAGTTTAAGTTGGTACTGTAAGTAAAACCTTTGTCATTACCCCCACTTAAACCTAAAGTCACCTCAAAACCGCTATTCTCGAATTCCCCAATATTTACGGCGGGCGGCGTAATACCACTATAGTCAGGAAGCGTAAGTTGAGGTGTTGTTAAAATATCGTCCCTAACATTTTTGAAATATTCAACACTGACGCTCAACTTGTTATTTAAAAGTCTAAAATCAACACCTATGTTTTGGGAAGTAGCCGTTTCCCAAGTGATATTAGGATTGGCCACGTTTTGCTCGAAAGCTGTAGTTACAATACTTTCCAAACCTGTTTGTGAAAGACCATATGCATTCAAATATTGAAATCTACCAACCTGATCATTACCTAATTGGCCCCAAGAACCTCTTAATTTAAAGTAATCAAAAAACGGAAGCGCTTTTTTAAAGAAAGGTTCTTCTGTCAATACATAACCAGCAGAAACCCCTGGGAAAAATCCAAATCTATTTTCTTCTGGAAACAAATATGAACCATCGTACCTAAATAAGAATTCCAATAAATATTTATTCTTATAAGCATAGTTTAACCTACCAAAGTAGTTCAATCGCGCTGCTTCAAAACCATTACCTTGACTAGATTGGCCCTCTTGACCTCCTAAGTCTAATTGTGACAATTCATTCGAGAGAAAAAATCTTTTAAACGCACCAAAAAACTGCTGTTCGTTTTCTTCTCGGGTAATCCCTCCAAGAAGCTTGAAGTAATGATTGCCCCAATCTCGTTCATACGAACCGGTGAAGGTAGCAGTAATATCAGTATTTGTTTGATTCGTTTGTCTTAAACTTGGATCCGACGGTCCGCGCTGTGCTGCTGTCAAACCAGAAGAATTTCTATTCACTCCATCCCAAGTATAAAGCTCCCAAGGTCTCTCCCAACGTCTAAGGTTATAATGTGATTTATCATAAGAAACGTTTCCTTGAATCTGTAAACCTTCAACACCAGGAATTTTCAATGTCAAACCGATATTACTCTGTATAAAGTTGTTTTGTTGGTCATTAAAACCAGGCCCGTCAGTTACCCGTATTGCTGGGTTGTTTCCATTTTCGATATCAGGTCCAAATTCACCTGTAGGCCAGTACGCTGGAAACCAGGGATATTGACGAACTAGGTCATTAAAAACACCACTCGGGGAATTGGTAGACGTATAATTCTCTTCTACTCTTGAGTATAACCCAACCTGCATCGTTAAGTTCTTACTTATGTTTGCATCAAGATTTAATCGAAGGTCATATTGTGTATAGCCTTTTGGAGCACCGACAAAGTTTACATCTTGACGTAAAAAACCAAGGGATGCTAAATAACGTACGTCCTCGGTACCACCAGATACCTGAATGTTTGATCTCGAAACTGGAGCGCTTTTTGTAGTAACCTCTCTCATCCAATCGGTATCAGGGTACAACCATGGGTCGGTATTGGCCGCTGTATTTGCGATTCTATCGTTAGTAAAAGTAGGATTTACCACTTCACCATTATCTTGTCTTGTATACGGCGCACCACGTCCGGCATTTGCCGATTGCCATTCGCTGACCGGTAATTTATACACATTCAAAATGTTCACCAGATCCATATATTCAGCACCTTTCAACATATCAGGTGTTGTCGTAAAGCTCTGCAATCCGTAGGTTGAATTAAATTTTACGGTAGGAGCCCCAACTTTACCCCTCTTAGTGGTTACCAAGATTACACCGTTGGCAGCTCGAGCTCCATAAATGGCAGCAGAAGCATCTTTTAAGACAGAAATACTTGCAATATCCGCTGGATTGATTCTAGAAATACCACCGGCACGGGCAGGAATACCGTCGATAACTACCAAAGCAGAAGAATTGTTAAAGGTATTGGTCCCCCTAACTCGAATAGCCGTATTTTCAGAACCAGGCGCAGCATTACCAGTATCGATAAATAATCCAGGTACTTTACCTGCCAAGGCTACACCAAGGTTGGGCGCCGCCGATTTCTCTAGTTCTTCTCCAGAGGTGGTAGCTACAGCACCAGTTAAAGTTGCCTTCCTTTGGGTACCATAACCAACAACTACAACTTCGTCTAAATTCTGTACATCGGGTTGCATTTGAACGTCAACGCTGGTATTCGCTCCAACGGTGACCTCTTGGGTCAAATAGCCGATATAGGAAAATACAAGCACGGCATTCTCAACATCTATTTGAATGGAATACAAGCCGTCGAAGTCGGTCGAAACACCCCTTGTTGTACCATTGACGACCACACTTACTCCTGGAAGCGGGCCTCCGGTTTCATCCGTAACCGTACCGTTAACGATAACGTCTTGGGCCCAAAGGGAAGAAGAAAATAAACTGAAAATAAACAAAATCAATGTCAGGAAGGTGCCTTTAGGCATAGCTTTCCCTTTGAATTTAGGATGGTTCAACATAGTGTTAGTATTATTTAGGTTGTTAGATTGTATTAAAAATACGCTATAAATATAGTATAATGTTAAAGATTTGCAAAAAAAAACAGAATTTAATTCGGAGAAGCTGTAAAATAAGAGAAATCCACACCGTAATTTATCTGAACAAGCTACGAAAAAGAGCTTTGACGAAAGGCTTTTTCGGGCAGCCCCATATGTATTTAAGGTCTTCCCAAAAACCGGTTTTCTCGTCCAGAAACTTAAAAATAAGCTGTGGACTTCTGTTCTTGAACAACGTTTCAAAGATATGATGGCCATTTGCGTTGTCTGTATAGAGGACATCCAGAAACAATAGGTCATAAAACCAGAACCGATTTTTGAAGCTTAGTTGATGTAAGGGCTGCCCCGTTTTGATATACTCCAATAACACTGGGATTTTCCGGGCCGTACTCGCAAACGTATAACCGGTACTCGGTTTAGCCCAGCCACCTGCGGTACCGATATATCGAATATTTGTCGAGTGGTATTCCTTAAATTCATAGCAGGTCATGGGGATGCTTCCCATCTCGGTTTCCATGATTTCATAATCGGAAACGTCTAAATTTTTGTCAAGATAGTTTTTGATTTCATTTTCATATGTTTTCTTCTGCAATAAATTCTTTGAAAACAAAGTGTATTCTACAAGTGCTTCATTTTTGGAAGTTGGTAGCACATACATAAAACGAGTGTTCCCTTTTTGAGCTATGGAGAAGTCCATGTAGGTGGCTTGGTCGACATCAAAAACCGGTTTTGTGGTTTTTACGAACCATCCCACAAAATGCTGCTGCAATACGGGGTATTTGCTTTGGTGTGCGATCATTTTATAATCGAAAATACTATTGAAGACTTTACCGCCCATATAGGTTTCTTCAGAAGTCGTAACGTTTACCATTTCCCCATTATCGAGAACCTGTGTCACCTGGGCTTGTTTAAAAACGATATGAGAATGCTCTTTAATTCGTTGTAAAATCGTTTGGTAAAAATCAATACCCCGAATCATTTTATACGAATAAGGAGCGATATGAAAACGCTTCGAGAATTGCTTCCCACCGAAATAAATGTGATTCCATTTTTTATGGATGAGGGAATCGAATTGGCCTTCGCCCTTTTCCCAAAAGCACCAGGTGCGGTCATTGGTTTTTTTTGAGTCTTTGTCCAATATCAGAATGGATTTACCCTTGAAAAAGGAGTCTGAAATCATGGCGTCGGCAAGCATTAAACCTGCAGCACCGGCACCGATGATAATATAATCGAAATGAGAAGGGTTATCCAAGTTGGAGATGGCATTTATTCCTTCAAAAATAGTGTTTAAAATCAGTTCAATCGATACCGTACGCCGAAGAAACCACGGATACCTTGATTGGGGCCATATACATACGAAGGGTCAAAGGTAAGCGCATTGGGGTTGTCGGCCGTAGCGACCACATCCCCATTAGTGTCGAAAACCACGTTCTTGTCAAAGGGGTCGTTGGCTCGCGCTATGATAAAAGGGTTGCCGCGATTCGGGGTCCAATCCAATAGATTTTTAATGCCACCATAGAATTCGAAATTATCGATAGCTTTATAGGTAAATTGAATGTTTTGAATACTCCACACGGGTGAGAAATCACTTCTTGGGTCGTTTTCCCCTAAGGTCGGTAACCGCATTGGGCCATAAAGGTTTCCCGTATAATCGATGCTTAGTTTAAGGTTTCTAAAGTGGTAGCCAAAGTTCCAAGTTCCGGTATAGCTTTCCGTTAAGATTTGACGACTTGAAATTCCGTTTTCGGTCTGTCTTACATCTTGAAATGTGGCCCCGATCAAAAAATTAATTCCCGAAGGAAAGACCACATCGATGTTCGCGCTTAGCCCTTTGGAAACGGATTTTCCGTTGAGATTATCATAGATAATTTGATTGGGGTTCGAATCGTAGTCGGGTAGAATGGCATTGCTAAAATTGGTATAAAATAAGGATGCATCCATACTGGCGAACACACCATTGTCTGCATACATCTTTTTCAGGTAATTAAGGTTGATGTTGAACGAACGTTCAGGTTCTAGTTCTTCGGTGACAAGAACATCGCGCGCTCCAGTAAGTGCTGCGTGTTCTTCAGTAAAAAGATTGACTACTCGAAAACCGGTACCCGCATTTAGGCGAAGAATATCAGTATCGGTCATTTTCCAACGGTAGGCGGTTCTTGGGGTGAATATATTTCCGTGTCTTTTATCATAATCATAGCGCATACCCAGTAAAAGCGAATGCTTTTTCCCCAGACTGACTTCATCTTGTACAAACAAACTGGGGATGACCACTTCATCTGCTGAAATCGTCGCAGTGGTATTGTCATCGTAAAAGTTGTACCGCAACGCGCTGCCCAATAATACATCATGATTGCCTGCTTTTTTATCCCAAGTGAGTTGTGTAAAACCAATGCGCTGGTCGGCTAAATACGGAACGTCTCCGTAAACCGAATTTTGACTGTGGTCATTATAAGAGAAGGAAAGCAACAACTTTTCTTTTACAGGCAGTTGGTATTTGCCCAATACTTCCCAACGTCTTGTATAGATGCTTTCGCCATAAACTTCATCACCACCTCGAAATTCGGGTGTCCATTGTATTTCCCCACCCCAGCGTTCTTCATAAAAGAAACGACCAGCTAAAGAAAGAATGCGATTGTCTTTGCGCTGAATGTTCCATTTTTGAAAAACGGAGATTCGGTCTTGAAGGGTCAAATCGGTAAAATTATCACCATTGTTATCAATCAACTCGTCGAACTTGAAATAATTAAGGCCTAATAGTAGGTCGGTTTTCTTGCCCAAATCGATTTTCGAACCTACATCCAGATTGTACTCGCCCCAGCCGGTCAGAAATGCATCCGCGACAAATTCAGGAGCTTCTAAGGTGTTTTTTGTAATGATATTTATGAGTCCACCGACGGCCTCACTTCCATAAAGACTCGAGGCAGGTCCTTTTACGATTTCGATTTGTTCGATGAGGGAGTTGGGTATGCCTGACAGGCCATAAACCGTGCCTAAACCGCTTACAATGGGCATGCCGTCAATCAAAACCAAGGTATACGGACCTTCCAATCCGTTGATGTGAATATCACCTGTATTGCATACATTACAGTTGATTTGCGGACGTACGCCATTAACATTCTGCAAGGCTTCAAAAATGCTTGCGGTGGGATTCTTTTTCAAAAAGGTCGGGCTATAGACTTCCACTGGAACGGGACTATCGGAACGACGCACGGCTTTTAAGGTTCCCGTAACGACCATTTCTTCCAGTTGCTCTGAAGAGGCCATTAATCGAATCGGAATCTTTAATCGCTCTCTTTTGCCGATGGAAACTTTTTTTGAAAAGGTGCGATACCCCAATACGGTAGCCTTGAGTTTATACTTTCCTGCAGGGATATTTTTCAATACGTACCTCCCATCTTCATCAGTAGACGTGCCCAACATGGTACCCTCCAAATAAACATTCACAAAGGGAATAGATGCTACCTCATCTGTTATGCTACCGCTAATTTCACCTTCTTGTGCATGCGTAGAAAAAAAGACAAAGCAGAACAGGCTTACAATGGCGTAACCGAGTTTTTTGTTTCTCAAATGTATTTTTTCCGACATTCAAAAATAATATTTAGACAAATCTAAATATTTGTTTTTACATATAAAAATGTATTTTTGTTCAAAGTAAAATCAGGATGACACTTTCCGAAGAAGATTACATAAAAGCGATTTACCATTTGGGAAAGGGTGAGAATACGACCGTATCTACAAATGCGGTGGCGGAGCAGATGGAAACGAAACCCTCTTCAGTTACCGATATGGTCAAGAAACTCTCGGATAAAGGAGTGGCCAACTACAAACCGTATAAGGGGGTCAGTCTAACGGAATATGGAAAAAAAATTGCCCTTTCACTGGTACGAAAGCATCGCCTTTGGGAGGTATTTTTAGTGGAAAAATTGAATTTTTCTTGGGATGAGGTACATGAGGTAGCGGAACAATTAGAACATATCAAGAGCGAAAAGTTAATAGATCAGCTCGACAAACATTTGGGTTTTCCGCAAGTAGACCCCCATGGTGACCCTATTCCTTCTAAAAAGGGAGAGTTCAAAAAGACGATTAAAAAATTATTGAACGAGGTACCCGTCGGGACAAGCGGAATTTGTGTTGGTGTAAAGGATTCGTCACCACCGTTTTTGAAATTCTTGGATAAAAACAAAATTGCCTTGGGCGATACCATTTTGGTGCATGACAAGGAAGAATTCGACGGTTCGTTTGATATAAAAATAAAGGAAAGCACGATTCATATCTCCAACCAGATAGCAACCAACCTATATCTTAAAATAACAGAATAACCATGCAAGAAGTAATTGATTATTTTGAATCTATCAACCCGATTTTAGCGGCATTTTATGCGACGCTTTTCACATGGGGCCTCACCGCACTAGGCGCGGGACTCGTTTTCTTTTTTAAAAATCCGAATCGCGCCGTAATGGATGCGATGCTAGGTTTTACCGGCGGGGTTATGGTGGCCGCAAGTTTCTGGAGCCTTTTGGCCCCCGGAATTGAGATGAGCCCAGGTGAAGGGTTTGTCAAGGTGATTCCAGCCGCGGCCGGCTTTTTTTTAGGTGCGCTTTTTCTTTTTGGATTAGACAAAGTCTTGCCCCACTTGCATATCAATTTTAAGGAAGGGGAAGCTGAGGGTATTAAAACACCTTGGCATAAAACCACCCTATTGACATTGGCGATTACACTGCACAATATACCTGAAGGTTTAGCGGTGGGGGTTCTCTTTGGTGGCGTAGCCGCAGGTTTTGATGGGGCGACTATTGGAGGTGCCGTTGCCTTGGCTTTGGGCATTGGGTTGCAGAATTTTCCAGAAGGTTTTGCCGTTTCTATGCCTTTAAGAAGACAAGGGCTTACGCGAAGGAAAAGTTTTATGTACGGTCAGGCTTCGGCCATGGTAGAACCCATTGCCGCGGTCCTGGGCGCTTGGGCAGTAATTACTTTTCAGCCTATTTTGCCCTACGCACTATCTTTTGCCGCCGGTGCCATGATTTTTGTCGTGGTGGAAGAGGTCATACCCGAAACCCAGCAAGATAAACATTCCGATATTGCCGTAATGGGCTTTATTGGAGGCTTTATTGTGATGATGGCTTTGGATGTGGGGTTGGGGTAGAAGAAGGGCAGGTTATACTAAAAACGGAACGACAATCGGCTAGGTTCAACCGTCAGTCCTAAAACATACGCCTATCCCTTTATGCTTTTATTGCCTAAGGGACATGGCGCAAAGTGAGTAGCAAACCAAACCAAAGCCTTCACCTTAAGGGGGGTGATTTGCCTCAAAATGAGATATCAATCCATTACAAATTTGCAACCTGCCGTAATGATGCTTGAACTAAAGCTGGTATCCCTATCATATTTGTAGAACTTCAAATCAATGCTTTTTAGTCCAAATTTCCAGAGGTGCATTTTGGTAAAGATGTCAGTATACGACACCCCAAATCCGATTTGGTTTGCAGCATATTTCGAAAGGTCATAATCTGAAGTATAAAAGGCATCGGTAGATAAAGCGGTTTCATATGGGTAAAAATAATCTGCGGCTGTTTGGTTGTAATATCGATACGAAGGATATAAGGTAAACTTATCGGTAATTTTTATGGGAAGCTCTATGCTTGCCGTATGTGAATTAATCCCCCAGTCGTCGAAGTAATAGCGATAAAAAGTTCGTACGGTGACCTTCTCATTGAGATACCAATTTAAGCGTCCTCCTATGGCAACTTTAAATCGAGAGTCCGGTAAGCGTTCTATTGCATCGGCAAGCTGGAAGTTGTCTATAAAAGAATCCGCTATATCGCTAAAATAGACTCTTTGAAAGGGTGTGGACAACAAACCTTGTTGTTGAACAAAATCCAATGCCACTGAACCCTGAAGGTTTTTGTGAAGAATTTGAGAGAAGCCCAGGCCCAAAGAATAGGAGTTACGACTTTCGCTGTCGAATTCCGTAAAATCTGGATTGTAATTCGTGTTCCCCGTTATTTCACTTGGCCGGAACGAACCGATTCCATTTGTTCCAAAAGGCCTTAATTCGCTAGGATAAATCGCATTCCACGAATCGAGGTACACATTTGCGTTTGCACTTAATTCGGTATTCTTTTCGTTGAATAGTTTAGTATAGCTTCCACCGAAACCCAATGAGAAATAATCATATTCAGAGGAAACGGAAACTTTGGCGGACCAAATATCATTTCTATCATCGGAACTATGACTGTAGGAACCTGTTAAATTGACCCAAGTATCCGCCCCTGAGGCTCCAGAACTGGCTACAAACGGATCGGCAGCTTGGCTACCGTCAAAAGCACCTACATTACTGGATGATGCAGAGGTATAGGCAGAAACTCCGGCATCAATGGTCAAAACATCATCTTCATTTAATGGAATGGAAACCACAATGGTGCCGGTAACATCAGTAAGTTCTTCCGTTCCGATCCCGCCACTTACAGCGGCATTATCCCCGTCTTGTGAATAGTAGCTTGTGAGAAAATCGACTTCCGCTGTTTCCAAAACCCGTTTTTTGTAGGTTTTGGTAGCATCTTGGTTCTGTTGTGCAAAGCCCAATGCCGATACCAGAAAAAAGAGGGGCGCGAAAAAGTAGTTCAATGAATTCATAGATTAAATCAGAACGTATTGTTCTATAAATTAATTACAGCCGCAGCCTCCTCCGGTTTTACCTCCATTTGCCCCTGCCGCTGCCTCCCTATAGGAATGCATTGTGGTGACATTGCGGTCACATGGCTTGTCAGCCAGGATCATATCGGGATCGTTGATCGTTACTTTTTCGTATTCTTTGACCACTACACAACTGCTCATAAAGCAAGTTGCCATTGCACATCCTATGATTTTCTTTATCATAATTTATCTATCGCTATATTCGTTGATTTCGTGATATTTCCTTTATCATCGATAATGATGCATTCCACTTTGGGCAATTGATTGATACGATTTAACCCGGTTTCCTTTCCCATAACGAATACTGAAGTGGCAAGGGCATCGGCCAATTCTGCCTTCTTGGCAAAAACGGTTACGCTTACGATTCCGCTTGATGGGTATCCCGTGCGCGGATCGATGATGTGGGAATACCTTTTATTATTCAACGTCACGAACTTCTCATAATTGCCCGAGGTTACTACTGCACCGTCGGTAATGGGAAGTAAAGCAAATGCCTTGTTCTTGTCAAGTGGATTCGTAATGGCCACTTTCCAAGGCTCACCAAGGCGTTGCTTGCCCCAAGTATTCATATCCCCAGATGCATTTATAATACCCGAAACCACACCTTTTTCAATAAGCAAAGCCTTTGCCCTATCGGCGGCATAGCCTTTTCCGATGGCCCCGAAACCAATTTTCATTCCAGGATTTTTTAGAAATACCGAACGGTTTTGCTCATCTAGTACGAGGTTTTGATAGCCCACTTTGGCAACGGATTTTTTTATCATTTCCTCACTGGGCATTTGGATCATTGACCCATCAAATCGCCATATGTTATCCATTGATGCGTAGGTAATGTCGAATGCTCCGTCGGTTAGTTTTGAAATACCGATCGCACGGGCGATCAATTGGTACAATTCTTCATCGACCTTCACGGGTTTGTTTCCGGCATTTCGATTTATTTCAGACGTTTGCGATGCAGGATCCCAAGAGGAAATCAGTTGTTCTATTCTGGAAATTTCACCGACCGCAGTATCGATATGCCCCTTTGCGGTTATTGAATCATTGGCGACAACCGTAATCTCAAAACGACTGCCCATGAGTTTGAGCGTGCGTTTATACGGTTGTTGCGAGAAGCAGCTCACCGTTAGAAATAGTAGGATGATGGGGCTAAGCTGTTTCAAGCTATTGAATGAATCCGTTTAAGATTTCTATATACCCTTCAGGGGAAGTCTTTTTGTAACTGGTTTCGCCTAAAACGACCCCCTTATTATCCATAACAACCACAAAAGGGAAAACGCCTCTTTTGTTATAGGTTTCCGCCAATTGGGCATTCGTTGCCGTTTGGGTTTCAGAAAGTGCATTCGCTTTTTTTCTGGGAAAATCCGCCTGCACCATTATAAAATGATCTTCGGCGTAGGTTTTAAACGTATCGGTGTTCCAAACTTCGCGGTCCAATTTAATACAAGGTGCACACCAATCAGAACCTTGAAATACGAGAACTATGGTCTTGTCTTGTGTTGCAGCAAGTGTTTTTGCTTCCTCTAAATCAGCATGCCAG
>JARFRH010000335.1 GCA_029287355.1 Maribacter sp. | reverse complement strand
GTATTATTTTTGCCATCATGCTGTTTAGCATGGATCTCCACTATGAAAGAGGTATTGGTGTTCAAGGAGTGCAAATCGCAATTTTAGCAGCAGGTGTCGTTCTCGGGGTGCTACAATTCAAAAAGGCAAATTCAGACTTTCTAAGTATTTCGGAATCCTTAAAGGTGGGCGCCGGAGTGGCCCTGATAGCGGGTATTCTTGGTATTCTATGGTTCTTTATTTTTTCAAATTTCATGGAGCCTGAATATATGGATAAAATGTATGAGATCGGCAAGCAACAGGCCATGGCGGACAACCCTAAATTAACCTCGGAACAGATTGATCAAGGAATTGAAATGCAAAAGAAATTCGCCTGGATGAGCTATCCGATCATCTTGATTTTTAATATCATTATTGGCCTTATAGTAGGTCTGATTACTGGGTTGATTATAAAAAAACAAAAACCTGAGGATTAAGGGCAATGTCGTACTTTTGAAAAAAGCTATCAGAAGTCACCAATGCAATTATCTATTGTAATTCCTTTGCTTAACGAAGAAGAATCTTTAAAAGAACTTCATGATTGGATTGTATCTGTGATGCAATCCAATCATTTTTTATATGAAATTCTTTTTATAGATGATGGGAGCACCGATACCTCATGGAGCATTATTTCGCAGCTTTCCAATAAAAACAGTGCCGTAAAGGGAATTCGGTTTCAACGCAATTTTGGGAAGTCACAGGCGCTCCATGCCGGTTTCAAAGCAGCTAAAGGAGATGTAATTATCACCATGGATGCTGATTTGCAAGATAATCCTGATGAGATTCCTGAGCTGTATAAAATGATTCATGAAGAAGGATATGAGCTTGTTTCGGGATGGAAGAAAAAAAGATACGATTCCGTGTTGTTCAAAAACATGCCCTCAAAACTTTTTAATTGGGCAGCCCGAAAAACATCGGGGGTAAAACTCCACGATTTTAATTGCGGACTCAAGGCGTTTGATCGAAAAGTGGTCGAAAGAATCGAGGTTTCAGGCGAAATGCACCGTTATATTCCTGTCTTGGCAAAGAATGCAGGCTTTTCAAATATCGGCGAAAAAATAGTGCAACACCAAGCCCGTAAATACGGTAAAACAAAATTTGGGATGGAACGATTCATTAACGGATTTTTAGATTTGATAACCATATGGTTCGTCACCAAATTCGGCAAACAGCCCATGCACCTTTTTGGCGCTTTAGGGGTCGTCATGTTCGTAATTGGGTTAGGATTCGCCACGTATCTCGGTATTGATAAATTATTTATTCATAAAACAGGAAGACTCATTACAGACCGACCTCAATTCTTCATCTCATTGACCGCAATGATTATCGGTACACAATTATTTTTAGCAGGTTTTCTGGGTGAAATATTAATTCGGTCTAGAAAGAGTGAACCACGCTATACCATTTCGGAGGAAACCAAGGTCGAAACGGAAGCAAAGCAATATTCTTCGTAAATTTGAATTCTTTAAACGAGACACCATATGGATGCAATTCTAGAGACCGCCAAAGGCTGGTTGAGCGATTTTTTCGATGCCGATGTAAAAGCGGAAGTTCAAAAACTTATCGATACTGACCCAGAAGAATTAAAAGACCGTTTTTACAAGAACATGGAGTTTGGCACTGGCGGTATGAGAGGTGTGATGGGCGTTGGCACGAATCGCATTAATAAATATACCTTAGGGAAAAGTACGCAAGGATTAAGCAATTACCTCAATCAAACCTATACGAATGAAGAAGTCAAGGTTGTCATTGCTTACGATTGTCGCCATAATAGTGACACCCTTGCCAGACTCGTGGCGGAAGTTTTTTCGGCTAATGGGATCAAGGTATTTTTATTTTCTGAATTACGCACAACACCTGAGCTTTCATTTGCGGTTCGCCATTTGAATTGTCACGCCGGTATCGTCTTAACGGCATCGCACAATCCTCCGGAATATAATGGTTACAAAGTCTATTGGACAGACGGTGGACAAATCGTACCACCGCAGGATGAAGCAATCATTTCAGAAATCAATTCGCTCTCCTTCGAGGACATTGAATTTACTGCAGTTGATAGTTTGATTGAAACTATCGATACCGAAGTTGATGAAGCTTTTATCAGCGAATCGGTTAAAAATGGAAGTTTCAACGCTGCTGGAAAAGATGATTTCAAAATCGTTTTTACCTCTTTACATGGCACATCGATTACCGCTATTCCTGAAGTACTAAAACGCGCTGGGTATACCAATGTTACCGTGATAGAAGAGCAGGCAAAGCCAGATGGAGCCTTCCCAACAGTAGTATCCCCAAACCCAGAGGAACCCGAAGCCTTATCTATGGCCGTTGCAAAAGCGGAAGAAATCGGTGCCGATATGGTCGTTGGAACCGACCCTGACAGCGACCGTTTGGGAATTGCCGTTCGTAATCTCGAGGGGGAAATGGAAATCGTTAATGGCAATCAAGCGATGGTCTTGATGACCAAATTCCTTTTGGAAAAACAAAAAGAAAAAGGTTTTCAGGGCAATGAATTTATTGCCACCACAATCGTGTCTACACCTATGATGGAAGCTATGGCCAAATCTTATGGGGTAGAATTCAAAACCGCCTTGACCGGATTCAAATGGATAGGCAAAATGATCAAAGACTTCCCACAATCAAAATTTGTTGGAGGTGGTGAAGAAAGCTTCGGGTATATGGTGGGTGATTTTGTAAGAGACAAGGACGCAGTCACCTCCACCCTACTCGCTTGTGAAATTGCTTCCCAAGCGAAAGCCAATGGAAGTTCTTTTTACAAAGATTTAATTGACTGTTATATAGACTATGGTTTTTACAAGGAGCATCTCGTTTCATTGACAAAAAAAGGGATTAGTGGCGCTGCCGAAATCAAACAAATGCTAATAGATTTCAAAAACAATCCCGTTGAATCCGTAGCAGGTTCGAAAGTGAAATGGATTGAAGATTACAATACCTCAATTGCAAAGAATGTGATTACAGGAGAAGAAAAATCCATGGACATTCCCAAATCGAACGTACTCATCTATGAAACGGAAGATGGTACCAGAGTTGCGGCTAGACCCAGTGGAACGGAACCAAAAGTCAAATTTTATATCAGTACAAACACAACACTTGCGAACGCAGCCGATTTTAAAAAAGTAAGCGCCCAGTTAGATGCAAAAATTCAGACCATCCTTTCTGAACTCAAATTGAGTTGATGGACTATTTTAAGAAGATTCTTCGCTTTGCCAAACCGTATCGCAAATACGGCTACCTAAATATCCTTTTCAATATTCTTTATGCACTTTTTAGTGCCTTGTCTTTTGCCGCACTGATTCCAATGCTGAATGTTCTTTTCGGAAAAGACAAACCTATAACAGTACTACCTGAATATACTGGGCTTGGCGGAGCAAAGGATTATATCATGGATTATCTTGGCTATCACGTTACTCAATATGCCGATGGCGATAAAATGAAAGGGCTAATACTGGTAATTAGTCTCATTTTAGTGCTATTTCTGCTAAAAAATCTATTTAATTATTTGGCGATGTACTTCATCACATTTCTTCGCAATGGGGTACTAAAAGATATTCGTAATCAAATGTATGAGAAGATTACGGAATTACCGATTTCTTATTATTCAGAAAAGCGAAAAGGAGATGTAATTGCACGAATTACCTCTGATGTATTGGAAATACAACACTCGTTCCTTTCGGTATTGGAATTGATCGTCCGTGAACCTTTGACGATTCTGTTTACTATTCTCATCATGTTTGGTATCAGTGGAAAATTGACGCTTTTTGTTTTTATATTTATTCCTATTGCCGGTGGCATCATATCCTGGATTGGAAAATCTTTGAAAAAGCAATCTGACGATGTTCAAAAAGAGCAAGGGCAGTTTTTATCGATTGTCGAAGAAACTTTAGGAGGAATCCGCGTAATAAAAGCTTTCAATGCAGAATCGCGATTTTATCAAACTTTCTCGCGTTCCACAAAACGCTTTTTTGATTTTAGCAATAAATTATTAAATCGTCAAAATTTAGCTTCCCCGACGGGCGAGTTTCTCGGCATCTTGGTTATTGGTGTTCTTTTATGGTTTGGAGGAAAAATGGTCATCGTAGAAGAAACGCTCGACGCGGCATCCTTCATTGCCTATATGGGATTGGCTTACAATATTCTTACTCCGGCAAAATCAATTAGCAAAGCCTCGTATGGCGTAAAAAAAGGAAATGCAGCGGCTGAAAGAGTTCTTGAAATTCTGGAAACCGAAAACCCAATTTCCGAAGCTGAAAATGCGATTGCTAAAAATGCCTTTGAACAAGGAATCTCTTTAGAAAACATCTCCTTTAGGTATGCCGATGAATATGTATTGAAAAACTTCAATCTTAATGTTCCGAAAGGACATGCTGTTGCGCTTGTTGGTCAATCTGGCAGCGGAAAAAGCACGATCGCAAATTTGGTTACTCGCTTCTATGATGTGAATGCAGGGGAAATAAAAATTGACGGTATCAATATCAAGGAGATGACTAAAAAATCCCTTCGAAGCCTGATGGGGCTGGTCACGCAAGATTCTATTTTATTCAATGACAGCGTTAAGAATAATATCGGCTTAGGAAAAGAAAATGCTACGGAGGCCGAGATTATTGAAGCCGCGAAGATTGCAAATGCACATGATTTTATATCTGAACTACCTGAAGGCTATAACACCAACATCGGGGATAGTGGAAATAAATTGAGTGGTGGACAAAAACAACGCCTATCCATCGCAAGGGCGGTATTGAAGAATCCACCCATTATGATTTTAGACGAAGCTACTTCTGCTTTGGACACGGAAAGCGAACGCTTGGTGCAAGATGCTTTGGAAAAAATGATGCGAAATAGAACATCGATTGTTATTGCACACCGCTTATCTACCATTCAATCGGCTAACACCATTGTTGTACTTCAAAAAGGTGAAATTGTGGAACATGGATCCCATGAAGAACTGCTTGCTCTGAACGGTACGTATAGGAAGCTTGTTGAAATGCAATCATTGAATTCATAAAATGTCTAAAAGCACCCCTCCTTTTTCAAAGAAGGCATTGAAACTGTCCATTGGCGGAGAAAGGGATGGTAAAGCCCAAACGTTTACAATTGTGCCTAAAATTGAATTTTACAACACCAAGACTTGCGCTTTCAACCATTCCTTCTGCGCCAAAGCGAATTCACTTCCCTCCCGATACTTATCGGAATTGAAGTGAGGAGCTGCCCATATTTCACGTTTACACTAAACCTTTTCGTAAATTTAGAGTCCTATATCATAATCCAAACCAACAACTGTTGATAGCCGAAGCTGATTTAGTAGACCAATTAAAGAATGTACAGTCGCAATCCAAGGCGTTTGAGGTATTAATTGACACCTACAAACAGCGATTGTATTGGCATATTCGTGGCATTGTATTGAATCATGATGATGCCGATGACGTATTACAGAATACCTTTATTAAGGTGTTCAGGAACATAGATGGTTTTAAGGGGGATAGCAAATTGTATTCTTGGATATATCGCATCGCAACCAATGAGGCACTGTCCTTTTTGAAATCCAAGTCAAAAAAACAAGGCATCAGTAACGAAGAATTGCAAAATCAAATGTTAGATAATTTACAGGCAGATGTGTATTTTGAGGGTGACGAGATTCAGCTCAAACTGCAAAAAGCTATTGCTACATTGCCGGAAAAGCAGAAACTGGTTTTTAATATGAAGTATTTTCAGGAATTGAAATACGGGGAAATCTCCGAAATTCTGGAAACCTCGGTAGGTGGATTGAAAGCTTCATACCATTTGGCAGCAAAGAAAATTGAAGCTTTTTTAAAAGAGGAATGATTTAAAAAGAACATACCACTATATGGATCGTATTAAAAGTAAAGCATCGGAGTTTCTCTCCTAGTTAAGAGAAAAAAATGATTAAACCTTTTAAGCCATTGATAGTCAAATAATACGATGGAAGAGTTAAATAAAAATAATCCGTTTAAAACTCCCGAAGGGTACTTCGAGAAGTTTACCGATGACCTCATGGGCAAGCTGAACCAGAAAAGGTCCGACTTGCCCGAAGAAGAAGGTTTTGCGGTTCCTGAAGGGTATTTTGACGCATTGAAAGAAAACATACAGAAAAAGTTGGATTCCCAGGAAACCAAAGTAGTTCAACTACATCCATATAGAAAGTATTATGTTGCCGCTGCATCGGTCGCCGCAATTCTTTTACTATTTTTTGGATTAAACTGGAATTCCGCAGATGAACCCACATGGGGCGATTTGGCAAATGCGGATATTGAGGCATATTTTGAAACCAATGAACTGGGGCTATCTACCTTTGAGATTGCAGAAGTACTACCTATAGACGAATTGGAAGTCGACGACATTTTAGAAAATCAGTTCAATGAGGAAAATGTTATTGACTATTTAAACGAAAATATAGAAGATATTAAAGACCTAAACCTTGAGGATTATGAATAGAAAATTACTCATATTGATTATGTTATTTACGGTGGTCACAAATTTTTACGGACAGCGAAAACCAGACCGCGACAAGATAAAGTCATTAAAAGTGGCCTTCTTTACAGAAAGGCTTGATTTATCAAGTTCCGAAGCTGAAGCCTTTTGGCCGGCATATAACGCTCATGAAGAAAAGATGAATTCCTTTAGAAGAACGGAACGCTCAGAATTTAGAGGGAAGCTGGAAAATCTTGAGACCATGTCCGACAAAGAAGCTGAAAATCTTTTACAAAATTTCATGGACATGCAAGGCAAAAAACTAAAGGAACAACAATCCTTTGTGGAAAAAATGAAAGGAATACTTTCTGCTAAGAAAACCATATTATTATTGAGGACCGAAGAGGATTTCAAAAAACAGCTAATAAAGCAATACCGTCAACGAAGAGGTGGCGGAGGATATCGATAAGTACTAATTTCGATGAACTACACAAAAAAGGGGCTTTTCAGCCTCTTTTTCAATTAAACCCTGCTCGAAATTCATAGTCAAAAAGGCATAACCCTTAAATTAATAAGCTATGAAAAATTTCAAAATTGTTTTAATAGTGTTCCTTATGCTAGGCGGAATGTCTTTTGCCACGGCACAACGAAAAGTAGTCAAAGTGTATCCGAAGCATGGTATTGTAGTTGCCAAGGTACACAAACCAAAAATCGTAGTTCATAATAAGGTCAACTTTCATTTCGCAGATGGAGTTTGGTACAAGCCGCGAGGAAAAAGATTTGTAGTATGTGCCGCTCCTGTAGGAATTCGGATAAGACACTTGCCTAGAGGAAACAAAGTGGTCAAACTTCGAAATGGAAGAAAAGTATACAAGTACAAAGGTATCTGGTATAAGAAAAAAGGAAGAGGTTATGTTGTTGTAAACGTGTAACCAAAAACACCTATCTAAAAAGGGAAGCGCTATCGCTTCCCTTTTTTTATTTAAAAGTCAATTTGGAAATACGGTTCTTACCGGCAGCATAGGCAATGGAATCATTTAAAAATCGAATCGTGTAAAAAGATTCATCCGAAAGTGCCGTCCAAGATTTGCCGATATCACTGGAATAGGATATTCCGGTAAAACCCAAGGCGATTAGTTCTTTTCCTGCGGAATTAGGCACAAAACGTACGCAACTTTTATAAGATGGTTCCTGACCGTCTGCGATGAGCGTCCATGTTTTTCCACCATCTATGGTAATGGCTTTATTGGCCGTATTCCCCTCAGGCTTTGTATAATCTCCTCCTATGGCGATTCCTAGATATTCCGTCCAAAAATCAATGGAGTAGATTCCTTCAGTACCCGCTATGTTTAGAATCGGAGTTTCAAAAGCTTCCCAAGTCGTTCCTTTATCCGAAGAAAATAAGATACGTTTGGTCGTGGCAATCCATGTTTTATCCCCAACTACTTTGATATTGGTATTACTGGCCGCGAAAGCGCCTTCTCCTTCTATAGCTTCCGGGAGTTTGTCACAGCTTAATTTATGCCAGGTATGACCACCATCCCTAGTGATGATAATGGAAAAACATCCATCTACAGTATCCCCTGCAGCAATTCCCTCTTTATCATTCCAAAAAGTCATGGCGTCGTAGAAAACACCATCTCCTTCTTCCCTATAGACCAAGTCCATATTCCCGCCTTCTCCCGTTTTATAGAGTAAAGCCGGGCTCCCTACCGACAGCATAAAAAAGTCCGTTGATGTATGTGCAATGGCCCTAAACTCAGGGATACCGGTGTGGTGCTTTTCTATATTGGAGCGCACTTTACCTGTAGTAAATTCAACCGTTCCGAAAGTGCCTTTATTTGCAGCAAAGGCCAGACTATTACCTATGATTTCAATGGCGCGAATGCTTAGAGAATCGGAATACAAGGTTTCGATTTCCACGGATGAAAAGGGCCTTCTTTCTTTTTTATCCACACAGGAAATCATCGCAAGAAGTAACAGAACAAAACAGAAATATCGCATGGTAGAAAGTTTGTCAAATGTAAAAGGATTCCTAGTGAATACCATACCTTTGCAGCCTTAATTTTCTGAGATGAAGCTACATAGAAATTTGGTGTTCGCCGTTATAGACGGATTGGATTTAATCTTCAATGAAGGGGAATATGCCGATAAGGTCGTTCAGAAAGTTTTGAAAATCGACAAACGCTGGGGCTCTCGTGATCGAGGTTTTATTGCACAAACTATTTATGAAATGGTTCGCTATAAAAGGTTGTACACAGAGATTGCCGACATTCGTGCGCCTTACAGACGACAAGACTTATTTCGTATGTGGGCCGTTTGGGCGGTTTTAAAGGGAATTGAATTACCCGATTGGAAACAAATTGAACCCACCCCCGAACGTAAAATAAAAGGAAAGTTCGATGAGCTATCAAAAATCAGAAAATTTAGGGAATCCGTACCCGATTGGATCGATGAATTAGGAGAGAAAGCCTTAGGCGATAAACTGTGGACGGAAGAATTAGCAAAGCTTAACGAACCTGCGGAAGTCATTCTTCGTACGAACACCTTAAAAATCACCAAAGAAGAACTTAGAAAAGCACTATTGGAAGAAGGCATTGATGTAGAACCTATTAAAGGGTATGCTTTAGCCCTGCGACTTCCGGAACGCGCTAATGTCTTTCAAACGGAAGCCTTTAAAAAAGGCTATTTCGAAGTGCAAGACGCCTCTTCACAGTTGGTGGCCGAACTACTCGATGTGAAACCAGGTCAACGTGTGGTAGATACCTGTGCCGGTGCTGGTGGAAAATCATTGCACTTAGCGGCCCTAATGGAGAACAAAGGACAATTGATCGCTATGGATATCTATGGCAGTAAACTCAAGGAATTAAAACGCCGGGCCCGAAGAAATGGCGCCCATAATATTGAGCCGAGAGAGATTACATCAACAAAAGTTTTCAAAAAACTCTATGGCAGTGCAGACCGAGTGCTGATAGATGCACCCTGCACAGGATTAGGCGTACTGCGAAGAAACCCGGACTCCAAATGGAAAATGCAACCAGAGTTTTTAGAGAAGATTACCAAAACCCAACACGAAATCATTCGCTCCTACAGTAAAATCGTGAAATCGGGCGGTAAAATGGTATATGCCACCTGTTCGATACTTCCACAAGAGAACAATGATCAGATTAAATCATTCTTGTCTTCCGAAGAAGGCAAGGACTTTTCGGTAGTTAAAGAAAAGAAAATCTACGCCTCTAAAAGTGGATTTGATGGGTTTTATATGGCCTTGCTAGAGAAAGCCTAATTGAAAAATCGACTGGTACCCTTCCTTGAAATAAATGGCTGACTTTGCACCTGAACTGCCGTCACATCGAGCGGAATCGAAATCCCATAATAAATGGTTCTCGACTCCGCTCGAACTGACAGTACTGATTTAACTTTATTCCTGCTTCAACATAGGATATTCTACTCCCAACTGCTCCAAATAGTTATCGTATTTGGTTTCATCAAAATAGAATTTCTCCAAGGCAGGGCGAAACTTACCTTGCTTATCAGCATTTAAATAAATTGGAGGCACATCACTTTCGGATATCATAGGTTCAAACTTGCCCGCTTTGGCTTGCTCGTTATTAAAGTAATCCCAAGCGCCTTTTAAAAGCTCGGGTTTCAAAAGAAAGTCTATAATGGTCATGGCCTCTGCCTTTGCACCAGCAGTAACCCCTTTATGGGCTATAGGAGTCGCCATGGCAATGGCATTACTCCAATGATGTCCTTGCAAACCTGGTATGTTCGAAGGATACCCCATGGTCACCGTTGGTGTTTTCCAAGAAATATCACCAATATCATCAGAACCACCACTTATAGGTTCGATTTGAGGCAGCCCCAGAGGAGAAAGTTCGGTGGCTAATCCTTTTATTTCTTTGGAATTGACTTCCTTCTGAACGGCTTTCGCCAAAGTTTGATCTTCTGCAGACCACTTTGGTAAACCTACATTTTTGATATTCTCATACATGGTTTCAGCAATCACTTTGTTGTAGTGTCTCGGCCACGCAGCCCCCAATATTTTAGAAGTCATGGTGGTGCCGGTCATCAACGCAGCGCCTTTGGCCATATCATTGGCTTCCGCATACATTTCCATAATGCCCTTATATTCAATATCCCTAAAATAAAACCAGATGGATGCTTTTGAAGGTACCACATTGGGTTGGTCACCGGCATCCGTGAAAATAGAGTGCGAACGGCGAAGCGGGTGTAGATGTTCTCGCTTGTAGTTCCAACCAATATTCATCAATTCAGCGGCATCCAGAGCACTTCTACCTCGCCATGGGGCTCCTGCGGAATGTGCCGCTTCTCCCTCAAAGGAATATTCTACCGAAATAAGTCCTGTGCCTCTTGTAGGTCCGTACGAAACTCTGAGGTTGCTACTTACATGGGTAAAAATGCACATGTCTATTTTGTCAAAAAGTCCATCGCGCACGTACCAAGCTTTAGAGGCAAGTAACTCTTCCGCGATACCGGGCCAGACCAAAAGGGTACCGCCGATGTTTTCTTTTTCCATGATCTTCTTAACCGCTAAAGCCGCAGTAATGTTCATAGGAATTCCGGAATTGTGACCTTCACCATGTCCCGGAGCACCATCTACGATGGGCTTGTGATAGGCCACCCCCGGATATTGTGATGCCTTCGGAATACAGTCCACATCACTTCCCAAAGCGATAACCGGACCTTCCCCATTGCTCCATTTCGCGAACCATGCTGTTGGAATTCCGGAAATGGAATTTTCAACCGCAAAGCCGTTTTCTTTCAAGATGCCTGTTAAGTATTTGGAGGATTCCACTTCTTGAAAACCCAGTTCGGCAAAACTGAAGATTTTGTCTACCATGACCTGTGACTTTTTATCATTGGCATCAACGATGGCCGCAGCTTCTGTTTTTAGTTTTTCAATTTGGTTTTTGGAATATTTTTTTTGGGCATGTACTGACACAACAAAAAAGAGTGCGCAGCTCGCCATCACTAAAATTCTAGAGATTTTCATAGGGTTGGATTTTTCTAATTAGCTATCTCCTAAAGTAAGCAAACAATCGCAAACTTGGTCAACCCAATCTCTTTTATGCCAGACTTTTAAAGAGTTGATAGAAAGAGCCATACCCTACTGTCAATTTGGTATTCGAAACCTTGGGGAAAAGAGAAGAAGTCCCATTCATTTCTCCTTATTAGCAGATGTAAGTCAATTTTATATGGCGATACTGCAGCGTCTCTAATAAAAAAGAGAGTGATAGGCCCACTTCTCGCAATAGTTATCGGAAGAAAGTTTGGCAAACTTGCCTGCGGGCAGACGGGGCCGGAAGGGTAACCCAAGGACCAAGAAATGTAAAAAACAACGAGATAACTTAAACAAGACCCCTCCGCTCTTGCCGTCCCTACATCTCACCCACAGCTCTCACCGTGTCGCCCCTTGAAAGGGAAGGAGTTTCTAGCAGGGTCGGAAACGATTTACAATAGCATCTCGACTCCGCTCGATGTGACAGAAAAGATTTAAACTTATTCTTGTTTCAACGTAGGATACTCCACCCCTAGTTGGTCCAAATACGAATCATATTTTGTTTCGTCATAGTAGAGTTTCTCCAATTCCGAACGAAACTGCCCTTGCTTATCCGCATTGAGATAGATAGGCGGCATATCATCTTCAGAAATCATAGGAATGAACTTGGTTTCTTTCGTTTGCTCGTTATTGAAATAATCCCAGGCCCCTTTTAAGAGTTCTGGTTTCAATAGAAAATCCAAGATGGTCATGGCCTCGGCCTTTGCTCCTGCGACAACACCTTTGTGTGCGATGGGTGTAGCCATGGCGATCGCGTTACTCCAATGATGCCCTTGCAATCCAGGAATATTCGAAGGAAAACGCATCGTCACCGTCGGCACCTTCCACGAAATATCACCAATATCATCGGAGCCGCCGCTTATCGGATCTAATACCGGCAAGCCCAAGGGAGAAAGTTCTGTGGCCAGGCCTTCGATTTTTTTCGATTCCACTTCGGTCTGCACCGCTTTGGCCAAAGTCTGGTCTTCGGCAGACCAGCGAGGTAAACCGACCTTTTTGATATTCGCATACATGGTTTCGGCAATCACTTTATTAAAATGTCGGGGCCAGGCCGCACCCAATATTTTAGACTTCATAGTGGTGCTCGTCATTAGTGCAGCGCCTTTTGCCATATCATTGGCTTCATGGTACATCTCCATAATTCCGTCATAGGTGACATCCCTAAAATAAAACCAAATCGATGCCTTCGAAGGTACCACATTTGGTTGATCACCCGCATCAGTAAAAATAGAATGAGAACGTTTTAAGGGATGCAAATGTTCGCGTTTATAATTCCAACCTACATTCATCAATTCAGCAGCATCCAAAGCACTCCGGCCTCGCCATGGAGAACCTGCAGAATGGGCAGCCTCCCCTTCAAAGGAATACTCCACAGAAATCAAACCTGTTCCCCTTGCAGGCCCATAGGAGACACTCAGATTATTGCTTACATGAGTAAATATGCACATGTCAATAGCATCGAAAAGTCCATCGCGTACGTACCACGCTTTGGCAGCGACCAATTCTTCTGCGATACCTGGCCATACCACCAAGGTACCGCCGATATTATCGCGCTCCATGATTTTCTTTACCGCCAATACTGCAGAAATATTCAGGGGAATTCCGGCGTTATGCCCCTCTCCATGTCCAGGTGCTCCATCTACTAGCGGTTTGTGATAGGCCACTCCTGGGTATTGTGATGCCTTCGGAATACAATCCACATCGCTTCCAATTGCGATGACCGGACCTTCCCCATTGCTCCATTTGGCGAACCAAGCTGTGGGGATTCCCGAAACGGAATTTTCTATCGCGAAACCGTTTTCTTCTAAGATGCCGGTTAAGTATTTGGAAGATTCCACTTCTTGAAAGCCGAGTTCAGCAAAGCTGAAGACTTTGTCGACCATCACTTGGGCTTGCTTTTTGTTTGCCTCGACCATAGCGGCGGCTTCGGTCTTTAATTTCTCGATTTGCTTTTTGGAGTATTTTTTTTGGGCATGTAC
>JARFRH010000195.1 GCA_029287355.1 Maribacter sp. | reverse complement strand
GCATTAAAATCTCGAAAGATTTTCAAATAGAAAATTTAATTCAAAAAGAGTTTGGGTTAAAAGCAAGACAAGAAGGTCCGTTCGATTTGATTTATCAGCATTTTTCGAGTGTGGATGTTTTATCCCTACATCGAGAAGATATTCATAACGACAGTGTCATTATAATTGAAAATATCCATGAAAACAAGGATGCCAGAGACATATGGGAAACTTTGAAACAAAATGAAATGATTACTGTTTCAATCGATTTGTTCTATTGCGGATTGCTTTGTTTTCGCGAAGAACAGGTCAAAGAACATTTTAAAATTCGGATTTAATCCCCTAAATTTAAGTTTCAACTCCAAAAACATGGAAAGTAGAACAACATATATCATCATAGGCGTACTTTTCGCTATTTATTTGGTCATCTCCATGATGAACCGCAGGAAAGCCAAAACCCGTAATTCACGTAAATTCATGGATAGCTATGAACGAAAAAAAAAGGAGCGTGAAGAGTAGGCTATTTTTGACGTTCCATTTATTCTTGACCAGAATATGAAGATTTACACCAAGACCGGTGATAATGGTACTACATCTCTCTTCGGAGGCACTAGGGTACCCAAACATCACATCCGAATTGAGAGCTATGGCACCATTGATGAACTGAATTCATGGTTGGGCTTAATTCGGGATCAGAAAATTGATGCACATTCCAAAAAAATAGTGATTTCGGTTCAAGAGAAACTCTTCACAGTTGGGGCTATTTTAGCTACGGATCCTGAAAAAGCCACTTTAAAGAGCGGAAAAGAACGTCTGAACATCTCCAAAATTGACACAGCCGATATCGAGCTACTTGAAAAAGAAATGGATAAGATGGACGCCCAGCTTCCTCAAATGACCCATTTTATTCTTCCAGGTGGGCACACTACAGTGTCATATTGTCATATTGCACGAACCATATGCAGACGAGCCGAGCGCCTCGCTGCGCATTTATTCGAAAGTGAACCTTTTGATGAGCGTGTACTGCACTACATCAACCGACTATCCGATTATCTTTTCGTATTGGCACGAAAATTGTCCTCAGATTTTCAAGCAGAAGAGATAAAGTGGATTCCTGAAAAAAAAGACTAATAAATTCGCTATTTCTTCGTTATCCATTTAATGACGCAAAATAATTTAATAAAATGCAGTAAATAACTTGGCTATCTCGATTTAAAAATTACTTTTGCAAAAATTTAAAATCAAACTTTTACCATGTATTGGACTTTAGAATTAGCATCTTACTTAAGCGATGCACCATGGCCCGCCACAAAAGACGAATTAATCGATTACTCTATTCGTACAGGAGCGCCCTTGGAGGTTGTTGAAAACCTTCAATCAATGGAAGAAGAAGGTGGTGAAATCTACGAATCAATCGAAGAAATCTGGCCAGACTATCCTACCGAAGAAGACTACCTCTGGAATGAGGATGAATATTGATATATTTAACGTTATTGAAATTAAAAAGCCTCTTTCGGGGCTTTTTTTTTATGGTCTTTCCATAGGTTTCGGTAATTTTGGCAGATAACACGTCAGATTACTGTATAAAAGTAAACTGGAATGCCTTTTGTTGAACAAAAGGCATCACCACTCAAAAATAAAAGGCACCGTGATGATGTGATCAGGAATACGGCGCATCCATACAATTAAAATAAATCTATGAGTTTTATAAATTCAGTTTTAAAGGCATTCGTAGGCGACAAGTCTCAAAAAGATGTCAAGGGCCTACAACCTATAGTAGACAAAATTAAATCTTTTGAAACCGCTTTAGAAGGTCTTACCCATAATGAGCTTCGAAATAAGACATTAGAGTTCAAAGCTAAGATTAAAGAAAATCGCAAAGTTTTGGACGATCAAATAGCGCAATTGGAAGAAGAGGTAAAAGCCTCAACCGATATTGACAAGAACGAAGAAATCTACACTGAAATAGACCGACTTAAAGAAGAAGCCTATAAAATTTCAGAGAATACTTTGAACGAAATCTTACCGGAAGCCTTTGCAGTGGTGAAAGAAACTGCTAAGCGTTTTGTTCACAATTCAAATATCGAGGTCACTGCCTCGGAATATGACAGAGAATTGTCTGGTTCGAAAGATTATGTCTCCTTAAATAGAGATAATGCCATTTGGAGTAATTCTTGGGATGCCGCTGGAAAAGAAGTGACTTGGGACATGATTCACTATGACGTTCAGCTGATCGGTGGTATCGCGATGCACCAAGGAAAAATTGCCGAAATGCAAACTGGGGAGGGTAAAACTTTAGTAGCCACGCTTCCACTCTACTTGAATGCGCTTACCGGAAACGGCACACACTTGGTAACGGTTAACGATTACTTGGCCAAACGTGACAGCGCTTGGATGGCCCCGATTTTCCAATTCCATGGATTATCAATCGATTGTATCGATTACCACAAACCCAATTCAGATGGCCGAAGAGCGGCTTACAATGCAGATATCACCTACGGCACCAACAATGAATTTGGTTTCGATTACCTCAGGGATAATATGGCACATACACCAAAAGATTTGGTGCAACGCCCACACAACTTCGCGATTGTTGATGAAGTCGATTCCGTACTTGTTGATGATGCACGTACGCCATTGATTATTTCAGGACCCGTTCCAGAGGGTGATCGACATGAATTCAATGAACTAAAACCAAAAATTTCCGATATCGTTCAAAAGCAACGGCAACACCTAACAGGTGTCCTTGCCGAGGCGAAAAAACTGATTGCGGCTGGTGATACCAAAGAAGGCGGATTCTTATTGCTACGCGTGCACAGGGGTTTACCTAAAAACAAAGCTCTTATCAAATTCTTGAGTGAAGAGGGTATCAAGCAATTGCTACAGAAGACCGAGAATTTCTACATGCAAGACAACAATCGTGAGATGCCGAAGGTTGATGAGGATCTGTTATTCGTAATAGAAGAGAAAAACAATCAAATCGAATTGACCGATAAAGGAATAGAATATATTTCCGGAGTTCAAGACAAAGACTTTTTCATCATGCCTGACATCGGAGGTGAAATCGCCCAAATTGAAAACCAGAACCTCGAAATCGAAAAAGAGGCAGAACTCAAAGAAGAACTCTTCAAAGACTTCACTATAAAAAGTGAACGTATCCACACAATGAGTCAACTGCTCAAGGCCTACACTCTTTTTGAAAAAGATGTAGAATATGTGGTTATGGATAATAAAGTAATGATCGTTGATGAGCAAACGGGCCGTATCATGGACGGTCGTCGTTATTCTGACGGATTGCACCAAGCCATTGAAGCGAAAGAGAATGTAAAAATCGAGGCCTTGACCCAAACCTTTGCTACGGTTACTTTGCAGAATTATTTTAGAATGTACCGTAAACTATCCGGTATGACCGGAACGGCGATTACGGAAGCGGGTGAATTTTGGGAAATTTACAAGTTGGATGTGATGGAAATACCCACCAACCGTCCTGTTGCACGTGACGACCGTAACGATTTGATTTACAAAACCAAACGTGAAAAGTATAATGCTATTATCGACGAAGTAACGAAGCTATCGCACGCTGGCAGACCAGTACTTATCGGTACCACCTCGGTTGAAATATCGGAGTTGTTATCGCGAATGTTGAATATTCGCAAAGTGCCACATAATGTACTGAACGCGAAATTACACAAAAAAGAAGCTGATGTAGTTGCCGAAGCAGGTAACGCGGGCGTTGTAACCATTGCCACCAACATGGCGGGTCGTGGTACGGATATCAAATTGTCAAACGAAGTAAAGGAGGCCGGTGGTTTGGCCATTATAGGTACGGAGCGTCATGATTCACGTCGTGTAGACAGACAACTACGAGGCCGTTCTGGTCGTCAAGGTGACCCAGGAAGTTCGCAATTCTATGTATCCTTAGAAGATAATCTGATGCGTTTATTCGGTTCGGACCGAGTGGCCAAGATGATGGATAAAATGGGACTCGAAGAAGGCGAAGTCATTCAACATTCAATGATGACCAAATCCATTGAGCGTGCACAGAAAAAAGTGGAGGAGAACAATTTTGGTGTTCGTAAGCGTTTGTTAGAATATGATGATGTCATGAACGCTCAAAGAGAAGTGGTCTACAAGAGAAGGCGTCATGCCCTTGAAGGAGAACGTCTTCAGGTGGATATCGCAAATATGGTCTATGATACTTGTGAAGTCATTGCAGACACCAACAAAGCATCCAACGACTTCAAAAACTTTGAATTCGAATTGATAAAATATTTCTCGATTACCTCACCTGTTTCAGAAACCGAGTTCGAGAAAATGAGCGTACAAGATATATCCAATAATGTCTATAAGTATGCTTATGACCATTACCAAGACAAAATTCTGCGGAATGCAGAGACTGCATTTCCCGTTATCAAACAAGTTTACGAAGATGCTACCAATAAATTCGAACGCATTGTCGTTCCTTTCACGGATGGGATAAAAACCTTGAACGTCGTCACCAATTTAAAGGAAGCCTATGAAAGTAATGGAAAGCAATTGGTAACCGATTTCGAGAAAAACATCACCTTGGCCATTATAGATGATGCGTGGAAAACGCATTTACGTAAGATGGATGAATTAAAACAATCGGTACAGTTAGCTGTGCATGAACAAAAGGATCCACTTCTGATTTACAAATTCGAAGCTTTTGAATTATTTAAGAGCATGATCGATAAAGTCAATAAGGAAGTTGTTTCTTTCTTATTCAAAGGAGAACTACCAAGCGGCAATCCTAATGAGATTCAAGAAGAAAGAAACGTTCGCAGACCTAAAGAAAATCTTCAGACTAGTAAAGAGGAAATTCCTAATAGTGACCAAAGGGCTGCACAAAGTAGGGCCATCGGACAAAATCAAGGTAGAAGACCTGCTGTGACCGAAACTATAGTTCGAGAACAACCTAAAATCGGTAGAAATGATCGTGTTACCATCAAGAATATTATGAGCGGTGAGAGCAAAGTAGTCAAATATAAGCAGGCTGAACCCTTAATCGCTAAAGGAGAATGGGTCTTGACCGAGCATTAGAGTTCATTAATCATAGAATTTTCAAAAACGGGCAACCTTAGTGGTTGCCCGTTTTTGTTTTCCTACTAATTTCATCTTTGACAGGGGGTACTTCTGCATTCATTAAAAATCAATAACTTTAAGGAAATTCAAAGAAAGCTCTAATGACCACATCTCGACGAAAATTTCTGACTTCAATCAGCATGCTAGCCGCTTCAGCGACAATGCCGCTGCAAGCCTTCAGTTTTGGAACATCAAAAAAATTAAAAGTGGCCCTAGTAGGCACGGGAATTCGTGGAACGACTTTCTGGGGCAAGCGTTTAGTTGATGAATATTCGGATATCTTGGAGTTCGTGGGGCTTAGTGATATCAATCCGAGTCGTTTGGAATACGGGAAAAAGTATATTGGTGCCAACTGCCCTACCTTCGTTGATTTTGACGAAATGATAAAGACCAGCAAACCTGATTTGGTTATTGTCACAACAAAAGATTCCACACATCATGAATTCATCATCAAAGGTCTCGAAATGGGATGCGATGTCCTCACGGAAAAACCCTTGACCATTGACGAGATTAAATGTCAAGCTATTCTGGATGCAGAAAAAAACTCGGATAAGAATTTAATCGTAGGGTTCAATTATCGCTGGAGCCCCTATGCCACGGAAATCAAAAAATTGCTAAAGAACAATTCCATTGGAAAACTGGTTTCCGTCGATTTCCATTGGTATTTAAACACGTACCATGGCGCTTCTTATTTCAGAAGGTGGCATGGCGAAATGAACAGTGGCGGCTCCCTTTGGGTACACAAAGCAACACATCACTTCGATTTATTGAATTGGTGGATTAACTCCGAACCAAGTGAGGTCTTTGCTTATGGTGATTTAGAATTCTATGGTAAAAACGGCCCCTTCCGAGGAGAAAATTGTAGAAGTTGTGACCATAAAAGCAACTGTGATTTTTATTGGGATATTACAAAAGATGAGAAATCGAAAAAACTTTATGTTGACCATGAGCATGAAGATGGCTACATACGAGATAATTGTCTATTTAGAGAGGAAATTGATATTTATGATAAAATGTCAGCCCAAATTAAATATGCCAATAATGTAGTTGTCAATTACTCTTTGACCACGTATTCCCCTTTTGAAGGATGGCGGGTATCATTCAATGGCACAGAAGGGCGCTTAGAGGCTTGGTTGGATATTCCTTATAATGAAAACATCAAGGTCGACCAAGCGCAGATGCACGCCAAAGAAATGGAACAGTCTGGGGAGGCAGAAGTTGATAAACAACCTGTCATCTTACATAAATTGTGGAAAGATCATGAAACCTTGAGCGTTGACGTAGAACGAAATGGTCATGGCGGAGGCGACGGTAGGCTTCAAGATAAAATTTTTAAAACACCCGAAGTTGATGACGAATATGGCAGAGGTGCCGGCATAAGAGATGGAGCGATGTCCATTTTAATAGGAATCGCAGCTAGAAGGAGTATCGAAAGTGGTAAAGCAATCAAAATTGCCGATCTGACAGAACTTACTCCAAAGATGGAAAGGTCTTAATCCCAACAAATCTATGTTTACCATAAAGGATACGTCCGAAACACCACCTTATTCTTAAATAAAGAGGAGTTTATACTTTCCCAAAGCACATACTAAAATCCAAATAAAATGGATGATAGTATTCGTATGTGCCAAAACATATTTAGCTTTACTATGAAATACGATTTTTGAAAATCAAAATCGATGAATTCGCCCCCTGCATACCAAAAACAACCGCTATGGATCCGAACAAAAAGTTGGAAGGACGTCTTGTAAACAAAGCTCGCCTATTACTACGAGTTAATTACTTTACCTCTTTCTTTGCCTTACTGTTTTCTTGTATCTGCCTATTTTTCTTGGATATCAAAGAAGTCATTCCTTGGGTATTTCTTGGGTTTGGTATTTTAAATCTCATCAATACTATTTTATACTACTACCATAAAAATCTTACTTTGACCTATAACATAGTTTCGATAATGACCTTGGGCGGGGCAAGTATCATAACTTTGTACAGCGGTGGTATCAACAGTCCATTTATATTTGTATTGGCGTTGATTGTAGTTGCTGGTTATGTTACCACTAAAAAATATGGCACACTCTATTTGAATTTGAATTTGCTTATTATCGTCTTGATATACTCGCAAAGTATAGCCGATTTTAGTTTTGTCACGAATGTAATACCCGAAAAATCAAAGGATATTTTCGCTCTCTTGAGCGTCATGTTTTCAGTATATCTTATTGGAGGGGTTTTCGGAAAGAATTTATTGAATGCACATCATACACTTTACAAAACCAAGGATAAGTTAGAGGCAAAAATCAATGAAAAGGAAACCTTACTAAAAGAAGTTCATCACCGAGTAAAAAATAATCTTCAAACCGTATCGAGCTTACTGAGTCTGCAGGCGAGAAATGTCGATGACACCGATATTAAAACGCTCCTAAAAAACAGTCAAAATAGAGTAATTGCCATGGCCATGGTTCATGAAATGCTTTATATGCGAGAGGACATTTCAAAAATAGGGTACAAATCATATGTTCAAGAACTAGCGGAATACTTGGTGCGTTCCATAAAAGGCACTAGTAAAAATATCACCCTGGATATAGATATTCCAGATGTAAAACTGAATATCGATACCGCTATTCCTTTAGGACTATTGATAAATGAAGCAGTAACAAATGCCTTAAAATATGGTATTGTCGACGATAATCAAGGTGTTATCTTCATTAGATTGCGAAAGGGTGATTTTGATGAGTATATACTCAATATTGGTGATACCGGGGTTGGGTTTTCAGAAACGATCAATCATAAAACGACCAAATCACTTGGACTCAAGCTCATTCACAATTTGGCAAGGCAATTGAGAGGTTCGATTATACGTGATATTACCAAAAAGGGCACCCATTATGTCGTAAAGTTCAAGGAAATTCACCAAAAGATTCCATCAATAGCCTAAATAATTCTTTTCGTGTTCCTAAAAGGGTTTCGGTCTATTATGCCTATATTTAATACGACTAATTAATCTATCCTTTATGTTCAAAAAACTACTCCTTTTGGTGCTGTTTATCAGCACATCAATTCAAGCACAAGACTATTTTTTCAAAAAATTCCACCCCTTTAATGAATCCATACCGAGTCCCCAGCAATTTCTAGGGTATGGCATAGGTGAACATCATTCAAGACATGATTTGATTGTCGCCTATTTGACCAAGTTGGCAGAAACTTCTGACAGGGCATCCATCTATGAATATGGAAAAACCCATGAAGGTCGAAAATTGGTGATTTTAACGATTACATCTCCTGAAAATTTATCAAATTTAGATAACCTAAAAGAGCAACATTTGGCATTTACCGACCCTTCCAAATCGGTTTCCAATTATGACGATGTGCCCATCTTCATCAATCTCGCTTATAATGTTCATGGTAACGAACCATCCAGTTCGGAAGCCGCGCTATTAACTGCTTATACCTTTGCCGCATCAAACAGTCCTGAAATACTGAAATACATAAAAAATGCGGTCATCATGATAGACCCAACGATCAATCCTGATGGGCGAGATCGTCATACACAATGGGCCAACACCTATCAGGGTACCCCAAACGTATCCGACCCGCAAGATGCTGAGCATAACGAGTATTGGCCCGGAGGCCGTACCAATCATTATTGGTTCGATTTGAACCGTGATTGGTTATTGGCCATTAATCCTGAAAGCCAAGGTAAACTAAAATGGTTTCATGAGTGGTACCCTAATGTGGTCACCGATTTTCATGAAATGGGTTCTAATGCTACCTATTTCTTCGAGCCCATGAAAGCAAATGCTTCATTAGACCCTATTATGCCAAAAGAAAATTACGAAGACCTCAACAATATGTTCGGGGCCGAATTCGCAAAGGCCTTGGATAGTATTGGCTCTTTTTATTTCACCAAAGAAGTTTTCGACGGCACCTATCCTGGATATGGGTCTTCGTATCCAGATTTGCAAGGCGCTTTGGCATTGCTGTTTGAGCAAGCAAGTTCACGAGGTCATGAACAAAAAACCGCTTTTGGAAAGATTACCTTTCCCTTCACCATTCGCAATCAATACACTTCGAGTTTGACTACCGTAAAAACAGCGGTAGCCAATAAAGCCTATATGCGCAAGTACCAACAAGACTTCTTTAAAAGTGCTATAACAAGAGCGGCTAAAAGTAAAATTCGTGGGTATTCCTTTGGTGATGACTACGACGCTAACAGAACAAAAGCTTTCATTGATAAGTTATTGAAACATCAAATTGAAGTATATAAATCGGGAAATCGATATGTAGTGCCTACAAAACAACCGCAATATCGAATGGTACAGACCATGTTCGAAACCTACACCAAATACCGAGATAGTGTATATTATGATGCTTCGGCATGGTCAGTAGCCAATTTTTACAATATGAAGTACAAACCGGTCACTTCATTAAATATGGGCGAAAAAGTGGAGCGTACCCAAAAATTGGCTCCTGTCGCTCCAGTTCAAAAATCAGCGTATGCTTATGTAATCGATTGGGATGACTACAATGCTCCCGCGGCACTTCATTATCTTCAAGAAAACCAATTGGTCTTATCTTCTAGCTTCAAACCATTTACGTTAAAAGTAGGCGGTAGCTCAAAAAGTTTTGGTTATGGGTCGCTAGTACTTCCAGTTAGTCTTCAGAAAAAGGATGCCGCTGCCATTTTTGCGCTCTTGCAAAAAGCACAACAACAATTTCAAGTTCCGATGTACGGGATTGATTCAGGCTACAGTTTAAAAGGTGTCGATTTGGGAAGCAGGTATATAAAACCAGTCAAAAAGGTAAAAGCAGCAATGCTCATAGGCAATGGAACACGATCTTATGAAGCCGGAGAGGTTTGGCATCTTTTGGATACCAGAGTTCACATGCCGATAACGAAAATTCCCCTGCGGAATTTCAATCGGACCAATTTTGATAAATACACAACGTTGGTGATGGTTTCAGGCAGCTACAACCTCTCAAAAAAACAGGAAGAAAAAATCAAAGCATGGGTAAGTAAAGGAAATACCTTGATTACTATTGGCACTGCTTCCAAATGGGTCATTGAAAAGAAATTGGTCAAGGAGAAATTGACCAATGTCGAAAGGGATTCTTTGACAAAAGATTCTACGAAGACCGTTGAACGAAAGCCCTATGTGGATGCATCCGAAAATCTCGGAAAAGAAAGTGTTGGGGGTATTATTCTCAAAGTCGATTTGGATACCACACACCCTCTTGCCTTTGGCTATCATGATAATTCAATTCCTGTTTATAAGAACAACACGGTATGGTTGGCACCTAGTAAAAATGAATATGCGACTGTCGCCAAATATGCTAAAAAACCACTAATCGATGGATTTATCACCAAGAAGAATATGGACGAAAATGTAAAACCCTCCGCCTCTTTGATCGTCAGTAAAGTTGGTAGCGGACGCGTAATTCTCTTCGCTGACAATCCCAATTTCAGGGGTAGTTGGTACGGAACCAATCGACTCTTTTTAAATGCATTATTTTTAGGGGATAAGATTTCTGTGCCCTCACGGAATTAATTAGCTAAAAGCCTGCACATCAAACAAGAATGTTCAAAGAAAAGATAGTAGCTGCATATGAAGATTTAGCGGATAGTTATAATGCGTTAATAGATCATAAGCCACATAATGCATATTACGATAGGCCGAATACCTTAAAATTGATTTCTGAGTTCAAGGGAATACATATTTTAGATGCTGCATGCGGACCTGGCAAATATGCTGAGATTTTAATGGAAATGGGCGCAATTGTAACTGGTTTCGATATTAGTCCGAAAATGGTGGCCCATGCAAAAGAGCGAAATAAGAATTTGGGCAATTTCTTTGTCCATGACATGACCCATCCACTGGACATGATTACAGATTCGTCATTTGACACCGTAGTTTGCGCCTTGGCCATGCACTATTTGGAGGATTGGAACCTAGCCATACAAGAATTCCATAGGGTCTTAAAACCAAATGGAACATTAGTGGTTTCGGTAGAACATCCATTTTTCGAGTACCTTTATTTTAAATCAAAAAAGTATTTTGACGTAGAACCGGTAAAGGCTACCTGGGGAGGTTTTGGGAAACGGATTAAAATGCATAGCTACAGAAGACCCCTGAACGAATGTATCCAACCCATTACCAGTAACGGTTTTTATATTGACCAACTTGTCGAGCCGAAACCAGTACCAGAATTTGAAAAACGAGACCCTAGGCATTTTAAAGAATTAAATGAGTTTCCTGGGTTCATGCATATAAGAGCTATAAAAAGATAACCCTCTAAAAATCCAACACTACAATTATGAGAACAAAATCAACGCTGTTTATCCTCACCCTCCTCCTAATAGGAATCTCCCGAACAATTGCCCAATCGGCGGAAGGCGATGGGCCGCATTCACAACTTATCATACGCGGGGTTATGCTCGTTAACGGAAATGGTGCTCCACCACAAGGCCCTATTGATATCGTAGTAGAGCAAAATATCATCAAAAAAATTCAAGTGGTCGGTTATGACGGTGTACCTATTGATAACTCTAAAAGACCCAAATTGAAACCAGGCGGAAAAGAACTCGACTGTAACGGTATGTATCTGATGCCTGGTTTTATTGATATGCACGGCCATATTGGCGGCAAGGCACAAGGTGCCGATCCTGATTATGTATTTAAACTATGGATGGGCCATGGGGTAACCAGTGTACGCGAACCAAGTGGTCGAGGCGTTGATTTTACGATGGACTTGAAACGAAAAAGTGCCAAAAACGAAATCGTGGCACCCAGAATTTTTGCCTACACGGCTTTTGGGCAGACAAGTGCTAGTTTCAATCCGTTAAACGATATTCCGATTTCTAAACCTGAGCAAGCACGGGAATGGGTTCGCGCCAATGCTAAAAAAGGAGCTGATGGCATTAAGTTCTTCGGTGCCGAACCGGAAATCATGGCCGCCGCCCTGGATGAAAATAAAAAAATAGGCCTTGGCTCCGCATGCCACCACGCGCAATTGAGCGTAGCGCGTTGGAATGTGCTACATTCCGCCAGAGCGGGATTGACCTCTATGGAGCACTGGTACGGTTTGCCAGAAGCTTTATTCGATGACAGAACCGTACAGGATTATCCCTTGGATTACAACTACCAGAATGAGCAACACCGCTTTGAAAATGCCGGTAAACTTTGGTCGCAAGCTGCGAAACCCTATTCTGAACATTGGGAAAAAGTAATGACCGAGCTCTTGGAACTCGATTTTACGCTGGATCCAACTTTCAATATCTATGAGGCCAGTCGTGACTTACAACGCGCTAGACGTGCGGAGTGGCACGAAGATTATACTTTGCCTTCTTTATGGAAATTTTACCAACCCAGTAAGATTTCCCATGGCAGCTATTGGCACGATTGGGGTACCGAACAAGAAGTAGCTTGGAGACAAAATTTCAGTCTCTGGATGACTTTTATCAACGAATACAAGAATCGAGGCGGGCGCGTCACCACAGGTTCTGATTCCGGATTCATTTTCCAACTATACGGGTTCGCCTACATTCGTGAATTGGAATTATTAAGAGAAGCAGGTTTTCATCCCTTGGAAATTATTCGTTCAGCTACTTTGAATGGCGCCGAAGCTTTGGGCTGGGAGGATAAAATCGGTTCGGTGTCCATAGGTAAATTGGCTGACTTTGTGGTGGTTGATGCCAATCCATTAAAAAACATTAAAGTCTTGTACGGCACGGGGGCCATAAAATTGACCGAAGACAATGAAGTTATTCGCGAAGGTGGTGTCAAGTATACCATTAAAGACGGTATTGTCTATGATGCCAAAGCACTTTTAAAAGAAGTAAAGGATATGGTTGATGCCGAAAAAGCTAAAACAGGATTTAAGATTCTGCAACCTGGTATTAAGGAATAACCGTTTCTATTCAAAAATGAATGGTAAAACTCTCCCCGCCTTTTTCAAAAAGGCCTGGTCAAGCGGGAGTCCTAAACTTGAAGAATAAATCTTCATCCTGAATACAAAAATCGCCCCACTTTTTATCTAGGAAAAGTGGGGCGATTTTTTTCTAGCGGTATAATGCTTATTTGCGAACTCTTACTTTAATAGGTCGCAATTGGGCTTTTGGTCTTAACGAGTCAATACTAAAACCTCCGATTAAAATAGCAGGAATAATGAATGTAAATAACACCATTGCTTAAAATTTTATGGTTAATGATTAGGCCATTTTGGCTTTGTTTCTTTTTGTTGTGAAAGTCAAAGCTTTTTTTATTCTTGCATCCTTGAATTTGTATAACCGCGCAAAGCTCTTTTCGTTTGCGTTCCCAGCTTCAAAAACATCGGCACCAACAACAATGCCACTGTCCAAAAGAGTATCCATTTTAGGGGCTGTAGCTTGCTCATAAGTTTCTATTTTAGGGTTGAATTCGTTTACTCTTGTACCGGTGTTGGCTAGGGCAGAAGCGCCTAATACAACAATAAACAAGATGGTTAAAACAGCTTTCATAACTTACATTTGGGTTACACTAATATAACCTCATATGCAGCCTAAGGGCATTGTAACTCGCTGAAAATCAATTCTAATCGCTGTTTTACAATAAGCTGGATAAAGTGTGAAAAAGCTTCGACAAACGTTTTGTACACTAAATACAACTTAACGATAAGAAGTGTTGTTCATCGCAATTTTTAAATGCATTTTAAGTGTAAAAAGTCGGTTTCGGCTATTTTTTAAGGAAGAATAAAATTAACAAGCTTGCGCCATTTAGAAAATTCACAGCAAATTAAATAAGTTAAGATACCCGTGAACTTTGCCCTATTTTTACTAGATATTCCGAACTTGCTTCATGCAAAGGTATTTAGCCTTGATTTTCTTCCTGCCAATGTTTTCGTAAATCGCCACAACCCAGCTCAGCGGAACTAGTGAAGATAGTAGCAACAGCGCAACCATGGAGTATGCTACGGCAGGACGCTATAATGAATTGTATAGCACACTTGTTACAGGAGTCATTTCTGATGCTAGGGGTATTATTACCTTCGAAGAAGTACTTCGAGGCAATTACTATATCGAGGTTTCTTTTGTTGGATTCAATGGAAATCCGACAGAAGAATAGTCCAATTTTGTGGAGGCTACTATTTATAATTAGGATATCAAAGGTTTTATCGCTTGAAGTAATATCGACTAAAAATTCAATGCAATTTCATTCTGATTAATCTTTCCTATACGTTCAACCGGAACAAGAACAAGTCAAAGTTTATCGAGAGTGTATTCGGAAAGCGGAAGTTCTAAACGCAATTGAAAAAGAAAATAATTTCTTAAGCCATTTTTGCTTTATTTCTCTTCGTAGTAAAAGACAAGGCTTTCTTAACACGTGAATTTTTATATTTGTACAAACGAGCAACTTCAGTGTTTTCTGTAGCAATTTTGGCAACGGTAGTTTCGGTAACGATGGTCATTTCGATAACCTCAACCTTAACTTCTTCAGTAGTATTTTGAGCTTGTGCAGCTACTCCGATAAAAAAAACAAAAATTAAAGTTGCGATAGTTTTCATGACTGTACGTTTTACATATATAAAACGTGACAGACCCCTTAATACGGGGGTTCGGTTCGTTCAACAAGACCAAATACTCGTTAAGCGGCAAAACTTCGGATAAAGCGTCAAAAAGCCCCGATAACGGTATGTTACCCCAAAAACACCTTACCGAAATAAAGTGCGTTTCACCTATGAAGAGCCAAAGAATTCAAGAGCCAGCACGAAAATGCGGGAATTTGGTTTGCTTTGGGTGTAATTGTATGACTTGTCCTCTGCTTGACCAATAATTTATAGTTTCAAATCGATATCTTTGATAAGCTGAAATTATAAAAAACCGCTATGACCCATCAACAATTGACCGTAACTGCGACTATAATAGCAAGGCCCGATAAAAGGGAATTGGTAAAACAGGCCCTTTTAGATTTGATACCTCCTACCCTTGAGGAAGAAGGCTGTCTCAATTACGACCTGCATCAAGACAACGAAAACCCAAACCGATTTTTCTTTTATGAAAACTGGGCGACACGGGCCTTATGGCTCGACCATAATGCCAGTGCCCATATTGCAGCACACAGACAACGAACAGAAGGTGCTGTCATGGAAGTTATTATTCAAGAAATGACAGTTTTGACCCTATCCTAGGTTTAATTTTTTCCGAATAAGGAATAGCACCTTTTCATTAGCCTCAGTGCTCCAAGCAAGGCATTGTTTTAGGCTTCTAAAAGATTGCCAAAGAGGCTGGAAATCACTTTGAAGATTAAATTTACGTATCATTGGATAGCGGTATTCTATCTGAAAAAGAACATCAAAAACCCTTGGATTTCCTCAATCGAATCAAAACAATAATAGGAGAAATCGACTACCAACATTTTAAACAGGAAATTGACCGAATTCATACGGAATACAGTACGAATTAGTTCAAAAATCCATAGTATCTCCAAATTCAAAATACCCCTGACATCTTCTGACATTAGCAAAAATATCTTTGTATCAAGTTTAACCTTTAAAACAAAATACAATGAAAAATGCAATTAGCTGGTTTGAAATTCCGGCAACGAATTATGAAAGGGCAAAATCTTTTTACGCTACTGTTTTAGATACAAAAATCACAGATCATCATATGGAAAATACCAAATATGGTATGTTTACCTATGATGAGAACAATAATGGTGTTGGTGGGGGTCTCGTAGAAATGGAAGGCGCGAAACCATCGGCAGAAGGGGTCACCATATATTTAAACGGCGGTGATGACCTTAGTGCCCCTTTAAGTCGAGTAGAACAATCGGGAGGTAAAATCATAATGCCAAAAACCAATATCGGGGAAAACGGATTCATGGCCCAAATTCTAGATACCGAAGGCAACAAAGTGGCGCTTCATTCTTGGAATTAAACGCCAAACAAATCAGAGATAGCGAATCGTATATCGGTTCGCTATCTTTGTTTTAACCCCTTATGCAATGACTCAACTCGCACGTCTTATCAATATTTTGACACTCTTAAAATCCAAAAGGGTTTTAACGGCAACTGAATTATCAGATAAATACCAGGTGAGCATCCGTACGATCTATAGGGATATTCAGAAATTGATTGAGGCTGGTGTTCCCGTGATTACCTTAGAAGGACGGGGCTATACCCTAATGGACGGATATACCGTTGCACCCGTTCAATTCACTGAAAAACAGGCCAACGCCTTGATCACTGCTCAGCATCTGGTCAACAGAAGTAATGATTCTTCATTGGTTGCAGATTTCGAGGAAGCCCTTACAAAGATTAAATCGGTCTTTCGCTCCTCTATTTTGGAGAAAAGTGAAATGCTCGATGACAAACTTTATATTTTCGATACCCGAAAGGCGAGTATCAGTAGCAATGCCCTCTCTGAATTACAATTAGCCATCACCAATTTTAATTATGTGGAAATCAATTATAGAAAGGCTGATGACCCAAATATCTCATTTCGTAAAATAGAACCTTGCGCTATTCTATCCACTGAAAATAAATGGATTTTAATGGCTTGGTGTCATTTGCGAAAAGATTATCGTGCTTTTCGAATTGATCGCATTCAACACTTCAAAATTCTTCAGGATAGATTTGAAGATCGAAAGTTCAGTCTTCGCGATTATTATCAGGCTAATCCGTATAATCCTAATAATTCATCGAAACGATAGGTTCGGCAATTCTCGAAGTTTTCTATCTTTAAGCCATGAGTGAAAAACCAAAACAAGTGTTCGCTTATGGCAGCGGAAGATTGACCAAAGAATTTCTAAATTACACCAAAGAACTTACTGGCAAAACCAAACCGAAAATGTGTTTCTTACCAACCGCGTCAGGTGATAATGAGGGCTATATCGAACGTTGGTATGAAGCATGTGAGGGACTTGAAATCGAGGCACATGTATTGCGGGTTTGGATTAACTCTATTGATGAACAACGTTCTTGGGGAGAAATGATCCTACCCATGGATGCCATTGTTGTCGGTGGTGGCAACACTTTGAACATGTTGGCCATTTGGGAAGCTCAAGGCATTACAAAACTCCTTAAACAGGCCTATGAAAACGGTACGGTTATGACCGGTGGAAGTGCGGGCTCGTTATGTTGGTTTAATGCGGGCACCACAGATTCAAGACCTATAGTATATTCAATTGTTACCTGTCTTGGATTTTTAAATTACAGCAATTGCCCCCACTACCATTCCGAAGCATCCCGAATTCCGTTGTACCATGAAAACATAAAAACAGGAAAACTTACCGAAGGCTTTGCCTGTGATGATCGATCTGGAGTTCATTTCGTAAACGGTGAATTTAAAAAGGCAGTCTCATTAGATGTACATAACAATTCGTATTTCGTGAGCCTAAATCATGGAGAAGTTGTTGAAGAAAAAATTCAATCCGAAATTTTGCCGAGAATTGAATGAGGTATGTACTCACAACATAAAACCTATGTTCATTCGTTATATCAATACCAACCTTTGATTCTATGATTCTTCGAACAATTTGCCTTTATCTTTCAACGCTAATTTTCCTAAATTCCTGCAGTGAGAAAAAAGAAGCATTGTCCGACGACCATACAAATTTTTGCGCCTCTGCAAACCGAAACCATGACCTCGGTTTATCAAAGGAACTGGCAGACCTCTCTGATCAAATGCTTACCAAGACAGGCGTGTATGTGCTGGAGGACGGTGGAGGCGCCATGATTACCCGTGCTTGGTTGAGTGAGTATTCTGAAAAAAGTATTGACATTCAATATTTCATTTTTTCTACGGATAATGTTGGCCTGATAGCGATAGATTATCTCGTTCGTGCCGCTGATCGAGGTGTAAAAGTGCGATTACTTGTAGATGATCTTATGGTCGATGCCGATGTAAAGGATATTCTGATTTTAGATTCCCATAAAAATATTTCTGTTCGTGTATATAATCCAGGTGTAAATCTCGGGAAGAATATCGTTCAAAAAGTCAAAAAATTTGCGACTGATTTTCGCTCGGCCAACCAGCGGATGCATAACAAAACATTCATTGTAGATGACAAAGTAGTTATTACAGGGGGGCGTAATATCGCTAATGAATATTTTGATTACGATCATGAATACAACTTTAGAGACCGGGATGTACTATTGCTTGGTAAAGAAACCAAAAGCGTTAGTGAATCATTTTTCAATTATTGGAATAGTGATTTAAGTGTGCCCATTGTGGATATAATCGATGAAAAGCCTATCAATGCTACTAATGGGAACCGCTTTGACCGCTTACATGAATATGCTTGCAACCCCGAGAATTTTTGGCCACAAGTACGGAAAAAGATAGCGCAGCTGCCGGAAGCTTTTTCCAGTTTAAAGGCCTCGGACAAGTTCGTTTGGGTAGATGATGTTCAATTTGTTTCCGATAAGCCTGGCAAAAACGATGGTAACAGCGGACTTGGTGGAGGCGGTAAATCAACAATGAGTCTAATTCGTTTGATAAAAAACGCCAAAAAAAGCATTGCTATTCAGAGTCCTTATTTGGTTACAACAGATCTCGGGCAACAGCTATTCAAAGAAGCCGTAAATAGAGGTGTCAAAATACGCATATTGACCAACAGTTTGGCATCGACAGACAACTTAGAAGCTTTTGCAGGTTATCAAAAGGAGCGCGAAGAATTGTTAAAAACAGGTGTTCGCATATTTGAATTCAGGCCCGATGCCGCGGAGCGAATGAAGATCATGACGGGAGAACTACAAGAAACTATTAATTACGCCCCTATCTTCGGTCTTCATGCAAAATCTATGGTCATAGATGGAGAAATCACAGTTATAGGCACCTTCAATCTGGATCCAAGAAGTGCCAATCTCAATACCGAATGTGTAACTATAATTCATTCAGAGCAGGTAGCAAAAAATGTAATGTTGGGCTTTGAAGAGGAATTCAAACTTGAAAACGCTTGGGAAACTACGCTGAATTTCAATCCCGATAGCGAAGTTGACACCTATAAAAGAGTCAAAACCTGGACCCGAAAAATACTTCCAAAGAATATTTTATAAATACTTCTAACCCATTGCTTATCTCAGAGGAAGCTGTTCGAAAAATGACCGGAAAATCATTACCCTTTGCCAAAGCGGCGATGCTTATTCGGAAACCCATTTCCGAAGTATTCGATGCTTTCATCGATCCTGAAATCACCACTAAAATATGGTTTACCAAAAGTTCAAGTAGATTATATATCGGCGAAACTATTTCTTGGACTTGGGAATTGTTCGATCACACCGTTGAAATTTTCGTGAAGTCAATCGTAACGGATGAAAGAATTCAAATTCAATGGGGAGAAAACAAAGATGCCCTAGTCAATTGGGATTTCAAAAAAATGGATGATTCTGGAACATTTGTAACCATAACCAATACGGGTTTCGTTGGGACTTCAGATGATTTGATTGCTCAAATTTGTGATACCACTGAAGGGTTCACACTTGTTTTGGCAAATCTAAGCGCCCTTTTAGAGCAAGGTGTTTTGCTTGATTTGGTGACCGATCGCTATCCCAAAGTTTAAAATTGGTATTTTGGTCTACTATCTAAATGTAATGACCATGAAGCCATTTGTTTTACTTTTCCTGTGCACACTTTTCATTCCAACGTCCAATTTTTCACAAACGCCACAACAAGCTTACTTTGAATGGACTGAAATGCCCTTTTCCAGTGAAGAACTGGCACAAAGGAGAACTAAGCTCATTGAAGAACTTAGAGGAGATGGTAAATCAGGGGTGATTATAATGCCAGCTAAAGATGGTTTTTCCTATGGAGAAACCTTTCGTCAATTAGATAACTTCCATTATTTCACAGGATTGGAATTGCCCAATAGTCTTTTGGTTATCGATTCGAAAAGCCAAAAGTCCGTCATATACACCCCTAAAGAAGATCTTCGCTTTACAAGTGCTTCAAGACCTAATGATTTTCCTGGAAGACCTTTGTTGGAAGACAGTGAAATTTCGAACCAAGCAGGAATATCGTTAAAAGATATAGCAGATTTTTCAAGCTTTATAGATGAAGGGGCCGCCGATGAATTAATGATTCATTTAGACAATGGCAGGCCCGGTGATTTTACCTTTGCTTCGGAAGATTATATTCATAGCCCATCCCCCACCCAGATTCTAGCGCAATCTTTACAGAAAAAACACAAGGGCCTGAAATTCGAAAATAGTTATAATTACATCGCTGCAGTGCGAATGATAAAATCCCCAACAGAAATTGAACTGATGCGGAAAGCGACTGAAATCAATGTTAAAGGCATTATAACGGCTGCCAAAACCATTGCCCCGGGTATCGATGAACGTTACCTAGAAGGAATACTAGAGGGCGATTACAAGGTAAATGGAGCGCATAGACTTGCTTTTGGCTCAATCATTAAATCAGGGCCTAACTCGTTATGGCCTTGGCGTATATTAGCTACCCATTACAATCGCCGTAACAGAATAATGAATGATGGAGATCTAGTCATCTTCGATGTCGGCTGCGAATACCAAAACTATGTTAGTGACGTGGGACGCACTTTTCCCGTATCGGGGAAATTCTCTCCAAAACAAAAAGAAATATTGACGATGGAAGTTGGCATTGCCGATTCTATAATAGCCTTCATCAAACCCGGAATACGATTTGCCGACCTTCGTGCGCTAACCGATCGGCTCATTCCTGAAAACGCCAAAAAATATATGCAGGTAGGTCTATTCTTTGGACACCATTTAGGTCTCTCTACCGGAGACCCGAACTTACCTAATGCCATACTAGAGCCAGGTATGATTTTTACTGTTGAGCCATGGTACTACAACCATGATGATGAAATTTCGGTATTTACCGAAGATGTTGTTTTAGTTACAGCCGAGGGTTGCGAAGTACTAAGCAAAAATCTGCCTAGAACTCCAGCTGACCTGGAAAAATTAATGGAGTAAAATTACTATATTGAAGCTGGTAAATCGTTCGAAGCGCTTATGAACCAAAACAAGTTACCATGGACAAAGCATTACAAACCATGATTTCGAACATGCCTGAAAAAACAGGCAAATCTTTGGAGGAATGGACAAAAATTCTTAAAAGCAAATCCTTCGAAAAGCATGGGGAGGCACTAAAATTTTTAAAAGGAGAGCACGGGGTTACGCATGGGTTTGCCAATGCGATTATTGCACTATCAAAAGACAGAAATGAGTCAGCAGATGATTTGATACATGCACAGTACAAAGGCAAAGAAAATCTTTTTCCAATCTACAACAGGCTTATAGCTGTAGTAAGTACGCTAGGAAAAGACGTGGTCATCACACCTAAAAAAACTTCGGTAAGTATTATTCGAAAGAAACAATTCGCACTAATTAAACCGGCTACCAAATCAAGAATAGACCTAGGCTTAAAACTAAAAGATAAGCCGACGACAGATCGTTTGGGAAATTCGGGTCCGTTCGGCACTATGTGCACACACCGTGTTCAATTATCCAATGTTAACGAGGTGGATGACCAACTTATCAGCTGGTTAAAAGAAGCGTATCAAAAAGCGGATTAAGAGGTGTTTGTCAAGTTTCTTTACGCAAAATCTCTAAAGGTGGACTATTGAGAACACTTCTGCTATTTACAAGACCTATCAGCAGTACCAGCAGGGTAATTCCGGGAAGCAAAATAGCAAACGGCACCCATGATGGTACAAACGAAACATCAAATACCAAATTAGCCAACAATTGGCTGCTGATTACTGAAAGTAGAATTCCAATTCCCGTTAAAATATTTAAAAAACGTCTAGCAGAACTTGGTGAACCTAATAAATTACTTTTTGTTGCAAAACTTGCAAGTCCAACATTCTCTTCAGGAATTCGTAAAAAAATAATAATGATTAAAAATAGACTTATAAAAGTTCCAGTTAATTTTAACATATATTTAATTTATTTTAAAATGTTACTTTAGTAAGTAATTATTCATCAATTTCAAATACTTCATTAAA